>CAIMSF010000001.1 GCA_903844055.1 uncultured bacterium
AAGCCTATCGAGAAGATTCGTAATATCGGTATTATCGCGCATATCGACGCGGGAAAGACGACGACGACGGAACGCGTCCTTTTCTATACCGGCATCACGCACAAGATCGGAGAGGTGCACGAGGGCGAGGCGACCATGGACTGGATGGAACAGGAACGAGAACGTGGCATCACGATCACCAGCGCCGCGACGACCTGTTTCTGGAAAGACCATCAGATCAACATCATCGACACCCCCGGGCACGTCGACTTCACCGTGGAAGTGGAGCGTTCTTTGCGTGTCCTCGACGGCGGAGTCGTCGTCTTCGACGGTAAGGAAGGGGTGGAGCCGCAGTCCGAGACCGTGTGGCGCCAGGCCGAGAAGTACAAGGTGCCGCGCATGTGCTTTATCAACAAGATCGACAAGGAAGGCGCCGATTTTACCGTGGCGCTCGAGTCCATCTGGAACCGGCTTACGCCGCACGCGGTAGCGATGCAGATTCCGATGGGTGAGCGGGGGAATTTCTACGGCGTCGTCGACCTTCTCAAGATGAAGGGGTATACCTTCGACGGTCCGATGGGCGAAATCGTGATCGAAGGTGAGATTCCGGCAGAACTGGCCGACAAGGCGAAAGAATGGCGCGAAAGGCTCGTCGAGAAGGTCGCCGAGACCGACGACGCGCTTACGGAGAAGTTTCTTGGCGGTGAAGAGATTTCCATCGACGAGCTCAAGGCGGCGATCCGCAAGGCGGTCATCGCAACGCGTCTTGTGCCGGTCTATACCGGAACGGCGCTTCGCAACAAGGGCGTGCAGCTCGTGCTCGACGCGGTCGTTGATTTTCTTCCGTCACCGATAGATGTTCCGCCGATGGCGGGCGAGGACGTGAAGACCGGCGAGGCGATGACGCGCAGACCGAGCGACGACGAACCGTTTTCGGCACTCGCGTTCAAGATCGCGACCGATCCGTTCATCGGACAGCTGACGTTCTTCCGCGTGTACTCCGGATCGCTCAAGACGGGGAGTTACGTACTGAACGCCTCCAAGGGGGAACGGGAGCGTGTCGGACGCATCGTCCGCATGCATGCGAGTCATCGTGAGGAGATCGAGGACATCTACGCGGGCGACATCGGCGCCCTTGTCGGCATGAAGGCGACGACGACCGGTGATACGCTCTGCGACGTCGATCATCCGGTGTTGCTCGAATCCATCACCTTCCCGGAGCCGGTCATCGACATCGCCATCGAACCGAAGACCAAGGCCGACCAGGAAAAGATGGGCGTCGCGCTCAAGAAGCTTGCGGAGGAGGATCCGACCTTCCGCGTGCATACCGACGAGGAGAGCGGGCAGACCATCCTTTCCGGTATGGGCGAGTTGCACCTCGACATCATCGTCGATCGCATGAAGCGGGAGTTCAAGGTCGAAGTGAACGTCGGCCGTCCGCAGGTGGCGTATCGTGAGACGATCCGTGAGACCGCCCAGGCGGAAGGAAAATATATCCGCCAGTCCGGCGGTCGCGGTCAGTACGGTCATTGCTGGCTCCGTGTCGAGCCGCTCGAGACCGGCAAGGGCTACGAGTTCGAGGACGAGATCAAGGGAGGCGTCATTCCGGGCGAGTTCATCAAGCCGATCAACCGCGGAGCGTTCGAAGCGGCTCAGTCCGGCGTGCTCGCCGGGTACCCGATGGTCGACGTGAAGGTCGTCGTCTATGACGGATCCTTCCACGATGTCGACTCTTCGGAAGCCGCCTTCAAGATCGCGGGCTCCATGGCGTTCAAGGAAGCGACCCGCCGTGCGAAACCGGTCATCCTCGAGCCGATCATGAACGTCATCGTCATCACGCCGGAAGCGTTCATGGGAGATATCGTGGGCGATATCAACTCGAAGCGCGGCATGATAAAGGAGATGGCCGACCGCGGGGAGGGGAATGCCCGCGTGAAGGAGATCCATGCCGATGTGCCGCTTGCCTCGATGTTCGGATACGCGACGCAGCTCCGGTCCATGTCTCAGGGGCGGTCGAACTATTCCATGGAATTCGGCCATTATGCCGAGGTTCCGACGAATATCGCGACCGAGATCATCGGGAGCCGGCAAGGAGTCGTCGGGAAGCGGGTGGAATAGGAACGACTGCCATATTCCCGTGCTTGACACGTCGGAATATTGTTGGTACGATTCCCATTGATGTCCTCTTCCGACCGCATGCGGCCGGTAATGACGGTTTTCATCAGCTAAAAAAATAATTCATTAGTTTCAGGATTGTGCGGTCGAGGCGTATGCGCTTCC
>CAIMSF010000002.1 GCA_903844055.1 uncultured bacterium
ATATCCGGTCGACGCGTTCTATCGGCTCGTCGACGAAGCCGCGGCCGTATCTCCGGCCGCCTCGGTGCGGGCGAACGCCGCCCAGCACGTCTGGGGTCATTTCAAGAAACGCGTGCCTGATGCCGAAAAGAAGGAGTTCGTCGACGTCGTCTCGCGGTATCTGAACGGAAAGATCACGATCGGGGACGTGAAGGACCATCTCTGGTCGCTTGCGCTCCGCTACGACGAGCGGTATTTGCGGGAAGCATACTATTTCATCGGATTATGAAGCGCCGCGCGGCCAACCAGCCGCGCGGTTTTTATGATAAAAAAAGGCTGCGACGGGTCGCAGCCTTGGGGAGACGGATGAAGTTATTCGAGATAGTCGCCGAACAGCGCCTGGTAGTAGACGTCCTTGACTTCGGCGAGCGAAGCGAGGAATTCGGCGTCGGTGATGCCGTAGCCGTTGTTCGCGGTCGTCCCGTTGGCGAGGCGGTCGCCCATCGTGATGTTCAGGGTGCCGACGACGTACAGTTTGGCGCACAGGTCGTCGAAGTAGAATTCGAGGGCGGTCTTGACGGAGGCGGGGAGCTTCGGAACGGTGATGCCGTAGGTTTCCTCGACGTTCGCGTCGGTGAGGTCGTAGACGATGTTGTAGAAGTAGTAGAGGGCGTAGAGCTTGACCTGTTCGAGGGTGGGTTCGCCAGTGGCGTTTTCGGAGCCCTCGGAATAGACGGGGTTGGCGGGATCGGTTTCGGTGAACGCGGCGCTGAATCCGTCGAAGTCGTCGCCCGGCTGGACGAGGATCAGGTGCTGTCCGAACTGGGTCGTGACGAGCGAACTCATCATCTCGGAGAGGTCCTGGTTCTGTTCGAGGCGGTATTCCTGGTACAGGGAGATCAGCGCGTCGATGTATTCTTGGACGTAAGTGTCCTTGACGCCGTATTCGCCGCTGTAGGTGAGGGAATGCTTGATCGTGTCGTCATCCTCGTCGGTGACGTTCAGGTTTTCGGTGAGCAGACGGAATCCGAAGCGCTTGAATTCACCCCAGGTGACATCGTCGTAGGCGGCGGCGCGATAGGCGGTGACGAGCGCCGAGAAGTCGTTTTCCTCATCGTCGAGGTATTCCGTGATCGCGGCTTCGAACCCGGCGAGCTTCGTCTCGTAGGTGTCGGCGTCGGCGGGTGAGAGGCTGTCGATGTAGTCGAAATGGTCGTCCGGAGAGCCGTCTTCGTCGGCGTCAAGCAGGATGATGAGGTGGGTGACGTCGAGCGAGAAGAAGTTCTGGTAATCTTCGACGACGGTCGGATAGAGCAGGTCGACAAGGTCGTAGACGTCGATCGCCTCGGCGATCAGGTAGGGCTGGAGTTCGCCCTGGACGAAGTACTGGAGGAGTTCGAACTCGGTCTTCGTGCCGTACTGCTGGTAGGCGTACTGGGAGAAGGAGGAGTAGGTGAAGTCGATGCCGTAGGAAGCGTAGAGCTGCTGGAGGTAGGAATAGTAGTCCTTCGCATCCTGCACGGAGGTGAACATCTCCTTCATGCGGTCGGAGTTGTTCCGCTCGAGGTTCGTCTGGGCGCCGAAGGCTTCCGTGAAGAAGGGCGAATAGAGAAGTTCCTCATACTGGCTCGCGTAGAGGATGTAGAGGGCGGAGTTCTTCGTGAGCGCATACTCGAAGAGGTCGTCGGCCGTGACTTCGAATCCGGTTTCGGTGACGTCGTCGGAACGATAGGCCGGGAAGCTGTCGACGGTGGCGATCAGGGTCTTGGAACCCTTCTTCTCGCCGACGAACTTGGAGTCGACGGCCTGATAGTCGACCGTCAGCCAGGAATCGTAGATCTTGAATCCGGATGCGGTGCGGAGGGCGGCAAGCTTCTCGCCGATCGTCTTGGAGGCGGACTCGGAATCGGTCATCGTCAGGTCGAGGAGGTCGTTGTAGAGGTTTTCATAGAGGGTCGGGTCGTCGAGCAGTTCCTTGAAGGTCGGCGCGGTGCCCGGATCGGTCTGGTCATACGTCGAGGTCGTGCCGCTGACGAGCACCTTGACGGTGATCGTGCCGGTGCGGGTGACGCCGTTCGCGGTGATCTTGTAGGTGAGGACGACGTCCTTCGCCGCGTCCGTCGGGAGGGTGACGGTGCCGTCGTTGGCGATGTAATCCTTGTTTCCGGAGGTCCAGGTGATCTTCGCGGAGTACCAGCCGGTGGTCGGCAGGGTGAGTTTCGTGACGGTTTCCGCCGGCAGGTGGATGTTCGCCTCGATCAGGTCGAGCATCACCTCGTAGGTGTCGAACTTTTCCGGTTGCGTCAATTTGTAGATGAGATAGTAGTTGGTGTCGTTCGAACTGGCGTAGTTCTTGGCGGAGGCGGTGTAGGGAACCGCGTCTTCCTTCAGGATGTTGAGCGTCTTGAACATGTAGGTCGCCAGCGCGCTCTGGGTCGCCTGGACGTCGACGAAGTTGTGCGACAGGTACGGGTTGTCGGAGGCGATCAGGTCTTCGGCGTCGGCGGCGGGGTCGAGCAGGTCTTCGGCGGCGCGGGATTCGCCATAGACGTAGTTGTACATCCGGATGAAGAAGGTCAGGACTTCGGCGTCGGTGAGCTCGCGGGAGTTGTTCTCGGTGACGGTGCCCATCGTCGAGATCGTCTTGTAGGTCTTGTTCAGGGTGATCCCGCAAGTCGCGGTCACGTCCGTATCGGTGAGGTCGTAGATCTTGCCGGCATAGTCGACGGTGTAGACGAGCGTGCCCTCGGCATCGAACATCTGGGCGTCTTCCTCTTCGTCGAAGTTGTCGGTCTTCGTCATCGTGAAGTACTGCGAGTTGGCAAGCTTGTAGGCTTCGGCGTTGGCGAGGGTGTCGAGCAGGAGGGCGGAGGCGATGACGACTTCGCCGTCTTCGTCGAGCAGGTCGCCGTTCTCGGCGAGGGTGAACTCGTCGCCATCAGCATCGCTGTAGACGCCGGCTTCCTCTTCGGTGTAGACGACGGCTTCGTCGAGGTTGAGGATGTCGCCGCTCTTGTCGCTGACTTCGAAGTAGTAGGGGGTGACGGTGATGTAGGCGTCGGCGATGATGTCGTCGGTTTCCGGATCGTCGTCATGGTCCCACACTTCGGTTTCGTTCTTGAAGACGAAGCCGAGGTACTCGCGCATG
>CAIMSF010000003.1 GCA_903844055.1 uncultured bacterium
CTCGTCGACGAGACGATGAAGCTCTTCTCGATCAAGTTCGCCGAAAAAGCCGTCAATGTCTGCGTCGACGCCGACGACATCGACGTCGTCTCCGACTACGACGCGATCCAGACCGTCCTTAACAATTACCTCTCCAACGCGATCAACCACGTCGAAGGCGAGATGAGGATCGGCGTCACCGTCAAGCCCGACGAAACTGGCCGGATTCGCGTCGAGGTCTTCAACACCGGCAAGCCGATTCCCGAGGAATCCCTCTCCCGCATCTAGGAAAGTTTCTACAAGGTCGACAAGGCCCGCACCCGCGCCTACGGCGGACAGGGACTCGGATTGTCGATCGTCCGCATCCTCCTCGAAAGCCTCCATGCCGGTTACGGCGTGGCAAACAAGGAGGACGGAGTGCTGTTCTGGTTCGACCTGCCGCCCGCCCAATCATGATGTCGCATCGCCGCGTCTTCCGAGACGCGGCTTCTTTTTTGTGATGCTCGATTGCGGAAACATCGGCAAAAGGGGACAAAGGCCGGCCCCTCGTCTTGTATTTCCCGATGCGCTATGATAGAATCATATGTACTAGAACTGCGGAAAGGGGGAATCGACACCCATGCGAAAAGGCAAATCGCTCGCGATCGGCGAATACATGAAGAACATCCGGATCATCCAGTTCATGGTCGCGGACGCCATCTGCATCGCGCTCACCTATGCCCTGGCGATCCTCGCGATGATCATTCCGCCGTTCTCCGACTCGATCGGTCCCGACCAGATCCGGATGTCCCTCATCGTCCTGCCGATCATCGTGGTGTTCAAGATCCTCGTCTACTATTTCGCCGACATGTACAAGCTCGTGCTCGACAACGTCGGCCTCGACGAAGTGTTCCGCATCTTCATCGCCGTCATCGTCACCGACCTCGCGGTCTTCCTGTTCTTCTTCGTCATCCGCAACTTCTACTTCATTCCCGACCTGCTGTTCATCTTCACGGCGGTCTTCGAGGGACTCCTGCTCTCGGGGACGCGCATGCTCAAGCGGATCATCCGCTATCTCGCCTACAAGCAGAAGCCGCACGGCGGCAAGCGCACCCTGCTCGTCGGCGCCGGCGCCGGCGGCAAGCTCGTCTGCGACGAAATCCGCAACAACGACGATTTGACCAACTACCCCGTCGCCTTCGTCGACGACGACCCGATGAAGATCGGCAAGATCATGTCCGGTCTCCAGGTCTATGGCCCGGTCGCGAAGATCCCGGAATTGATCGATGAGCTGAAAATCGAGGAAGTCATCATCTCGATCGCCAACATCAGCTCCGAACGGTTCCAGGAGATCATCAAGATCATCGCCGAACGGCCGGTCAAGATCAAACGTCTCCCGAAGTTCAAGGAACTGAAGAAGGAATCGCCCAAAACCCTGCTCGAAGTCAACGTCGAAGACCTGTTGTCGCGCGACGTCGTCGACCTCGACGCCCCCGGCATCCACGAGTTCATCCACGGCAAGCGCGTCATGATCACCGGCGCCGGCGGCTCGATCGGTTCCGAACTCGTGCGCCAGATCGTGACCTACGAACCCGCCGAAGTGATGCTCGTCGACATCTATGAAAACGGCGTGTACGACCTGCAGATGGAACTCAACCGCCACTTCGCCGAAGAAGGCGTCGTCCCCGTCAAGCGGACCGTCCTGATCGCCTCCGTCTACAACTACGACCGCATGAAATCGATCTTCGCCCGGTTCCATCCTGAACTGCTGTTCCACGCCGCCGCCTACAAGCACGTCCCCCTGATGGAGGATTCGGCGATCGAGGCGGTCCGCACGAACGTCCTCGGAACCTTCAACATCGCCCGGCTTTGCCATGAGTTCCACGTCCGCAAGATGGTCCTCGTCTCTTCCGACAAGGCGGTCCGTCCGACCAACGTGATGGGCGCGACGAAACGCTTCGCCGAGATGATCCTGCAGCACTGGGGAGCGAAGTCGGAGACGAAGTATTCGGCCGTGCGGTTCGGCAACGTGCTCGGTTCCAACGGCTCGGTCGTCCCGCTCTTCAAGCGCCAGATCGAGGCCGGCGGCCCCGTCACCGTCACCGACCGCAACATCATCCGCTACTTCATGACGATTCCCGAAGCCGTCGGCCTGATCCTGCAGTCCGCCACCTACGCGAGCGGCGGCGAGATCTTCATCCTCGACATGGGCGAACCGGTCAAGATCATCGACCTCGCCGAGAAGATGATCATGCTTTCGGGACGCCGTCCCTACATCGACATCGACATCAAGATCACCGGCCTCCGGCCGGGCGAGAAACTGTTCGAGGAACTGCTCGTCGACAAGACGATGGACCACATCTCGACCGCCAACAAGAAGATCTTCATCGAACGCACGCAGGACCCGAAGGACATCGAGGCGGACGTCGAGTTCATCCGCTCCGCTTTCGAAAAGCTGGACAACCTCGAGATCAAGGAACTGGTGCACAAGTTCGTACCCACCTATACGATCAAGGAATAAACACGCCGCCGGCGTGTTTTTTTTCCGTTGTTTTGGTATAATGAAGGAGGGTGAAACCATGGAAAAAGCGAACATCCTCACCGTCGGCGAGATCATCTCGCTTGAGGTCAAGAAGCAGGGCATCAACGGCGAAGGCATCGGTTACCACGAGCAGCTCGCCGTTTTCGTGCCGGGCGCGATCAGCCAGGAAACCGTCCAGGTCGAGATCGTCGACACGAAACCGGGGTTCGCGATCGGCCGCATGCTCTCGGTTATGAAGACCTCCGACAAGCGCGTCACCCCGCCCTGCGTCTATTTCGAGAAGTGCGGCGGCTGCCAGATGCAGCACATCGCGTACCCCGAGCAGTTGAAGGCGAAGCGCCATCTCCTCAAGCAGGCGCTCAAGCGCTACACCGTCCAGGATCCCGACCGGATCGACATCCGGAAGACGATCGGGATGAAAGCCCCCTTCGGCTATCGGAACAAGGCCCAGATGCCGTTTTCCAACACCAATTTCGGGCTCGCCCTCGGGCTCTACGAAGTGAACTCGAACCGATTCGTCCAAATCGACGAGTGCCTCGTCCAGGATCCGGTCGTCAACGCCGTGAACAAGCGGATCCTGGCCATCCTGACGGAAGCGAAGTACGTCGCCTACGACCACATGAACAAGGAGGGCGTCCTGCTCAACCTCGTCACCCGCCACATGAAGTCGACCGGCGCCGTCCAGGTGACGATCGTCGCGACCCGGAAACCCGACGGGATCGCATCGATCGCCGCGAGGATCATGAACGAGCTGCCGCAGGTGAAAAGCGTCTTCTTGACCGTGAACGCGCCGAAGAACACCTCGATGTTCGGGCATGTGATCGAACTCCTTCAAGGCGTGCCGCAGATCGAGGAGAAGATCGGCGATCTTTCCTTCAAGCTGTCGCCCGACGCGTTCCATCAGCTCAACACCGACCAGATGCTCCTGTTGTACGAGGAAATACGCAAGGCCGCCCAGCTCACCGGCAAGGAGACCGTGGTCGACTGCTACTCGGGCATCGGGATCACGTCCCTGCTGCTCGCCAGGCAGGCCGCCTCGGTCGTCGGGATCGACTACGCCGAAGCCTCCGTCAAGGACGCCAAGCAGAACGCGCTCGTCAACCGCGTCAAGAACGTCGTCTTCATCCAAGACCGCGTCGAGAAGGCCCTGCCCGTCCTGCTCGCCAAGAAGGGCGTCCCGGACGTGATCGTCTTCGACCCGCCGCGGACCGGCATCGACGACGCCGTGATCGCCGAGGTGATCAAGGCGAAGGCGCCGCGACTCGTCTACGTCTCCTGCAACCCCTCGACGCTCGCCAAGAACCTGCACGACCTCGAAGCCCATTACGACATCGCCTACATCCAGCCGATCGACATGTTCCCGCATACGGCGGGCGTCGAATCGCTCACCCTCTTGACGCGCAAGCATGCTTGACATCCGACGCCGGGCGGCAGAAACAGGATCGTCGTCCCGTCGCCAGACTCCAGGGAGGTTCCCATGAAAACCGATCTCGAACTCGCCCAGAAAGCGAAACTGAAAAACATCGCGACGATCGCCGCGCACATCGGACTCAAGCCGTCCGACCTTGAACCGTACGGCAAATACAAAGCCAAGATCGGCTTCGATGCGATCGACAGCCCGCGCTTCGCCAAGCAGGGCAAGGTGATCCTCGTCACCGCGGTCACCCCGACGCCTGCGGGCGAGGGCAAGACCACGACCACGATCGGCCTGTCCGACGCGCTCAACCGGCTCGGCCGCCAGGCGATCGTCTGCCTGCGCGAACCGTCGCTCGGACCCGTGATGGGCGTCAAGGGCGGGGCGACCGGCGGCGGCTTGGCGCAGGTGTTGCCGATGGAGGACATCAACCTCCATTTCACCGGCGACATCCACGCCGTCGGCGCCGCCAACAACCTGATCGCGGCCGTCATCGACAACCATCTCTTCCAGGGCAACGCCCTCTCCATCGACCCCGCGACGATCACCTGGAAGCGCGCGATGGACATGAACGACCGCGCCCTGCGGCAGATCAGGGTCGGCCTGTCTTCGGCGAAGGAGACGCCGCGCGACGACGGATTCGAAATCACCGTCGCCTCCGAAATCATGGCCGTCCTGTGCCTCTCGAAGGACCTCGCGGATTTCAAGTCCCGCGTTTCGCGGATCGTCGTCGCCGACGACACCAGGGGCAATCCCGTCACGGTCGGCGACCTCAAGGCCGCCGGCGCGGTGACGATGCTGGTCAGGGACGCGATCAAGCCGAACCTCGTGCAGACCCTCGCGGGCAATCCCGCGATCATCCACGGCGGCCCGTTCGCCAACATCGCGCACGGTTGCAACTCCGTGATCGCCACCTCGTTCGCCCGCCGGGCGGCCGACTTCGTCGTCACCGAATCGGGTTTCGGGGCCGATCTCGGGATGGAGAAGTTCATCGACATCAAGACCCGCGTGCTCGGCGCGATGCCTTCCGCGGTCGTGGTCGTCGCGAGCATCCGCGCCCTCAAGCATCACGGCGGCGCAAACAAGAACGACCTTACCAAACCGGATCCGAAGGCGCTCGCCGCGGGTCTTCCCAATCTGGAGAAGCATCTCGAGACGGTCGCGGCGTTCCACATTCCCGCCGTCGTCGCGCTCAACCGCTTCGGCACCGATTCCGACGAGGAACTCGCCGTGATCGCCGCATGGGCAGAGAAAAGGCAACAGGCGATGGCGGTCTCGGATGTCTTCGCGCGCGGCGCCGAAGGCGGCGAAGACCTCGCGAAGCTCGTCCTCGACCGCGTCCTTGGTCCCGCCGACCCGGCCGCCGGTCCGCTCTATCCGTTAGCCGACGGAATCAAGCGGAAAATCGAGAGAATCGCGACAGTCGTCTATGGCGCCGATGGCGTGCGCTACTCCGAGAAAGCGGAAGCGCAGCTCGCCAAATACGCCGCCCGCGGCTGGGAAGACCTCGCCGTCTGCATGGCGAAGACGCCGCTGTCCCTCACCGACGATCCGAAGGTGTTCGGCCGTCCGCGCGGCTTTACGATCACGATCCGCGAATTCAAGCCGTCGGTCGGCGCCGGGTTTCTCGTCGCCCTCACCGGCGAGGTGATGACGATGCCCGGGCTGCCCAAGATCGGCGCCTATGAGGACATGGACGTCGTCGGCGACCGCATCGTCGGGTTGTTCTAGGTGGACGCCATGAAGAAGGTCCTGGTCCTCGGCGGCGCATCCTACGACGAAATCATCCGCCTCGACCGTCTCCCCGACGGCGCGAGCCGGACCGTTTTCGGATCAGGCTGGCGGACGGTCGGATCGACCGGCGCCGGCAAAGCCCTCAATCTCACCAAGCTGGGCGTTCCGAACACCCTGCACGCGACGATCGGCGACGATCCCGACGGACGCGCGGTCCGCGCGTTCCTCGCGGGACGCGGCGTCGACGTCGTCTACGATCCCGTCCCCGTCACCGACCACCACGTCAATCTGATGGACGGCGAAGGACGCCGGCTGTCGATCTTCACCGTTCCGGAACGGGAACAGCCGGTCCTCGACCTGAAGCGGCTCGAGAAGCTGATCGCTTCCCACGACGTCATCGTCTTGAACATCATCCCCTATACCAAGCAGCTGATCCCCCTGATCAAAAAATACCGGAAGGAAGTCTGGACCGACCTGCACGACTACGCTCCGGGCAATCCCTACTACGACGAGTTCATCGCCGCTTCCGAAGTCATCTTCCTGTCCTCCGAACAAGCCCCGGAACATCTGCGCCTGATGGACGGATGGCTCGCGGCGGGGAAACGGGCGGTCGTCGTCACCCACGGCAAGGACGGCGCCGCCGCCAAGACGGCGGACGGACCCCTGCTCTATGAACCGATCATCAACACCTATCAGCTCGTCGACGCGAACGGCGCCGGCGACGCCTTCTTCGCCGGCTTCCTGTACGGCTATCTGAAAGGCGAACCGATCTCCAAGTGTCTGTGTTACGGAACGATCGCGGGCGGCGTCACCGTCAGCTCGCGCGAACTCGTCGCCGAAGAACTTTCGCCGGAGTACGTCGAAACGATGTACCGGCTGAATTATTGACGGAGGGAACCCATGGCCACAACGATCAAGGATTGGACGTTGAAATTGCGCACGCTCGGACTGAACGTCGTCAAGACCATCGAGAAGGGCGTGACCGAAACCCGCAAGGGAATCGAACACACGATTCTCGAGGATGAGCTGCGCCGCCGGTTCAACCTGGAGAATCCGTACCGCTTCGAAATCCGCAATCCGGCGGAGAAGCCCAACCCGCTCACCGGCCTTGCGGCGCGGAATGCGAAACGCTACGACGAGGACGACCTGTTCGTCTTCTACGGTGCGCCGGCAGCGACGGGCCTCGCCGTCGGATACATCCTGAAGGACCTCGCCGACGGCGCCGAATACCAGGTCGAGAACGTCGTGTCCGTGACGATGTCCGTCACCCATCAGAATCAGGAGCACGAGGTGTCGGCGACCGCTGTGAAGTGCAGGGCGCTCTAGATGGCGACGGACCGCAAGGCTGAGTTCCTGAGCCTGTTCCACCAGTTCGTCAAGCGCGAAGGCGCCGACAAGCTCATCGAATACCTGACCTCGCCGGCGAGCGATTTTTTCACCGCGCCCGCCTCGACCCGCTTCCACCTGTCGACCGAAGGCGGCCTCCTCGAGCATTCGCTCAACGTCTACGCGTGTCTGAAGGATTATCTTGCGCGGTCCCGCGTCAAGAACGAGTACGGCCTCGCCTTCACCGACGAATCGATCGCGATCGTCGGGCTGCTGCACGACCTGTGCAAGGTGAACGTCTACCAGAAGTCGATGCGGAACGTCAAGGACAAGAACGGCAACTGGCAGTCCGTCCCCTCCTACGACTACAGCGACCCGCTCCCCTACGGCCACGGCGAGAAGTCGGTCTACATCATCTCCGGCTTCATGAAGTTGACCCGCGAGGAAGCCTTCGCGATCCGCTACCACATGGGATTCTCCGCCGAGGGCGAGAAACAGAACGTCTCGCAGGCCTTCGAGCAATTTCCCCTCGCGCTCGCCCTGTCGGTTTCCGACATGGAGGCGACCTACTACATCGAAGCGCGCCATTAGCGGCCGGGAAACCCTTCGGGGTTTCCTTTTTTTTGGTTCGACGCCTTCATGGCGTGATATAATGGTCATAACGGCGGTGAACCCATGAAAGCAAACGACCTCACCCAAGGCTCCATCCTCAAGAAAATCATCCTCGTCGCGCTCCCGGTGCTGTTCTCCTCGATCGCCCAGATGGCCTACAACCTGACCGACATGTTCTGGATCGGCCGCGTCGACGAGATCGGGCTTTCCGAGCAAAGCGCGATCACCGGCGTCGGCACCGGCGGATACGTCACCTGGTTCGCCTTCGGGCTGATCCTGATCGCGAAGATCGGCACGAGCGTCAAGGTATCGCACGCGGCCGGCGCGCACGACCACGTGGGCGTCGAACGCCATGCGACGAACGGGCTTTTGATCGCGCTTGTGCTCGGCGTGCTGTTCTCCGTATTCGCCTTCACCTTCCGGACCCAGATCGTCGGACTCTTCGCCATCCCCGATCCCGAGACCGAGCGGCTGGCGGTCACCTACGTCTCGATCTGCGGCGGACTTTTGTTGTTCCAATTCGTCTCGGCCGGCTTCGGCGCGATCTACGAGGGCCTCGGGAAGACCGTCGTGAACCTCGGCGTGATGTCGGTCGGCCTCGTGATGAACATGATCCTCGACCCCTTGTTCATCCTGGTCTTCCGGATGGGCGTCGCCGGCGCCGCCCTCGCGACCGTGATCGCCCAGGCCTGCACGCTGACGACGTATCTGTTCTTGTACGTCACCTATTCCAGACGATATTTCCTGGTCCATCCGCGTTTGATCGAAACCAAGGCGATCAAAAACATCCTCCGGATCGGCCTTCCCGCGGGGATCCAGAGCATGTTCTTCACCGTCATCTCGATCCTGATCGCACGGATGATCCTGGTCGAGTTCGGCACCGTCGCGATGGCGGCCTCGCGCGTCGGGTCGCAGATCGAACAGTTCACCTGGATGATCGGCGGCGGCTTCCAGACGGCGATCACGGTCTTCGTCGGCCAGAATTTCGGCGCCGGGAAGTTCGATCGGATCCGTCGCGGAACGCTCGGCCTGTCCGCCCTCCTGATGCCGTACGCGGCGATCGTCGCGATTCTGTTCGCGCTGCGGGCGGAGACGCTCGTCCGCTTGTTCGTCGGCGAACCCGACACGGTCGCGTTCTCGACCGAATACCTCTCGCTCATCAGTTTCGCGCAGCCGTTCATGATGCTCGAGGCGATCGGCGGCGGGTTGTTCAACGGGGTCGGGCTCTCCAAGATCCCATCCTTCTCGGGAATCACCGGAAACGTCCTCAGGATACCGCTCGCGCGGCTCTTGATCCCCACCCTCGCGCAGACCGGGGTATGGTGGGCGCTCAACCTGTCGGATGCGTTCAAGGGCGGCTTCCTGCTTCTCGCCGGCGTCTTCCTGTTGTTCCGGCTGGAAAAGGTCTTCGTCGCCCGCGCCAAGAAACGGCGCGCCGCCGAACCGATACACGCATAATGGGGCGACCGTCCTTCATTCGCTTGTTTTCGCCTTGGAGAAGGATTATAATAAAATCGTGGTATGACCACATAATGATGCGCTGACGGAGGTCTCGCCATGGCGAAGATCGAGAACATGACATCCAAGCTCGTCACCACCCTCAAGAACGACATCATCGGCGGACGCTTGAAGGCGGGCGACAAGCTGCTTCCGCTCCGCGAACTCGCGCTCGCCCACGATGTTTCGCGCAGCGTCGTCAACGCCGCCGTCGGCATCCTGGCGGCGCAGGGATACGTGCGCGTCGTGCCGCGCCATCACATCGTGGTGACCGATTTTTTGACGACCGGAACGCTCGGCATCGTCGGCGACGTGATCCGCAGCGACAACAAGCCGCTCCAGCGCAAGCTCACCCAGGATGCGCTCGCGCTCCGCATGGTGCTCACGCTCGACGCGGTCAGGACGATCGCCAACAACCCGCGGATCTCGCTGTCCCCGCTCATCCGCATCGGAGACCGCACGATTCTCTGGCTCAACAATCCGCTTCGCGACTACGCGAAATACTGGAAACTCAACCAGGCGTTCCACGAGACGATCGTCTCGCTCGGCGACAACTACGCCTATCGGCTCCTCTACCGCAACTTCCGCTACATCGCCGACGGGCTGGTGGTCCTCGTATTCCACAACCTCGATTTCATCAAGGTGCTGATCCAGAAGCAGCAGATGCTCCTGGCGGCGCTGAAGGAACGCGACGAGAAGGCGGCCGTCGCGCTCTGCCGTGACCTGTTGGCGACGGGCGCGGCGGAAACGCTCCGGTCGTATGCCTGAGGAGGATCGGCCGTGAACTGGATCGCATCGCTTGTCATCGCCCTCGCCCTGTCGATTCCCGCCGCCTTCCTGCTCCTCGGCTTGCGCATCGCCTGGGGCGGGATGCATCCGTACCGCTGGTCCCTGCTCGAAACGCGCGCCTTCGAGGCGGAACGGACCCCCGATCTGCTCGCGCAATACGACGCTTGGGAAAAAACCGCCTATGTCGTCACCTCCCCCCACGGCTATGGGCTGAAGACCTATTACGTCCCCTGCGAGGATCCCGCGCAGGGCAAGAACCGCAAGTTCGCCGTCATCGCGCACGGCTTCAGCTACACGCACCTCGGCTCGATCAAATACGCCGCGATGATGAAGGACCTCGGCTATCACGTCGTCTTCTACGACGAACGGTACCACGGCGAGTCGGGCGGGAAGACCTGCACGCTCGGCGGCATGGAACAGGACGACCTCAGGGCCGTCGTCGACGATACCTTCGCCCGGTTCGGCCCCGACCTCTTCCTGGGATGTGTCGGGGAGTCGATGGGCGCGGTCACGGCGCTGCTCGAACAGGCCGATGACCCGCGCATCCGCTTCGTGATCTCCGACTGCGCCTTCGCGACCCTGCACGGTCAGTTCCGCCATCTCGTGAAGCGCGTCCGGTATATCCCCCTCTGGCCGTCGCTTCCGCTCGGCGAATGGATCTTCCGCCGCGCGACCCATGTCGACCCGGCATCCGTCCGGCCGATCGACGCCGTCGCCCGCGCGAACGCGCCGATCCTGTTCATCCACGGCGAGGGCGACCGCTACGTGCCGACCGCCGACGCGACGCTGCTCTACGAGGCATGCCGCTCGCCGAAAGCGCTCTGGATCGCCGGAAACGGCGCGCGCCATGCGGAATCGTTCCGCAAGAACCGCAAAGAATACGTCGAAACCGTACACCGCTTCATGGCGGAGCACGTTTCGGATCGATAACATGTCGCCGCGGCATCGCGGCGGATCCGGCGGACCCCTCCGCCCGAAGGAGCAAACCATGCATGACATCCTCATCATCGGCGCCGGCGTGATCGGCGCGTCGGTCGCCCGGGCCTTGTCCGCCTATGCGGCGAAGACGATCGTCATCGAAAAGAACCACGACGTCTGCGAGGAAACCTCGAAGGCCAACTCCGGCATCGTCCATGCCGGCTACGACGCCCATCCGGGCACCAACAAAGCCCACTACAACCTGCGCGGCAGCCGCATGATGGCGGCGTTTTGCCGCGAGCATCAGATTCCCTACCGAAACAACGGGTCGCTCGTCCTCGGCTTCGCGGAGGAAGACCTGCCCAAACTCGAGGCGCTCCGCGACCAGGGAACGAAGAACGGCGTCGAAGGGCTCGTGATCCTGTCCGCCGCCGAAGCGAAGCGGCTCGAGCCGAACCTCAACGGCGAGGTGAAGTTCGCCCTCCTCGCGCCGACCGGCGGGATCGTCGATCCGTTCGAGCTGACGATCGCGCAGGCCGAGGTCGCGGCGATCAACGGCGTCGAGTTCGCCTTCGACACCAAGGTCGAGAGCATCCGTCCGATCGCCGGCGGGTATCGGGTCTCGACCACCCGCGGCGTCTATGAGGCGAAGGTCGTCGTGAACTGCGCCGGGGTCCGTGCGGACGAACTGAACAACATGGTGTCCTCCCGCAAGCTCTCGATCACACCCCGCAAGGGCGAGTACTGCCTGTTCGACAAGCAGGTCGGCGCGCTCGTCGACCATACGATCTTCCAGCTGCCGACCCAGTACGGCAAGGGCGTGCTCGTCACGCCGACCGCAGAGGGCAACCTGCTGATCGGTCCGACGGCCGTCGACATCGAGGACAAGGAAGACGTCTCGACGACGGCGGAAGGACTTGCGGAAGTCGTGAGGAAGGCGAAGCGGAGCGTCCTGGCGGTTCCGACCGGATTCGTCATCACCGCCTTCGCCGGACTGCGCGCGACCGAACGGGGCGGCGATTTCGTGATCGGCGAAGCACCCGACGCGCCCGGATTCTACAACGCCGCCGGAATCGAATCGCCCGGCCTGACGAGCGCCCCGGCGATCGGCGACGACCTTGCGGCGCAGATTGCCCAAGCCTTGCGGCTGACGATCAAGACGACGCCGATGCGCAAGCGTCCGCCCGTCGTGCGGTTCGAACCGCTGTCGTTTGAGGACAAGGCCGCGGCGATCCGCCGCGATCCGGCCTATGGCAAGATCGTCTGCCGCTGCGAGCTCGTGACCGCCGCGGAAATCCTCGACGCGATCCGCCGTCCGCTCGGGGCGACCACGGTCGACGGCATCAAGCGGCGCACGCGTGCCGGCTCCGGCCGCTGCCAGGGCGGGTTCTGTTCGCCGCGGGTGATGCATCTGCTCGCCGGCGAACTGGGCCTCGATCCGCTCGCGATCGCCAAATACGACAAGCAATCCACGATCCTCGTCGGTTTCGACAAGGACGACCTGTGAGGTGGCGGACATGATCGAAAAGAACCTCGTGATCATCGGCGGCGGACCCGCCGGGCTCGCCGCCGCCGTCGCCGCCGTCGACGAAGGCGAACGCGACATCCTGATCCTCGAACGCGACGCCGTCCTCGGCGGGATCCTGAACCAATGCATCCACAACGGCTTCGGCCTCCATACCTTCAAGGAAGAACTGACCGGTCCGGAGTATTCAGCCCGCTACGTGCGGCAGGTGGAGGAACGCAAGATCGAAGCGAAACTCGACACGATGGTGATCGACCTGTCAAAAGAACGCGTCGTCACGGCGATCAACGAGACCGACGGCCTCATCCAAATCCAAGCCAAGGCGGTCATCCTGGCGATGGGTTGCCGCGAACGTCCGCGCGGCGCGCTCAACATCCCCGGCGCAAGGCCGGCCGGCATCTTTTCGGCCGGGACGGCGCAGCGCTTCGTCAACATCGAAGGATACATGCCGGGACGCGAGATCGTCATCCTCGGAAGTGGCGACATCGGTCTGATCATGGCGCGCCGGCTCACCCTCGAAGGCGCCAAAGTTCGGATGGTGTGCGAGATCATGCCCTACTCGGGCGGTCTCAAGCGCAACATCGTCCAGTGCCTCGACGACTACGGCATCCCCCTCCGGCTGTCCCATACCGTCACGAAGATCCATGGCAAGGACCGCGTCGAAGGCGTCAGCGTCGCCGCCGTCGACGAGAACCGCCTGCCGATCCCCGGCACCGAAGAGTTCGTTCCCTGCGACACGCTGCTCCTGTCGGTCGGGCTGATCCCCGAAAACGAGCTGTCCCGCAAGGCGGGCGTGGCGATCAGCCAGAAGACCCAGGGCGCCGTCGTCGACGAAAGCCTCGAGACGAGCGTGCCCGGCATCTTCGCCGCCGGCAACGTCCTCCACGTCCACGACCTCGTCGACCACGTCTCCACCGAAGCCGAGCTGGCCGGCAAGAACGCCGTCCGCTTCATCCGCGGCCTCGACAAGGGACCCGCCGTCGTGATGGTCGAAACCGGCTTCGGGGTCCGCTACACCGTCCCGTCGACGATCCATCCGGCGGCCGCGACGTCCATCACGACGATCCGCTTCCGGACCGACAACGTCTACAAGGACGCATACCTAACCGTCCTGCTCGACGGCGAGCGCGTCCAGCATCTGAAGAAACGCATCCTCACCCCGGGCGAGATGGAAGAAGTCCTGATTCCCGCGAAATGGCTTCTGACCCGTCCCGGACTGCAGAAGATCACGATCCGGGTCGACAAGGAGTGACGGCGATGAGCGAAAAGAAGGAACTGACCTGCATCGGCTGCCCGATGGGCTGCCAGATGGAGGTCACGATGGAAAACGGCGTGATCCGCTCGATCAGCGGGGCGACCTGCAAAAAGGGCGAGATCTACGCGGCGAAGGAAGTCGTCGATCCCCGGCGCATCATCACCTCGATCATCCCGGTCGACGGCGGGATCTACGCGATGGCGCCCGTGAAAACCGCGACCGACATCCCGAAGGACGCGATCCGTCGGTGCATGGAATGTCTGAAGACGATCCGCGTCGGCGCACCGGTGTCGATCGGACAGGTCATCGTCGCCGATCTCGGCGGAACCGGCGTCGCGCTGATCGCGACGCGGGACATCCCAAAGCGATAACATGGCGCACCTCAGGCACGAGACCGTATTCGGTCCCGTCGGCATCGACGCCGACGACTTGGAAATCCGCGCGATCAGGGTCGGCGACACCACGCCGACCACGCTTCCCCCCTCGGCGCTCGCGGTCGAGGCGGCCCGTCAGATCGACGAGTACTACGCCGGTGTCCGCGAACGCCTCGACTTGCCGTTTTCGATCGAGGGCACCGAATTCCAGAAGCGCGTCGTGATCGCGGTCACGCGCATCCCGTACGGCGAGACGCGCTCCTACGCCGAAATCGCCCGCGAAGCCGGACATCCGAACGCCTTCCGCGCCGTCGGCAGCGTGATGGCGATGAACGAAATGCATTTGCTCGTGCCCTGTCACCGTGTCGTCAAGAGCGGCGGCGCGGCGGGCCTGTACGGCGGCGGCGAATCGTTCAAGCGCATGCTTTTGCAATTCGAAGCGGACCATCGCGGCCGCTTTGGGAAAACGGTTTCGACGCATCGAAACGGATCGAAAGGCATTTGACATTCCACCCAAGATGGACTATAATGTTAGCGAAGACTAACAATGTAGTCCTTATTTTTTTCGCCAATGAGTTAGCTTATGCTAACTATGAAAGGACAGCCACCATGACCTTACAAGACATCAAACCGGGACAAGAGTGCGTCATCACGGAAATCCGCTGCGACAACCTGCGCAAACGGATCATCGACATGGGATTGACGACAGGTACGTACGTCGCGGTCAAGAAGCTCGCGCCGCTCGGCGATCCGATGGAGATCATCGTCCGCGGCTACCTTTTGACGTTGCGCAAGACCGAGGCGCGGCATATCGAAGTGACCCGGAAGGAATCGCGCGCATGAAGCCGGGACGGAAGCGGTTCACCGCCGCCGACGGCAGGGCGGCGATCCAGATCGCCCTCGTCGGCAATCCCAACAGCGGCAAGACGACGCTCTTCAACGGCCTCACCGGATCCAACCAGTACGTCGGCAACTGGCCGGGCGTGACGGTCGAGAAAAAGGGCGGGAAGGTCGCGATCGGCGACATCGACGCCGAAGTCACCGACCTGCCCGGAATCTACTCGCTCTCGACGATCTCGCTGGAAGAGGAGATCACGGTCGACTACATCGCCGCCCGCCGGATGAACCTGATCGTCAACATCGTCGATGCCTCCAACCTTGAACGGAACCTGTTTCTGACGTTCCAGCTGCTCGACGCGGGGATCCCCCTGATCGTCGCGTTGAACTGCATGGACATCGTCGAAAAACGGATGGACGTCCTGGACGTCGCGAAACTCGAACAGCGGCTCGGCGTGCCGGTCGTGCCGATCACCGCCTCGAAGCAGTCCGGACTCGGCGAGCTGATCCGCCGGATCGGCGCGTACGCCTGGGACCGGACGGCGGAGCGGGTCCGCTATTCGCCGCCGATCGAAGCGTTGATCGCGTCCTTCGAAGCCGTCGCGGGAGACCGCCTCACCGCCGTCCGATGCCTCGAGGACGGCGCGAAGGCGATCGCGAAGACCAACCTGTCGGAAGCGCAGAAGGCCCGCTTGGCGGCGCTCTACGACGAAGCGCGCATGGCCTCGCCGATCGATTTCGACATGGTGATCCCCAACGACCGCTACGAGCGGATCCTGGCGATCGTCGGCGATGCGATGAAGAAGGCGGATGTGACGAAGCTTTCCGCGACCGACCGGATCGACCGCGTCCTCACCCACCGGCTCTTCGGCATCCCGTTGTTCCTACTGATCATGTTCGCGGTCTTCTGGCTCGCCTTCGGTCCCCTCGGGACGTGGGTCACCGACGGCTTCGTCTGGGCCGTCGACCTGGTGTTCGGACTCGTCTCCGGCGGCGTTTCGGCTCTCGGCATGGCCCCCTGGGTGACCAGCCTTCTCAACAGCGCCGTCTTCGGCGGGCTCGCCGCCGTCCTCGGCTTCCTGCCCCAGCTGGCGATCCTGTTCCTGTTCCTCTCGATCCTCGAGGATACCGGATACATGGCGCGCGCCGCCTTCATCATGGACCGCGCGCTCCGTCGGTTCGGCCTCTCCGGCAAATCGTTCATCCCGATGCTGCTCGGTTTCGGCTGCAGCGTCCCGGCGATGGCCGCGACGCGCACGCTCGACAAGGCGGAGGATCGCAAGATCACGACGATGATCATCCCGTTTGTCTCCTGCGGCGCGAAAGCCCCGATCTACGGCGTCATCGCGGGGGCGTTGTTCGCCGCTTCGGCGTATTACGTCGTGTTCTCGATGTACCTCCTCGGCATCCTCGTCGCGCTCCTGTCGGCCGTGCTGTTCAAGAAGACGGTGCTCAGAAGCGCCTCCGCGAACTATCTGATGGAGCTCCCCGAATACCGCACGCCGACGCTCAAGAATACGTTCTTGCATACGTGGGATCGGGTGAAGGGATTCGTCGTCAAGGCCGGTACGGTCTTGCTCGGCGCGTTCATCGTGATCTGGTTCCTCTCCTATTTCGGAACCGTCGACGGCACGTTCCGGCTGCTTGCGCAAGAGGAGATCGAGCACAGCCTGCTCGGGGCGATCGGCAAGGCGATCCTCCCCTTGTTCCGGCCGATCGGCTTCACCGACTGGCGCGCGACGGTCGCGATCCTCACCGGCTTCGTCGCGAAGGAATCGGTCGTCGGCACCCTCGGGATCCTCTACGGCGTCGCGGGCGACGCCCTCGTCAACGGTTCGCTCTTGTATCCGGCGATCCGGGCCGCGTTCACGCCGCTTCAGGCGTACGCGTTCATGGCCTTCGCCCTGCTTTCGGCCCCCTGCATCGCCGCCCTCGCCGCCATGAAGCGGGAGCTCGGGGCGTGGAAATGGTTTATGTTCATCCTCGCCTATGAGATGGCCGTCGCCTATCTCGTCGCGCTCGCGATCTATCAGCTCGGTTCGCTCGGAAGCGGCGCAATCTTCACCGCCTTGTTCCTCGCCGGCGCCGTTTCGATCGTCTTCTCGACGATCCGCGGGGCGATCCGCCGCAAGGGATCGTGCGCGTCCTGTTACGGGTGCTCGTCGGCAGGAGCGTGCGACGAAGAACGCCGGAAAAGATGAAAAACGCCGCCGCGCTTGTTTCCGCGGGGCGTCCGTTATATAATGTCCTTATCCCATCCAGAAAAGGTGAAGCCCTTGACGACGACCTGTCCGCGTTTCAGCGAATCTTTGGAAGACTATCTCGAAGCGATCGAAATGCTCGGCGGGAAGAACGTGCGGAGCGTCGACATCGCCAACAAGCTCGGCGTCGCGAAGGCCTCGGTCAACCGCGCCGTCAACACGCTGATCCAAAACGGGCTCGTCGCGAAGGAGCCCTACGGCGACATCAGCCTGACCCCGGAAGGGATCGTCACCTCGGAGAACGTGCTCCGCAAGCATCTCGTCATCAGGCGCTTCCTGATCCATGTGCTCGGGGTCGACGAGATCATCGCCGAACGGGAAGCCTGCGGGATCGAGCACAACATCTCCGACGATACGCTCGCGCGCTTCGAAAGACTCCTGCAAGAACAGACCCAAAAATGACAAAGTCCGCCGAAAATGGCGGACTTTCGCTTATCTGGTGGTTTCGCGCTCGATCAGCGTGACGTCGATCTGCGTGTGGAACCGCTCGATCGGCTCGCCGTTCATCAGCTTGACGAGCGTCTCGACGGCGTAATGGCCGATCTTCTCGGAAGACTGCGCGATCGTCGTGAGCTTCGGGGAGAAGATGCGCGAGAGCTCGATGTTGTCGAAACCGATCACCTGGACGTCGTCGGGAACGCTCCGTCCGGCCTTCTTGAGCGACTGGATCACGTTCAGGGCGATGATGTCGGAGTCGCAGAAGATGCCGTCGCAGTCGAGGTTGGAGTTGACGACGTTCTGGATGTCCTCCTGGGACGGGTTCTTGAAGTCGAGGTCGAAGCTGAAATTGTAGATCTTGTTCTTCTCGAGCACCGACTTGAAGCCGGCGGTGCGGTCCTGGACCGGCATGAGCACCGACGGCCCCCGGAAGTGGATGATCTTCTTGCAGCCGCAGCTGACCAGCTTCTGGGCCGCGAGGCGGCCGCCCATCACGTTGTTGGAGGTGACGGAGGGGACGTCTTCGGTGAGCTTGTGGTCGATCGCGATGATCGGGATGTTCAGGCTCTTGTAGTCCTGGATGCGGGTCGTGTTGGAAATCAGGATGATGCCGTCGATGTTGTACTGCTGGAAAACCTGGAGGTAACGGGTTTCGCGTTCCTTGTTGTCCTGCGAGTTGCAGACCATCAGGCGGTAGTTGTGGTTGACGGTGATGTCCTCGATGACTTCGAGCAGTTCGGCGAAGTAATAGGAGGTGAGGTGCGGCACGATGATGCCGATGATGCGGGACTGTTTCTTGAACAGCGACCGGGCGAGTTCGTTGGGGACGTACTGCAGCTCCTTGATCGCATCGAGCACGAGTTCCTTGGTGGTCTCGTTTACATAGCCTTTCTTGTTGATGACGCGCGACACGGTCGCGACGCTGACGTGGGCGATTTTCGCGACGTCTTTGATGGTTGCCATGGTTACACATCCTTCTGCAGAATCACTGGTTTCATTATACGACATTTTCACAGGGAAAGAAAGCAAAAAAATGATCGAATCTGTGAAATGTTACATAGTCGCATCACACCGCGCCTTGATGTGTAACGCCGTTTACACATGAGCCGTCCGGAAACGGGATCAGCGTCACGCGGCTCTCGGAACGAATCCTCCCGAATTATGCAACCTTTTACATCGCGTGATGCGTGCGCGGCGCTCGCAATGCCGCGACGGATGTAGTATACTCATGGGTGGAATGCCGCATCCGGCAGAAAGGATCCCTCCGATGAAACAAACCTCCGTGAAACTGAGAAACCTCGTCCTCTATCAGGTGTTCGTCCGCAACCATACTACCGAAGGCGACTTCGCCGGCCTGCGCCGCGACCTCGGCCGCATCCGCGACCTCGGGGCCGATTTCGTCTATCTCCTGCCGGTCCACCCGATCGGCGTCAAGAACCGGAAAGGCACGCTCGGCAGTCCGTATTCGATCCGCGACTACCGGCAGATCAATCCCGAGTACGGCACCCTCGCCGATTTCCAGGCGCTCGTCGAGGACGTCCACGCGCACGGCATGAAGCTGATGATGGACGTCGTCTACAACCATACCTCGCGCGATTCGCGCCTGCTTTCGGAACATCCGGAGTGGTTCTATAAAAATGAGAAGGGCGAGTTCGCCAACCGCGTCGGCGAGTGGTGGGACGTCACCGATTTCGATTTCTATGCGGACAAGGGCCTCTGGGTCGAACTCGCCGACACCCTCAGGTCCTATGCGGAGATGGGCGTCGACGGGTTCCGCTGCGACGTCGCGAGCCTCGTCCCCGTGGCCTTCTGGAAGTATGCCCGCAAGGTCGTCGCCAAGGTGAATCCGAAGGTCGTGTGGCTGTCCGAGTCGGTCCACGGCGGCTTCGTCAAGTACATCCGCGACCGCGGCTTCAACGCCTGGTCGGAAGCGGAGATCTACGAGGCCTTCGACATGGCCTACGACTACGACGCCCAGCCGTTCATGGAGGGCTATCTGAAGGGCAAGCGTCCGCTCCGCGAATACCTCGAGGCATTGCAGCGCCAGGAGGAGATCTACCCCGCCAACTACGTGAAGATGCACAACGTCGAGAACCATGACAACCCCCGCATCGCGGCGCAGGTCGGCAACGATCCCGACAAGATCAAGAACTGGCACGCCTTCTGTTTCATGCTGAAGGGGTCGGCGATGGTCTACGCCGGCGCCGAATATTCCTCCGATGTCCGTCCCGACCTGTTCGACCGCGATCCGGTCGTCCGCAAAGCCGACATCTCCGATTTCATCCGCACCCTCGCCAGACTGAAGAAGCGTCCCGTCTTCGCGACCGGCAAGTATCAGATCACGATCCCCGCGATCGACGGCGTCGCGATCACATCGTTCGAAAACACGCGCGAGAAATACGTCGGAATCTTCAATCTCGGCTTGGCCTCGGGCTCCGTCGCCGTCCCGCTGCCGGACGGGAAGCACAGAAACGTCCTTGGCGGGAAACGAGTCGAAGTCACGAACGGGGCGGTTGTCCTCACGGCCGCTCCGGTCATCGTCAAAATCACCAAGTAAAGAGCGGGCAACCGCTTTTTCTTTTGGGATATGTCCCCATATTTTGGTATAATGATGATGAAGCAGGTGATTGTATGAATTCCCCGTTCGTGACCGTCGTCGGGGCCGGCCTCGCCGGCGTCGAAGCGGCCTATCAACTCGCAAGACGGGGCATCCGGGTCCGGCTCGTCGAGATGAAGAAACTCAAGAAATCCCCGGCGCATTCGCTCGACGGGTTCGCCGAACTCGTCTGTTCGAACTCGCTCGGAAGCGATTCGAAGGAGAACGCCAACGGCATCCTCAAGGAGGAACTGCGCCTGCTCGGCTCGCTCGTGATCAGGATCGCCGACGAAGTGCGGGTTCCCGCCGGCAGCGCCCTCGCGGTCGACCGCCTCGGGTTCTCCGCGCGGCTGACGGAAGTCATCCGCCGCGAACCCTTGATCGAGGTCGTCGACGCCGAAGCCGTCGCGATCCCGGACGGATACGTCATCATCGCGACCGGACCGCTCACGAGCGACGCCTTGTTCGAGTCGCTCAAGGCGCTGACCGGCGAAGACGCCCTTTATTTCTACGACGCCGCCGCCCCGATCGTCGAATTCGATTCGATCGACATGACGAAGGCCTACTTCAAGAGCCGCTACGACAAGGGCGAGGCGACCTACATCAACTGTCCGATGACGAAAGCCGAATACGACGCATGGTACGATGAGCTGGTCAAGGCGGAATGCGTCGCCGCGAAGGATTTCGAACTGAAGGTCTTCGAGGGCTGCATGCCGTTCGAGGAGATGGCGCGGCGCGGCCGCGAGACGCTGCTCTTCGGACCGATGAAGCCGGTCGGACTCGAAATCGCCCACGAAAAGCGTCCGCATGCCGTCGTCCAGCTCCGCCGCGACGACGCCGCCGCGACCCTCTACAACATCGTCGGGTTCCAGACCCATCTCACCTTTCCCGAACAGCGCCGCATCCTCAGGATGATCCCGGGCCTCGAAAACGCCCGCTTCGCCCGCTACGGCGTGATGCACCGCAATTCGTTCATCAACGCCCCGAAGATCCTCGACCGCTTCTACCGCGTCAAGACGACCCCGCGCATCATGATCGCCGGGCAGCTCTCGGGCGTGGAGGGTTACGTCGAAAGCGTCGCATCCGGCCTCGCCGCCGCCGTGAACATGGCGCGCATCGTCCGGGGCCAAGATCCCGTCACCTTCCCCGAAGCGAGCGTGATCGGCGCCCTGGCGCGCTATCTCGCCGACACGGCCACTTCCGACTTTCAGCCGATGAACGCCAACTTCGGGCTTTTTCCCCCGCTTGAAACCAGGACGCAAAGACAACAGAAGAAGATTATCTATGCGGAGCGTGCACTGAACGCGATCCGCACCATGATCGGAGACGGCATCCTTGACCAACCGTGAGATCGTCGATTTCTACCGAAGCTATCTGGAAGACCAGAAGCACTATTCGCCGCACACCGTGACGGCGTATTTGGACGATCTTCTGACGTTGTCCGGGTTTTTGGAAAACGAGGATCTCGGAACCCTCTCCGACGTCACCGAACGCACCGCCAAGTTCTACATCGCCCATCTGCACGGCACCTTTTCGCCGGGATCGATCCGCCGCAAGATCTCGTCGGTCCGGACGCTCTACCGGCTCTTGTTCGAAGACGGCGCCGTCGCCCAGAACCCGTTCGCCGGGGCGGCGCTGCCGAAAGCGGTCAAGACGCTCCCGAAGTTCGCCTACGAGGACGAGATCTCCGGCTTCCTCGACGGCATCGACGACACGACCCTGAAAGGTCGCCGCGACGCGGCGATGTTCGAACTGCTCTACGGCTCGGGAATCCGCGTCGGCGAACTCGTCGGCCTCAAGACGATCGACCTTGATTTCGGAAACAAGACCCTGCTCGTCCACGGCAAGGGGTCCAAGGACCGCTACGTGCCGATGCACGACGGATCGATCGACAAGCTGAAGAACTATCTCGTGCTGGTCCGCCCGGTGTTCCGCAGCCGCACCCAGACTCCCGACGACCGCACCCTCTTCGTCAATTTCAAGGGCGGTCCGCTCACATCCCGGGGCGTGCGCGACATCCTGGCCAAGGAGCTCGAACGCCAGGCGTCGACACTCCAGATGTCGCCGCACGCGTTCCGCCATTCGTTTGCCACGCATCTGCTCGACCACGGCGTCGACCTCCGCACGGTCCAGGAGCTGCTCGGCCACGCCAGCCTGTCGACGACGCAGATTTATACCAAAGTCTCCGCGGAACGCATGCGCGAGGTCTTCACCAAAAGCCATCCGCGGGCGAAGCAGGCCGTCCGATGATCGCCGTCACGCTGCTCTGCGTCGGGAAACTCAAGGAAGGCTATCTGCGCGAAGGCGTCGCCGAATACCAAAAGCGGCTCGCCAAGTTCTGCGCGTTCGAGGTCGTCGAGGTCGCCGACGTCAAGATCCCCGACGAACCGTCCGATGCGGAAGCCGCGAAGGTGCTCGCAAGCGAAGGCGCGGCGGTCCTCGCGCGTATTCCGAAGAACGCGATGGTTCTCGCCCTCGCCGTCGAAGGCGGCGCGGTGTCGAGTCCCGGCTTCGCCGAACTGATCGGCGCGGCCGCGAGTCGCGGCACATCGCATCTCTGTTTCGTGATCGGCGGGTCGCTCGGCTTGGCGGAGACCGTCAAGCGTTCCGCCGACCGGCTCCTCTCGGTCTCGCCCATGACCTTCCCGCACCAGTTGATGCGGCTCCTCTTCGTCGAACAGCTGTACCGCGCGTTCACGATCCTGCATCATCAGACCTACCACAAATAAGAAGACGAAGCCGCGGCTTCGTCTTCTTTGATGATGCGAGGTTCATGATCTTGTGGATGCGGCGATGTCGGTGAGCAGCGTGAGAATGACGTCGACGGCCTGGTCCATCTCGTTGATCGAGGCGTATTCGTAAGGCCCGTGGTAATTGTAGCCGCCGGTGCCGAGGTTCGGACAGGGGAGTCCCATGTAGGTCAGGCGGGCGCCGTCGGTGCCGCCGCGGATCGGTTCGACGATCGGTTCGAGGCCGTTCTTGCGGATCGCGCCGAGGGCGAACTCGACGATTTCCATGCGATGCTCGAGCAACGTCCGCATGTTCTGGTATTGTTCGCGGATGTCGAGCGCGCACGTGCCGTCGCCGTACTTCTGGTTCAGATAGGCCGCGGCGTTCCGGAAGTCCTGCTTCTGGCGTTCGAAGCGGGTGACGTCGTGGTTGCGCACGATGTACTCCGCGGTCGTCTTCTCGCAGGTCCCGTGCAGTTCCGTCGGATGGTTGAACCCTTCGTACTTCTCCGTCAGTTCCGGACGGTCGGACAAGGGCAGAAGCGCGTCGAACTCGGCGGCCAGCCGGATCGAGTTCAACATCTTCTTCTTGGCCGAGCCGGGATGGACCGATTTGCCGGTGAAGACGGCGGTCACGCCGGCGGCGTTGAAGTTCTCGTAGGCGATCTCGCCGACCTTGGAGCCGTCGAGCGTGTAGCCGAAATCGGCGCCGACCGCCTTGACGGACAGATGCGTCGTCCCCTGTCCGACTTCCTCGTCGGGGGTGAAGACGATCTTGACCGTCCCGTGCTTGATCGAGGGGTCGGCGACGAGCCGTTCGACGGCGGTCATGATCTCGGCGACGCCGGCCTTGTCGTCGGCGCCGAGCAGGGTGGATCCGTCGGTGACGATGAGGTCGTGTCCGACGTTGTCCCGAAGCCAGGGGAAGACGGCGGGATCGAGGACGATGTTCTTGACGGCATCGAGGACGATCGGCCGGCCGTCGTACCGCTTCACGATGCGGGGTTTCACATGGGCGCCGGAGGCGTCCGGCGAGGTATCGACGTGCGCGATCAAAGCGACGGTCGGGACCGCCGCCCCGGCGTTTCCGGGAAGCGTGCCGATGACGTAGCCGTACTGGTCCATCTCCGCCTTCAAGCCGAGACCGAGCAGTTCGTCCTTCAGCGTTTCGAGCAGGACCCATTGCTTGGCGGTGGATGGATAGCTGGTCGAATGATGGTCCGACTGGGTGTCGTAGGCGGCGTAGCGAAGCAGGCGTTCGTATGCTTTCATGGGGAATCCTCCGAAAAGGGTGCTTGTCAATATTATAGTACAAACAAGACGAAACGCGTATGCAAGATGCGCCGGACGCGCCGATTTTCGCATCGCACAAATCGCGTGCGGTTTTCGC
>CAIMSF010000004.1 GCA_903844055.1 uncultured bacterium
GACGCCGACGCGATCCTGTTCGCGACCGGCATCTACGCGAAGATCCCCGCCGACCTCGACCAGAAGGTCGTGATGGCGGCGCTCGACGTCGCCGGCGCCCCGGCGCAGGTGCACCGGCTCGTGAAGCCGGGCAGTTCCGTGCTGATCCTCGGCGCCTCCGGCAAGTCCGGCGTGCTGTGCGCATACCAGGCGAAGCTCGACGCCGGCCCGGACGGAAACGTGATCGGGGTCGTGAACGACCTCGCCCAGCTTCCCGATTTGGAACGGCTTCACGCGTGCGACGAGATCGTCGTCGCCGACGCCCGCGACCCGATGGACGTGTACCACAAGGTGCTCGCCGCGAACGGCGGGAAGAAGGTCGATTTGACGATCAACGTCGTCAACGTCGCCAACACCGAGATGGCCTCGATCCTGCCGACCAAGGACGACGGGATCGTCTATTTCTTCTCGATGGCGACCTCGTTTTCGCGCGCCGCGCTCGGCGCGGAAGGCGTCGCGAGCGGCGCCACGATGATGATCGGCAACGGCTTCACCGCCGGTCACGCCGACTTCACGATCGATCTGTTCAGGAAATCGCCCGAGCTCTACCGGCTCTTCCGGAAGCGCTACGGCGGAAGGGAGTGATGATCATGTTGATCAAATACGACGCATATCTCGAACGAAAGGCGAAATACTATCCGAACGTCTCGGACGCCGACTGGAACGACTGGAAGTGGCAGGTCCGAAACCGCATCACCTCCGTCGAGCAACTGAAGAAGTACATCGCCGTCACTTCCCAGGAAGAGGCCGACATCAAGGCCGTCCTCGGCAAGTTCCGGATGGCGATCACGCCCTATTATCTATCGCTCATCGATCCCGATGACGCCGACGACCCGGTCCGGCTCCAGGCGATCCCGGCGATCGACGAGCTGTACGTGAGCCCGGTCGACCTCGCCGACCCGCTCGACGAGGACAAGGACTCGCCCGTCCCCGGCCTCACGCACCGCTACCCCGACCGCGTGCTTCTGCTCGTGACCGACATGTGCGGGATGTACTGCAGACACTGCACGAGGCGGCGTTTCGCCGGCCAGAAGGACGCCGAATCGACGAAGGACCGGATCGAACGGGGCATCGACTACATCAGGAAGACCCCGCAGGTGCGGGACGTCCTGCTTTCGGGCGGCGACGCGCTGTTGCTCTCCGACGACAAACTCGAATGGATCATCTCCGAACTGCGCAAGATCGACCATGTCGAGATCATCCGGCTCGGCACGCGCACGCCCGTCGTGCTGCCCTCGCGCATCACCGACGGCCTCGTCGCGATGCTCAGGAAGTACCATCCGATCTGGGTCAACACGCATTTCAACCACTATCATGAAATCACCTCCGAAAGCGCCGCGGCGATCGCGAAGCTCGCCGACGCGGGGATCCCGCTCGGCAACCAATCGGTCCTGCTCCGCGGCGTGAACGACTGCGTCAACATCATGCGCACGCTCGTGACTCGGCTCGCGCAGATGCGCGTCCGTCCCTACTACATCTACCAGTGCGACCTCTCGACGGGGATCGAGCATTTCCGCACGCCGATCTCCAAGGGGATCGAGATCATCGAGGGTTTGCGCGGCCACGTCTCCGGCTTCTGCGTCCCGACCTTCGTCGTCGACGCCCCCGGCGGCGGCGGGAAGATCCCGGTGATGCCCAACTACGTGCTCTCGGTCTCGCCCTCGCGGACCGTGCTGCGCAACTATGAGGGTGTGATTACCACCTACACCGAACCGGCCGAATACGACGACACCTGCGACTGCGAGCTGTGCGCCGTCGCGCAGACCCACGACGGCGTCTCGAGCCTCCTCTCGGGCAAGCGCCTGTCGATCGAACCGAAGCATCTCGAAAGAAGGGAACGTTCATCGAAAGAGTGAGGGAACTGATCGGCCCCCATCCCGTCGTCGGGATCGTGGGAAACGCCAAGAATGCGGGTAAAACGACCGTTCTGAACGCGCTTGTCGGCGCGTTTTCGGACGTCCGCGTCGGCGTCACCTCGATCGGCCTCGACGGCGAGGAGCTCGACGCCGTCTCCTACCTTCCGAAGCCCCGCATCCGCCTCACACCCGGCACCCTCGCGGCGACCGCCGAAGGCTGTCTCTCGACCGCCGAGGCGGGTTATCGGATCATCGAACGGACCGGCATCATGACCGGCCTCGGCGAGATCGTCCTCGTCGAGATCACGCGGACGGGGATCCTGCTCGTCGGCGGCCCCTCGACCGTGTCTTCGACCGAACGGATCGTCGAACGGTTGCGCCGGCGCGGCGCGGAACGCGTCTTCCTCGACGGCGCCTTCGCGCGAGGGTCGCACGCCGCGGCGGGCGACGCGATGATCTACGTCGCCGGCGCGCACCTGTCGGCGTCGATGGAACATGTCGTCGCCGCGACGAAGTTCGCCCTCATGAAATTCGGCCTGCCCGCCGTCGCGCCCGCTCTCGAATCGCTCGATGACGAACGCGAAATCGGCTGGGTCGACCCAACCGGCCGGTTCCACCCGCTCGGCACCGGATCCGCGATCGGATCCGCCGACGCCGTCCTCGACATGGTCCCGCCGGAAGCGGCGTGGCTCTACCTGCCGAAGGCGCTCGGACCGACGTTCGCGAGGCGGTTCGTCGACCGCCGCGAGGAACACCGCTTCGGGCTCGTCGTCGCCGATCCGTTCTCGATCGTGATGCCCGACGACGTCCTGCGCCATCTGCTCTTGACCGGACGCGAGATCCGCGTCCTGCATCCGATGAAGGTCCTCTTCGTCGCGATCAATCCGTTCTCACCCGCCGGCCACCGCTTCGACGGACCGAAGTACGCCGAAGCGATCCGATCCGTCACCGCGTTGCCGGTGATCGACGTCATGGAGGATAAAGCATGAAAACCTACGACAAACTCAATCTCGATCGGACCGTCGTCGCACAGTGCCGCGGCTACGCCAAGGCGATCGGCGATGCGACCCAGACGTTCATCGACAAACACACGACCGTCACGGTCGAGCGTTCCGTCCTCCGCCTCGCCGGCGTCGACGGGATCGACAAGTTCGACGTCCCGATCCCCAACCGGCTCGTCGACGACGTGAAGAAGAAGGGCGACCTGTCGCGCGGCGTCTCGGTCTATCTGGCCTCCGCCCTGAAGGCGACGGGACTTCCGCTGGACAAGTTCCTCGCGGACTACCGCGAGGGCAAGGCGGCGATCGTCGGCCATCCGCTCGTCAAGAACGACGAGGCGCGGAAAGTCTTGAAACCGTACTTCGACGCCTCCTTCGCACGGATCGATGCGAACCGCGCGAAGCGGCAAGCCTACCTCGACCGGTTCGGCAAGCGCGATTGCGAGCTGTACCTGATCGTCGCCACCGGCAACATCTACGAGGACGTCGTCCAGGCGCAGGCCGCCGCGGAAGCGGGCGCCGACATCATCGCCGTGATCCGCTCGACCGGCCAGTCGCTCCTCGACTTCGTCCCCTACGGGGCGACGACGGAGGGCTTCGGCGGGACGTTCGCCACGCAGGAGAACTTCCGGATCATGCGCAAGGCCCTCGACGAAACCTCCGAGAAGGTCGGACGGTACATCAAGCTGGTCAACTACGCCTCCGGGCTCTGCATGCCGGAAATCGCCGCGATGGGCGCTTTGGAACGGCTCGACGTGATGTTGAACGACTCCATGTACGGAATCATCTTCCGCGACATCAACATGCAGCGGACGTTCGTCGACCAGTACTTTTCGCGCTCCCTCAACGCCTATGCGGGGATCATCATCAACACCGGCGAGGACAACTACCTGACGACGGCTGACGCCGTCGACAAGGCCCACACGGTGCTCGCCTCGCAGTTCATCAACGAACGCTTCGCGATCCAGGCCGGCCTCCCGGCCGCGCAGATGGGGCTCGGCCACGCGTTCGAGATCGACCCGGCGATCCAAAACGGATTCCTCTACGAGATCGCCCAGGCGGAGATGGCGCGCGAGATCTTCCCCGACTGCCCGCTCAAGTACATGCCGCCGACGAAGCACTCGACCGGCAACATCTTCCAGACCCACGCGATGGACACCCTCTTCAACGCCGCGGCGACGATGACGGGACAGTCGATCCACCTGCTCGGGATGATGACCGAGGCGATCCATACGCCGTTCCTCGCCGACCGCCATCTCGCCATCGAAAACGCCCGGATGGTCCAGACGACGATGGGCGCGATGTACGACGAGCTGCGCTTCGCCCCCGACGGGATCGTCGTGAAACGCGCCGAGGAAGTCCTCCGCGGCGCCCATGGCCTCTTGAAGTCGATCGCCGAAACGTCGCTCTTCGACGCGCTTGAGAACGGCGTCTTCGCCGACGTCAAGCGTCCGCGCGACGGCGGAAAGGGACTCGACGGGGTCTTCCTGAAGCATCCCGACTACATGAACGCCGCGCTCGAGCGGCTCAAGGAGGCTCGCCCATGAAGATCCGGCCCTATGGCGACACGTCCAACGACGGAAAGGTCCAGCTGTCCTTCACGCTTCCGGTGAAGGCCGGTGCGAAGGGCATCGAATGCGCGAAGGAATTCGCGAAGCAGATGGGCATGATCGATCCGAACGTGGTCCACTGCGATGCGATGGGGGAATCGTTCTCGATGTACGTCGTCTACGGCCGCACCCCGTTCTCGGTCGATCCCGAACTTATCACGGTGAACGAACTCGAAACCCCCGCGCTGTCGATGGAGGAGGTCGAAACGCTGATCGCCGAACAGCTCGGCCGCGACGTCGTCTTCGTCGGCGCCTCGACCGGCACCGACGCCCATACCGTCGGGATCGACGCGATCATGAACATGAAGGGCTATGCCGGCCACTACGGGCTCGAGCGGTACAAGCACGTGAAGGCCTACAATCTCGGTTCGCAGGTGCAGAACGAAGCCTTCATCAAGAAGGCGCGCGAAGTCCATGCGGACGTCCTGCTCGTGAGCCAGACGGTGACCCAGAAGGACGTCCATCTGGCGAACATGGTCGAACTCGTCGAACTGCTCGAAGCCGAGAAGATGCGCGACGACGTGCTCCTCATCGCCGGCGGCGCCCGCATCACCCACGAACTCGCCAAGGAGCTCGGCTACGACGCCGGATTCGGACCGAAGAAGTACGCCGAGGATGTCGCGACCTACGCCGTCCTCGAACTGATCAGACGCAAGAACCGGGGCTGACCGCCTCGGTTTTTCACGCCTTCTTCCCCTTGTGGAAATGGCGGAATGATGTTATCATTCTATTTGAAGAAAGCGTTAACATCCGCCCTCGCGAATGAGGGGGAAACGAGGTATCTATGGTCATCATCGATGGCAACAACCTGGATCTGGACGGCTTCATCCGCGTCGCCCGTTTCGGCGAGATCGTCGGGATCAGTCCCGCTTCGATGGAGCGGACCGGGGTCGCGCGGGCGTTCGTCGACCGCGTCGCCGCCGCCGGCACGCCCGTGTACGGGATCAACACCGGATTCGGAAAGCTGTCCGACGTCAAGATCGACAAGAAGGACGTCGGCCTATTGCAGAAGAACCTGCTGATGAGCCACGCCTGCGGCGTCGGCGAGCCGCTGTCCGTCGAAATCGTGCGCGGGATGATGCTACTCCGCGTCAACGCGCTCATCAAGGGGTTCTCCGGGGTCCGTCCGGAGACCGTCCTCAAACTCGTCGAGATGTTGAACGCCCTCGTCACCCCGGTCGTCTACGAGAAGGGATCGCTCGGCGCTTCGGGCGACCTCGCGCCGCTCGCGCAGATGTCGCTTCCGCTCATCGGCCTCGGCGAAGTGATCGTCGGCGGGGTCCGATTGCCTTCCGCCGAAGGCATGAAGAAGGAAGGCGTCATCCCGCTTTCCGCGCTCGGCGCGAAGGAAGGGCTCTCGCTCATCAACGGCACCCAGGCGATGACATCGATCGGCGCGATCGCGCTCTACGACTGCCTCCGCCTCGCCCGCCAGGCCGACCTGTCGGCTTCCCTGACGATCGAAGCGCTCGGCGGGATCACCGCCGCCTTCGATCCGCGCGTCCATGAACTGCGCGGCCAGAAAGGCCAGGTCGACGTCGCGAGACGCCTCCTCACGAATCTCGAAGGTTCCGCCTATGTGACCAAGCCCGGCGAGAAGCGGATCCAGGACGCCTACAGCCTGCGCTGCGTTCCCCAGGTCCACGGCGCCTCGCTCGGCGCGTTCCGCTACGTCAAGGGGATCGTCGAAGCCGAGATGAACGCCGTCACCGACAACCCGATCGTCTTTCCCGAGACGGGCGAGGCGGTCTCCGCCGGCAACTTCCACGGCCAGCCGCTCGCGATCGCCTTCGACTATCTGGCGATCGCCGCCGCCGAACTCGCGGACATCGCCGAGCGCCGCATCGAACGGCTCGTCAATCCGCAGCTGTCGGAGGGCTTGCCGCCCTTCCTCGGCACGAACTGCGGCGTCAACTCCGGCTTCATGATCGTCCAGTACGCGGCCGCCTCGCTCGTCAGCGAGAACAAGGTGCTCGCCCATCCCGCGTCGGTCGACTCGATTCCCTCCTCCGCCAACCAGGAAGACCACGTCTCGATGGGGACGATCGCCGCCCGCAAGGCGCTTGAGATCGTCGGGAACGTCCGCAAGGTCATCGCGATGGAGACGATGGCCGCCTGCCAGGCGATCGACATGCGCGCCCCCGCCGAACTCGGCAAGTACACCAAAAAGGCCCACGCGGCGGTTCGC
>CAIMSF010000005.1 GCA_903844055.1 uncultured bacterium
AGCCGCCCGCGCGGAATTCCAGAGCCAGCTCACGGCCTTGCTCTATGCCCAGTATTTCATCACGCTCGACAGCGCCTCGTTCGACGACATCGACGCCGGCGACCTCGTCGAACAGACGATCCAGGCGAAGGCCCAGGCGCAACAGCAGATCGAAATCGCGCAGGCCAACCAGGACCGCGCCGAGATCGAGAACGCGACCGCCCTGATGAACGCGCAGGCGCAGGCCGACGCGGCCGTCATCGCCGCCCAGGGCATGGCCGATGCCGCGCAGATCGCCGCCGACGCCGAAGCGTACAAGGTCATGACGGAAAAGACGGCCGTCGCCGACCTGTTCGCCTATTACCGGACCGAACTGCCCACGTTGACCGACGCGGAGATCGCCGACGTGGTCATGACCGTCATCTACTACGCGACCTGGAACGGCGTGCTCCCGACCGTCGTCGGCGACGCCTCCGTCTTCATCCCGCTCCCGTAACAACGAACCTCTTTTGAACGAAACCGAAACACGATGAAGCACCGGACAGCGAGGGCATGCGATGAAACAGTATGATTTCGACCGGTTGATCGACCGGCACGACACCTGCAGCATCAAAACCGATTTCGTCCCGGAGGCGGACGTCCTGCCGCTATGGATCGCGGACATGGACTTTCCCGTCGCCGACGAAATCGTCGAGGCCGTCAAACACCGGGCGGACCACCCCATCTTCGGGTACGGATATCTGCCGGAAGGCCTGTTTTCCGCGTTCGCCGCATGGCACCGCGACCGGCACGGCGTCACCTACGATTCGGCGAAGGCAATCCCCTATTACAGCGTGGTGTCGGCGATCCGTCTCGTGCTCGCCGCCTTGACCGAACCGGGCGACGGCGTCGCGATCATGACGCCCGCCTACATGAACTTCAAACCCTCCGTCGTGGAGATCGACCGCACCTTGGTGACGAGTCCGCTTTTGAACGTCGACGGCCGTTACGAGATCGACTTCGCGGACCTCGAAGACAGTCTTTGTCGCTCGAAGGTGCTGCTCGCCTGCTCGCCTCACAATCCCGTCGGACGCGTCTGGACGCGCGACGAGCTATTGCGGATCCTGGCCCTCTGCGAACGCCACGACGTGCTCTTCCTGTCCGACGAGATCCATTCCGACCTGATTCTGCCGGGGTACAGGCACACGCCGCTCCTGACGCTTGGGGAAGTCGCGAAGAAGCGTTCCGTGATCATGCTTTCGGCGACCAAGACGTTCAACCTGGCGCAGGCCGGGATGGCGTTCATCTATACCGAAAACCCCGTCTATGAAGCGAAGATCCGCAAGATGATGACGTCCCTCCACCTCGGGGCGATGAACGTGTTCGCCGCCGTCGCGGTGCAGGCCGCCTACGAGCACGGCGCCGGCTGGCTCGACCAGGTCCTCTCGTATGTCCGTGAAAACGAACGGATCGTCGCGGCGCGGATCCTCGGCACGATGCCGGAGATTCGGATCAGCCCGCTCGAGGGCACCTATCTGCTTTGGGTCGACTGCCGCCGCCTCGGCGTCCCGGTCTCCGTCTTCTTCGAAAAGGAAGCCCGCATCTACGGCGACGACGGCGCGCTCTTCGGCGACGGCGGCGAAGGCTTCTACCGCCTCAACATCGCGACGCCGCGCTGCGTCGTCATCGACATGCTCGACCGCATGGAACGTGCCTACCGCGCCATCATGAAACGAAAGGAAGCGAACCATGACCCGCATCCGTAAGCTCATCATCGCGTTCCTTTTGACGATCTCCCTGATCGTCGTTTCGCCGTTGGTCCGCGTCTTTGCGGCCGACGACTACACCGCGTTGCAAGCCGCCCGCGACGCCACGGCCGCGGCGATCGCCGCTGAACCGAACTATCGCGAGAACTCCTTCACGGCCTTCGAGACGGACCTCGCCGCCCTCGGCGGCCTGGCCGCCGTCGACGCGCTCCTGGCGGACGGCGCCGCGGAGCAGGCGACCGTCGACGCGATGACCGCTTCGCTCACCGCGTTGCTCGATCATCTCGTCACGAAAGCCGCGTACAACCAGGTGTCGGCGGCTTACCTGATCGCCGACGCGCGCAACCTCACCCCCTACACGGAACGCTCCAAAACCGTCTACGAAGCCGCCCTCGACGAGGTCGCGGACGTCCTCCTCGACCCCCGTTCCGGAGACGATCTGGTGCTCGCGCAGCTGGTCGTGCTCGCCGACGCCGCGGACGCGCTCGTTTTGCTTGCGGACAAGACCGCGTTGCTCGCGGCCGTCGCGGCCGCGGATGCGGCATACGCGACCGACGGATCGGACTATATCCCGTCGACGTTCGCGGCGTTCCAAACCGCCTATGAGGCCTTCTCCACCGAGATTCTCGCAGTCGTTTTACGCACGGTGGACGACATCGTCGCCGATCCGGACGCGAGCGTCCCGGAAGCGGACGCGGCCCTCGAGAGCGTCGAAGCGGCGCTCGCATGGCTCGTCATCCGTCCCGACAAGACGGCTTTGTCCGCCGCATATGCGGACGCCGCCGCCCTCGACCTTTCCCCCTATACGCCGGCGAGCGCGCCGCTCTTCACCGCCGGACTGATACCGATATCCGCCGTGATCGACGATCCCGAAGCCTTGGAGGCGGATGTCGCGGCGGCCGCCCAGGCGCTCCTCGACCTTTATGACATACTCGTCCTCAGGGCCGACAAGGACGCCCTCGTCCTTCTCAACAACGCCGCCATCATCGCCTACTACGAAGAGCGGGACCGCTATACGACGTCGTCGTATGCGGCGTTCCGCGAGGATGTCCTCGCCTATGGCACCTATTTGGAAGTCAACGTGTTGATCAATGACGAGAACGCCTCGCAGGCGGAAGCCGACGCGATGGCCGCGCTGATCGAAAGCGCGCTCGAAAAACTGGTCCTGCGCGCCGACGTCGACGCCCTCACGGCCGCCCACGCGCAGGCCGCGTCGCTCGAGCTCTCCCCCTACACGCCCGCCTCGGCCGCGCTCTATCAAGACGCGCTCGCAGCCGCGTATGCGGTGATCATCGACGACGACACCGACCAGGCGGAAGCGGACGCCGCCCTCGCCGCGCTTGGAACCATCGCCTCCCTTCTTGTCTTGCAGGCGGACAAGACGGAATTATCGGCCGCCCGCGCCGAAGGCACGGCGGTCCGCGCCACCGTCTACTCCAATTCCTCCTACCAGATCCTCGCCCGCCGGCTGGCGGACGCCGAACTGCTCCTCGCGGACCTCGACGCGAGCCAGGCGGATGTCGATCTCGCGGCATCCGCGATCCGTTCCGCGATCGCCGGGCTCAGGTTGAAGACGACGGAAATCGTGATCCGCGAAGGCAAGGACGCGGTCTTGATCACGCAATATGTCACGATGGGCGGGGCGGCGGTCGATAGTTATTCCGTCTCCGACCCGCTGATCATCTCGGTCGATCAGGACGGCGTTCTCCGCGGGCTGCAGTACGGGACCGCGACCGTCACCGTCACGCTCACGAGCGGCATCACCGAAACCCTGACGATCGTCGTCAAGGCGAAGATCCAGACGGATACGCTCGTGTACGCGATCCTGCTTCCGGTGTTCGCAAGCGGCGGCGCGGTGGCGATGCTGTTGTGGAACGAAAAGACGCTCGCGTTTCTGAAGGGCGTCAAGCTGTTCCGCAAGAAACCGCAGGCATAAAGCGTTCTACCTCCATTCCCTCGATGTCAAAAAACGCAGCGATCGCATTCGCCGCGTTTTTTTGAGTTTACCTGGACTTTACATTCCTTTACCGGAGGACGATGTTGGGCGAATCGAAAACGGCGTAGAATGAGGTCGTCAACAGGGAAAAGGAGAAACCACAAAACCATGAAAAAAGCATTGCTCGCCCTTGTCTTCCTCTTCAGCGCCGTTTCGCTTCTCGCCTGCGGCGCCGCCGCGACCACGACCGCCGAACCGTTCGACGGCACCATGACCATCAACGTCTATACCCGCGACACCACCTCCGGAACGCGCGCCGGCTTCATGGCCGGGATCGGCTTCGCGGCGGCGGAAGCCGACGACTCCGTGCTCGTCGACGGCTTCATCATCAAGGACAACACCGGCATCCTGACGGCGATGACGATCGACGAGTACGGGATCGGCTACATCTCGCTCTCCAGCGTCAACAGCACCGTCAAAGCCCTGTACTTCGAAGGCGTCGCCCCGACGGAAGCCAACGTCATCAACAACACCTACGGCCTCAAGCGTCCCTTCATGTGGATGACCCGGGCCGAAGGGGACTACCCGTCCCAGGACGTCGAGGACATCGTCAACGCCTTCATCGCCTTCCTCGGCACCTCCGATGCCGGCGACATCATCGCCAACAACGGCGCCATCGCCCTTCCGAGCTCCGTCACCTGGGACTCGATCAAGAGCCAGCATCCCATCACCCTGCAGGACAACAGCGGCGTCACCGTGCGCTTTGGCGGATCCGACTCGATCCAGAAGGTCGCCCAGGCCCTGACCGCGGCATTCATGCCCAAGTGCGGCAACTTCGTCGCCGAACATGACCACACCGGCTCCGGCGACGCCTACAAGCGCACCAACGACCCCGCCATCAAGGACACCTCCGTCGGCAAGGACGTCGGCTTCGCCTCCCGCGTCTTCAAGTCCACCGAAGCCGTGCCGGAAGCGCAGCGCGGCCAGCTCGCCTGGGACGCGATCGTCGCGATCGTCCATCTGAACAACCCGCTCGCCGACGTCACCGCCGCCGACCTCAAGTCGATCTACGACGGAACCTTCACGAAATGGTCGGATCTCGACGCTGAATAAGACATCAGGAATGAAGCACGACCGCAGGACCCGCAAGGGTCTTTTGCCACGAAAAGGGGTGGTCCGATGACCGGTCAAGACATCGTCGCAACCATGAAAAACACCGCCGCCAGCCGTCGCGTCGACCACCTCGCCAAGGGGGTCTTTCTGGCCGCGGCGCTGATCTCCGCGTCGTTCATCTTCCTGATCGCCGGGATCGTCCTGTTCCGCGGCTTCATCCCGTTTCTGTCCGACAACGGGGGGCTCGGCCGCGTCGACCTCTTCCACTTCCTCACCGCCGACGTCTGGCTCATCGGACAGACGTTCGTCTCGAATTTGTACGGCGTCGGCTATCTGATCCTCTCGACCCTCTTCATCACCACGCTCTCGCTCCTCATTTCCTTCCCCGTCGGCGTGCTCACGGCGCTCTTCATCGCCAAGGTCGCGCCTGCGCCGCTCGCGAAGATCCTCCGCACCGTGATCGAGACGCTCGCCTCGATCCCGTCGATCGTCTTCGGCCTCTTCGGGGCCGGGGTGATCCTCAAGCTCGTCTATGATTTCAGCATGGCGATCGGCTATCAGTCGAAGGGCGGAAACTCGATCCTCGCGACCGTCCTCGTGCTCGCCCTGATGACGATCCCGACGATCACCTCGATCTCCGAAGTGGCGATCCGCTCCGTCGACAAGACGCTCGAGCACGGCTCGCTCGCCCTCGGCGCCTCGAAAACCCAAACCAACTTCAAGGTCATCCTCGCCGCCGCCAAATCCGGCATCTTCACCGCCGCGATCCTCGGCGTCGGCCGTTCGCTCGGCGAAGCGACGGCGGTCTCGCTCGTCGCCGGCGGCCGCCGCTCCGGCGTCTCCTTCGATCTGCTCGACACGACCGGCACGCTCACGACGATGATGCTCGAAGGGTTGAAGGAAACGACGGGGCTCGACTACGACATCCGCTTCTCGGTCGGGTTGGTCCTGATGGCCGTGATCCTGATCACCAATCTGGCGCTCAACGCGGTCAAGCGAAGGGTGGGGTCCGTCCATGTCAAGGCGTAACGCCCGCAGGCTCAGGGATTTCTTCCTGAACGCCGTCACCTACCTGTCCTCGACCGTGAGCCTCGTCGCGCTGGTCGCGATCCTCCTGTTCATCTTCGGAAAGGGTTACAAACTGCTGAACTTCGACCTGGTCGTCGAGAACTTCGAGTCGCAGGGGTTCGTCGCCGACTTCTATCCGGGATTCGAAACGTGCGGATGCGTCGCCGAAATCGACCTCCCGGAGGGATCCTACTACTCCGAGAAATGGGGCATCGCCCTTTCCGACTCGACCGACCTCTTGGGCAAGACGGTCGTCGAAGTCGACTACGTCCATCCCGACAGCCCGTTCGCCTATCTGCGGGACAAGGGCATCGGGAGCGAACCGATTCCGCTCCGCACCGACTACGACATCATCCGGATCGCCTTCGAAACCGCGCCGACGGCGCTCTCGCGCTACGGGGCGGCGAACATGATCGCTTCGCTCGACGCGAGCGATTCGATCCGCGAGATCGAATTCGAGACGAAGGGCGGCGGGATCCGCGGCTCGATCCTCACGACCCTCGTCCTGATCGGCCTCACCCTCCTCTTCGCCCTGCCGATCGGCGTCGGCGCCGCCGTCTACCTGAACGAATACGCCGCCGTCGGACGCTTCTCGAAACTGCTTCGGTCGTTCATCGAGACGCTCACCGGCGTCCCCTCGATCATCTACGGGTTGATGGGTCTCGCGGTCTTCGTCCCGCTCACCGTCCGACTCACCGGGGCGACCGGCGGGAACCTGATCTCCGGGGCGATGACGCTCGCCGTGATCCTGATGCCGGTGATCATCCGCACCACCGAGGAGAGCCTCAAGGTCGTGCCCGACGACTTCCGGCAGGCGTCGCTCGCGCTCGGCGCCTCGAAGACGCAGACGACCTTCAAGGTCGTGCTCCCGAGCGCGCTGCCGGGCATCATGACGGCCGTGCTGTTGGCGATCGGGCGCATCATCGGAGAATCGGCCGCGCTCGTCTTCGCGATCGGCACGACGATCAAGGACGACGTCTCGCTCACCGGGAAGTCGACTTCGCTCGCGGTGCACATCTGGGCGATGATGACCGACGAGCCGGCCAACGTCGAACTCTCGGCGACGATCGCGATCATCATCGTCGTGATCGTCGTGACGCTCAACATCCTGATCAAACTCATCACGAACCGCTATCTCAAGAAAAGACTGGGGGTGGGCGCATGAACTGCGACTGCATCGTCGACGGCGCCTTCAAGATCAACGAACTGAATCTCCACTACGGATCCACGCACGCGCTGAAAAACATCCATGTCGACATCGCCAAGAACCGCGTGACCGCCCTGATCGGGCCGTCGGGCTGCGGGAAGTCGACGTTTTTGCGCACGCTCAACCGGATGAACGACCTAATCCCGCACTGCAGGGTCGAGGGACACGTCTGTTACCGCGAGATGGACATCTACGCGCCGGGCACCGACGTGATCGATTTGCGCCGCAAGGTCGGGATGGTCTTCCAAAAACCCAATCCCTTCCCGATGAGCATCTACGACAATGTCGCCTACGGACCGCGCTGCCATGGCATCAAGGACAAGGAGACGCTCGACGGGATCGTCAAGCGGTCGCTCGTGGATGCGGCGCTCTACGAAGAAGTGAAGGACCGGCTCAAGGAGAACGCGCTCAGCCTCTCCGGCGGGCAGCAGCAGCGCCTGTGCATCGCCCGCGCGATCGCGATGGCCCCGGACGTGATCCTGATGGACGAGCCGACTTCCGCGCTCGACCCGATCGCCACCGCGAAGATCGAGGAACTGATCGTCGAACTGAGGAAAGAGTACACGATCGTGATCGTGACCCACAACATGCAGCAGGCGGCCCGCATCTCGGACTACACCGCGTTCTTCCTCTTGGGGGAACTCATCGAGTTCGGGGAGACCGAAACCATCTTCAGCCATCCGTCCAACCCGAAAACCGAAGGATACATCACCGGGAGGTTCGGATGATGCCGCGCAACTATGATATAATGAATGACAGGGGGACCCCGCGATGAACAGCCGAATCCGTTTCGACGAAGAACTGGACCAATTGAAACTCGAACTCATCAAAATGGGCGACATCGTGATGCAGAACATCGCCGCGGGACTCAAATCGTTTCTGACGATGGACGTCGAGCTCGCCGACAAGACGGTCAAAGCCGACAAGATCGTCAACGCCTGCGAACAGGCAATCGAGAAAGACTGCCTTCGGATCATTTTGAAGGAACAGCCGGTCGCCAAGGACCTGCGGCTGATCACGGCGATCCTGAAGATGATCACCGACCTCGAACGGATCGGCGACCATGCGGCCGACATCTCGAAAATGACCATTTTCATGGAAAAGACGAAGAAACCGTATCCGATCGCCGAAATGAAACCGATGTCCGAGGCGGCGACCGCGATGATCCGCAAGTCGCTTTCCTCCTTCATCAACCGCGACGCCGTGATCGCCGAGGAGATCCACGGCGACGACGACGTGGTGGACGCCTATTTCGAGGACGTCAAGCGCGTCGTCGCCGACGCGATCCGCAAAAACGCGATCGACGCCGACTACGCGATCTACGCGATGATGGTCGCCAAATATCTCGAACGCATCGCCGACCACGCCGTGAACATCGGCGAATGGGTGGTCTTCTCGATCACCGGCGAACACAAGCACAATTTGATTTTCTGAACAGGGGGATCCGCATGAGCCAACGCGTCTATTCGGTCGAAGACGATCCGAACATCGGCCACGTCATCCACATCGCACTCACCAACTCGGGATATTCCGTCGAGACCTTCATCGACGGGAGATCCCTGTTTTCGGCCATCGAAAGCGCAATTCCAGATTTAGTTCTGTTAGATATCATGCTGCCGGACGCGGACGGCCTCCAGATCCTCGCGAAGCTCAAGGCGAACCCGTCCCTCGCGGCCGTGCCGGTGATGATCATCTCCGCCAAGAGCACCGAGATCGAGCGCGTCGTGGGCCTCGACGCCGGCGCCGACGACTACCTCGTGAAACCCTTCGGCATCCTCGAGCTGATCAGCCGCGTCAAGGCGCTCTTGCGCCGCAACGAGCGGAAGGAAGACGAAACCGTCGAATCCGCCGGCATCGTCATGAACATCGCGGAACACACGTGCGCCTACGCCGGCACGCCGGTCCAGCTCACCGTCAAGGAGTTTTCGCTCCTGCGGCTGCTCATCCAGAACAAAAACAAGGCGCTGACGCGGGAAACCATCCTGAACACCGTCTGGGGGTACGATTTTCTGGGCGAGACCCGTACCCTCGACGTCCATGTGAAGGAAGTCAGGCAGAAGCTCGCGAGAGCCGGCCTGACGGCGGAAGTCATCCAAACCGTCCGCGGAATCGGGTATAAGTTCACCGAATGAAACGCCAACTCGTCTTCCGTTTCACCGCCATCGTCGTCCTCGCCCTCCTCACCTTCTCGCTCGGATCGGTCTTCCTCGTCCAAAACGCGCTCGCCGACATCACCGAACAGACCCTGCGCAACTATCTGGAGGTCGTCGACGACGCCTACGCCGAAAACGGCGACATGGATGCCACGCTCCATGCCTTCGACGCCATCGACGAGGACCTCCGCATCACCTTCGTCGACGCGGCCGGCGTCGTCATCGCCGACTCAGCGCTCCTCTCGCCGGAAAACCACCTGAACCGTCCCGAGTTCATCGAGCCCGGCACGGTCTGGGTCCGCTATTCGGACACCTTGGGCAAGCGCATGATGTACCTCGCCGAGGAATTGTCGGACGGAACCTATCTGCGCGTCGCGATCCCGCTCTCCTCGGTCAATCCCTTTCTTTCCGATTTCATTTTCCTCAGCATCGTCGTCGCCCTCTTCATCATCGGCTTCTCCTTCGTCTTCGTGAAGCTCGCCGCCGACCGGACCCTCCGTCCGCTCCGTGAAACGGTCGAATCGCTCAAGTCGATTCCCGACGGCCGCTATGTCGAACGCCTGCCGATCGAGAGCACCGACGAGATGAACCAGCTGACCAACGAAATCAACGAAATCGCGAAGATGATCGCAACGAACGTCCGGCTCCTGTCGGTCGAGAAGCGCAAGCTCGACTTCATCCTCGACCACATGGACCAGGGTCTCTGCATCCTCGACACCTTCGGCCGCATCACGCTCGTCAACCGCTTCATCAAGGACCTGCTCGGATTCAACGACGCCGAGAACCTCAACCGCGACTACCTCTACCTGTTCCGCGACGAAACGATCCAGGCGGGGATCAGGGACGCGCTTGAAAAGGGCGTCGGGATGAACGGCACCTTTCAAAGCGACAACCGCCACTACGCGGTCTCGATCGTCAAGAACCCGGATGACGGGAACGGCACCGAAAGCGTCCTGTTGATCTTCACCGACATCACGAAGGAACGCGAGCTCGAGATCCTCAAGCGCGACTTCTTCATGAACGCCTCGCACGAACTGAAGAGCCCGCTGACCTCGATCATCGGCGCGTCCGAACTGATCGCCGCACACATGACGAAAGACCCCGCCGAGACGGTCGACCTCGCGCAGCGGATCATCCAGGAAGCGCGCCGCATGAACAACCTCGTCGGCGACATGCTCGACCTCTCGAAGTATGAACAAGGCGGCCTGACGAAGAACGCCACGACGATCGACCTCGCCGACGTCGTGCGCGAAGCGGCCTTCGCGCTCGAACCGATCGCCGCCGAACGCGACATCAAGATCGAGACGAAACTCGTCTCCGCCACCTTCGTCGCCGACCACGAACACATGACCCAGCTCGTCCGCAACCTCGCCGACAATGCGATCAAGTACGGCGTCGAGCACGGCCACGTGCGGATCACCCTCCGAAAACTCGACGCCGGGATCGAACTCGTCGTCGCCGACGACGGCATCGGCATCCCGAAAGCCGACCAGGCGCGCGTCTTCGAACGCTTCTACCGCGTCGACAAAGCCCGCTCCAAGAAGACCGGCGGGACCGGTCTCGGCCTCGCGATCGTGAAACACATCGTGCTCGCCTACCAGGGCAAGATCACTTTGGAAAGCGAGCTTGGCAAAGGAACGAAGATTACGATCCAATTTCCTATTTGATTCATGATGAGGAAAGATAAAGTGATTAACAACCCTTCCGTCGTAAAAAATGGCGGGGTTTTCTTTTGGATTTTTTGTCAAGATGCCATTGACTGAACAATTGATCAATGACGATTAAAGTAGAATAACGGGCTTGATTATTCTACGATAATAATTTAAAATAGAATAAGAAGACGGATTGGATAGAAGGTGAATCGCATGATTCCGTTTGTTACATACGAAGATCGGATTTGGAACGCGCAACCAAGCGTCTTTTACGTTCCCCGTCGCACGCGGGAACAGCCGGGAACAAATTATCGATCAGCGGTCATCCTCGATTTGAGTCGGTTCGATTTTCGACTCGATCCGCACATTCAGAATTTGGTCCAAGACACCATCGAACAATTGGCAAAGCTGGACGGATTCGTCAAGGCGAAGTCGCTCTCTTTTCCAATGCTGCTGCTGCGGACCGAGTCGCTTTCAAGTTCACAGATCGAACATTTGCGATCAAGCAATCGGAATGTCGCGCTCGCGCAATTGAACCTTGGGACGAATCCTCAGGCGAAAATCATCTCCGCCAACCTGAAATCACTGGTCGGCGCATTGTATGATACGCAATCGATGGAATTGAACGATCTGAAAAACATCCATCATGCGCTTCTCTCCGACTTCGATCCGACGGAAGCCGGCCAAATCCGAACGGTTCAAAACTGGATCGGCCGTTCACAAGTATCCCCCCTCGGTGCCGATTATGTCCCTCCGCATCCCGATCGGTTGCCCGAAGCACTCGATCAATTGTTCCGGTTCATCCGCCGCACGGACATGCATCCGTTGGTGGTTGCGGCATTATCGCACGCCTACTTCGAGTCGATTCACCCGTTTGCGGACGGCAACGGGAGAACCGGACGTGTCCTCATTCAAATGATTTTGCGCCAAACCGGGTTTCTCGAACAACTCCATATCCCCATCTCGGCTGGATTGGTCAAGGATCCCGATCGGTATGTGAAAGCATTGACGGTTTTTCGCGAGGGGGATTATCAACCGATCATCGAAGTGGTCTGCCACGCCGCATTGAATGTCGTTCCGAAGACATATGACGCGCTGGCGAAACTCGACGACATGAAATTGCGTTGGAAAGGCATCATCAAAGCGCGGAGCGATGCGCATGTCTGGATGATTCTGGATGAGATCGTCGCGCAACCCGTGGTCGATGCCGGCTATCTCGTCAACCGGCTGAAGTTGAACGATCAGGCCGTCAGAAACAATATCGACATTTTGTTTCAAGCCGGGATTCTGACAAAAGTAAAGCCGGATGCAAAGCGCAATGTCGCATACGAATCGAAGGAAGTGCTCGCGGTTCTTGATGAATTCACAGCGACGCTATAGTCAGTTAAGCAAAATGGGCGATGAACTCAAAAGACCCTCCCGATCCGCAGTCTGCGGATAACGGGAGGGTCTATTTTTTACGGCGGAATGTTGGATTATGCACCAATCGTCTTGATCCAGCGCCGCGACCGAAGCAGGATCACGCCGATGAAAAGACGGACCAGTTCCTCCGAGGCGATCGCGAGGTAGACGTACTGGATCGGCCAGTCGAACACGAAGGCCGCGACGGCGCCGAGCGGCACGCCGATCGCCCAGGTCCCGACGAGGTCCATGTAGAAGATGTATTTGGTCTTCCCGCCCGCCTTGAGGACGCCGCCCAGGATCATGTTGGACACCTTGATCCAGAGCACGAGGGCATAGGCGACGAGGATCGCCGACATCGTCGTCCGCGTCGTCTCCTCCACCCCGTAGATTTTGGGATAGAACGGCGAGGCGATGATGACGAGGACGCCGAAGGCGATCGCCCCGAACATCCCGATGAGCCAGGACTTCGTTCCGAGGAACAGGGCGAAATCCGGATCGCCCGCCCCGAGCCGGTTGCCGGTCGTGACCGATGCGGCCTGGCTCATGCCGGCGAAGAAGCCGATCGTCAACATGATGATCGGGCCGATCGAGACCATCGCGGCCGTCTCGGCGGTGCCGATGTGGCCGTAGATGATGCCGTAGGCGTTCTCGCCGAGGCTCCAAAGCAGTTCCGAAAGGAAGATCGGCAGGGTGATTTTGAAAGCATTCAGGCGGAAGGCGCCGCCCGTGTCCAACTTCATGTTGAAGGAAGTCTCCGGCTTCTTCTGGCGGGCGAAGAAGAAGGCGAGGAGGATCGCGCATTCAAGGAATCGGGTCGCGGTCGTCGCGATCGCCGCGCCGGCGGCGCCCATCGCCGGAAAGCCGAGTTTACCGAAGATCAGGATCCAGTTCAGGAACGTGTTGAGGAACATCCCGGCGAAGGCGGCGTAGGTCGGCAGCTTGACCTGGCCCAGACTGCGGAACAGGCTTCCCACGATGCCGGTGACGACGCTCGGCAGAAAGCCGATCGCGACGATCCGGAGATAGACCGCGCCGACCTCCCGGACGGCGGCGTCTTTCGTATAGACCGACATGATCGGTTCGGCGAAGATCAACCCGCCGAGGAAGAAGACGACCCCGACGACGGCAATCCAACGGAAGAAGAGCTTGAAGGTGCGGCCGACGTTTTCCCGGTCTTGGCGGCCGTAGTACTGGCTCATCAGGATCGAAGCGCCCACGGTGAAAGCGCCGGAGGTGAAGAAGAAGACGGTCGGGATCTTTCCGCCGAGGCCGATCCCGGAGATGATCGTCTCGCCGAGCGATCCGACCATGATCTGGTCGATGATCCCAAGCGAGGACTGGAAGAGGACCTGAAGCGAGATCGGCAGCGCGATCGAAAGCAGGACCTTCAGGTAGTTCTGCCGATTCAGTTTCTCCAGCATGTCACTCCATCGTCTCCGCGAGCGTGCCGAGGAGGATCTCCGGATGCTCGTCGAACGGGTTCTTGCCCTGGGTCTCGGTGATGCGGACGAGATAGATGTCGTGGTGGATGTGCTCGGCGACGACCTTCGTGAAGAGGACGTTGCTTGAGACGGTGCCGGCCCATTCGCCGCGGGCGTCGTTCAGGTTCGCGAGCATCGAGGCCTTCCCGTCGGCGACGAGCATCAACCGGGAGTGGCAATAGCCGGGCAGGCCGTGCGTATAAAGTTCGACCATGCCGGGGAAGGCGCGCTGCAGGTGGAACGAGAAGACGATGACTCTGACCCCAGCCGTCGCCAGAAACGCGAATTCGTCGCGGAAGACGCCGATGTCGAGATCGGTGTTCATGTAGATTTCCTTCTTGGCCGACCGCATCAGTTCCTTGGCGCGGGCGACCACCGAATCGTAGCCGACGATCGTGGCGAAGACGTCGCGCTCCGGCTTGGCGGTCGTCTTCGGCAGTTCCTGCGCGAGGAAGCCGATCGTCTCGTTCACGCCGGCACGGATCCGGGAGAGCAGCGTCGCCGGTTCTTCGGCATAGTAGGCATCCTTCTCCGCGGCGGATTCCATCAGGACGGCCCCATCGGAAAACAGCTTCGCGACGACGGGATAGGCGGTGGAGCGGGACAGCGATAGGTCGCGGGCGATCTGATAGACCGTGCGGCCGGGATGTTCCAACAGATAAAGGTAGACGGCGGACTCGTTGTGCGAGAAGTTGAGTTTCGCGAGTGCGTTTTGCAGTGTTTGCATAGGGTTCCTCCAATGCGTTGTATAATTTGGACAACTATATTATAAAACGTTGAACCGCGAATGTCAACAAGGCGTCGCGATGAAAAGAAAACCGCCAAAAAGGCCTCCTCCGATCTGATATTTACTTTAGTAAATATGATTCCGCTTTCAGTCGAAAAACCGCCTCCGGGTCTTTCCAACCGCCGGGAAAGTCGGTATAATGGTTGCGAAGGAGGGGATGACCTTGGAAGAATACCGTCTGCACCGCCACATCATGTGCATCGACCTGAAGAGCTTCTACGCCTCGGTCGAATGCAGCCTGCTCGGGCTCGATCCCTTCCAGACCCCCCTCGTCGTCGCCGACAAGGGCCGCGGCGACGGGTCGATCGTGCTCGCCGTCTCGCCGTATCTGAAAAAGCTCGGCGTGCCGAGCCGCTGCCGCATCTTCGAACTGCCGCGCAACATCAAGATCATCTTCCAAAAGCCGCGGATGGACAAATACCTCGAGTTCTCGACCAAGATCGTCGAAGTCTACATGCGGTTCGTCTCCGAAGAGGACCTCTACGTCTACTCGATCGACGAGGTCTTCATGGATTTCACGGAATACATGGA
>CAIMSF010000006.1 GCA_903844055.1 uncultured bacterium
AAAGGCAAATCGGAACTCGTCATCGACGCCGCGGCGTCCGCCGGCGCGACCGGCGGAACCATCATCTATGCGCGCGGTTCCGGGATCCACGAGACCAAGAAGATCTTCAACATCCCGATCGAACCGGAGAAGGAGATCATCTTGACGATCGCGCCGACCGACAAGGTCGAGGCGATCACGACCGCGATCCGAAACGAACTCAAGATCGACGATCCCGGGATGGGGATCGTCTTCGTGATGGACGTCCGCAGCGATTTCGGCCTGTATAAAGGCAAGTGACACCCCCGATCAACGATTGATTGGTCCCTCATGCGAAAATGACGACGCCCCCAGGACGTCGTCATTGTTTCTATTGTATGAATCAATAGTCAATGAAATTCTTCATGACCGTGGCGCATCTGAAGATTGATCAAATCAGATGGACGGCATAGAGCGGAATCGAACGAATTGGATCGTCGTTTCCGAAATTTTTCTGTGAAACGCGATATGATGTTATACACGCATAATCGCGGATGAACCGATTCAACGAAACGCTCCGTGTGTGTACGCCTTTTTTCACTTCGATCGGGACCGTGCCGATGTCGTCTTGAATGACGAAATCGAGCTCGCCATCACCGGTACCGCTGGTCCAGTAATAGAGCTTGCGTCCGCTCCTCGCAAGCATTTGGGCGACCATGTTCTCCGTGAGTCGTCCGAGATAATCGTTATCGAAGGGGAGCGGAGAGAGGATCATACTTTGCGGCATATTCGCCAGCTTCGTCAACAGACCGACGTCGTTCATGTACAGCTTGAATGATGCGAGATCCACGCGGGAGGATATGGGGAGCAAACCCGAATCGATGCGCTGGCACTTCAACGCAATTCCTGCTTGTTCGAGCCAATCGATCGCCGAGCCGAAAATCGTCGCCGTTCCGCCTCTTTGAACGACCTTATATTGGAATTTCGCATTTTCCTTCGCGAGTTGAACGGGAATGGAGCGGAAACAGGCGCGGATCTTGACGGTTTCGATCGGCGTCGCGTACTTTCCGGTATCGGCCGTATAGTCATTCAGGATGCGTTCTTGAATCTCCGAGGCCGCCAGAAGCGAGTGTGACCTGACAAATTCGGCGACGACGCCGGGCATCCCGCCGACGACGAGATAGGTTCGATACAGTTCGAGAAGTCGTCTGTGCAACGGATCAGGCATCGGATCGAACGATTGAAAATGCGTCCTGACGATTCCCGCAAGCCCCGCTTCGCCGATCGCCCAGAGGAATTCCTCAAAATCCATCGGATGCATCCGGAGTTCATCAATCTTTCCCACGGGATATGAAGCACCGTTCTGACGGATTGCCACACCGAGCAGACTTCCGGCCGCCACGACATGGTGTTCAGGCGCGAGTTCGGAAAAATACTTCAAGGATTCGAGTGCCCGTCCAGCCGTCTGAATCTCATCAAAGAAGAGAAGCGTTCTTCCGGGCACGATGACTCTCCCGAAATGACCCTCGAGATATGCGACGATACGCGCGGGATCAAGCGAAGTCTCAAAATAGCCGGCGAGGGCGGCATCCATTTCGAAATTGGCATAGACGACGTCGTCATACGCGTTTTTCCCAAACGCATTGACGGCGTAGGTTTTTCCGACTTGTCGCGCACCATCAAGAAGCAGTGGCATTCGTCCTTCAGCGACTTTCCAGCGCAACAGGATATCATCGATTTTTCGTTTCATGGCAACACCTCACGCGACGATTTGACAGTTCTATATTACACCGTTTTGATTTTTAAGTCAACTTTTATCAAAATTTTTTGACTTTTTCCGACTTAATTATCATTTTTTGAAAATTATCCAAAGTTTCAAACGTTCGCACGATCCAAGGCATCCGCCAGTTCCGATGATTCGTTTTCGCTCTGAACAACGCCGGCAAAGAGATCCCCGGATATCCATAGCGAGAGGACGCATTTGTCAAGTCGTGAGCAGAAAAAAGACGCTCCATCGCTGGAACGTCCTGTCATGTCAGTTTTTCTTCCCGAAGGCGTTCTTGAACTTTTCCCAAGTCGACGACTGGCTCGCCGCCGTGCCCTCGACGCGGCGCAGGTCTTCGAACGCGCGCTTCTGTTCGGGGGTGAGCCTCGTCGGCGTGACGACCGTCACGATCACGTGCTGGTCGCCCTTGTACTTGGTGCGGACGTTGGGGGCGCCCTTCTCGCGGATCCGGAACTTCGCGTCCGACTGCGTTCCCGGCGGGATCGTCAGGAGCACCTTGCCGTAGACGGTCGGGACTTCGATCTCGGCGCCGAGCGCCGCCTGGGAAAACGTGATCGGGACGCTGACGACGATGTCGTCGCCCTCCCGGGTGAAGATATCGGACGGCTTGACCTCGAAGACGATGTAGAGGTCGCCGTTGGGGCCGCCGTAGCCGCCCTTGTTGCCATAGCCCTCGAGGCGGATCTGCTGCCCGGTCTCGATCCCTTCGGGGACCTTGACCTCGATGTCCTTCATCGTCTTGACGGAGCCTTCGCCGCCGCAGTTGGTGCATTTCGCGGTGATTTCCTTGCCGGTGCCGTTGCAGTTCGGGCAGACCGCGCGGGTCTGGGTGCGGCCGAAGAGCGACTGCGATTCGACGATGATCGAACCGGAACCCTTGCATCGTGAACAGGTATGGATGTCGCTTGCGGATTTCGCGCCGGTGCCGTGGCACTGGCGGCACTCCTCGAACACCGGGACCTTGATCGTTTCCTTCTTGCCGAAGATCGATTCCTCGAAGCTGACGGCCATCCGGCGCTGGATGTCGGCGCCCTTGCGGGGACGGGCCTGGCCGCCCTGCTGGGCTCGCTGACCGCCGCCGAAAAAGGCCGAGAAGATGTCGCCGAAGTCGAAACCCTCGAACCCGCCGAAGCCGCCCGGTCCCTGGCCGAAGTTGGGATTCTGGGACTGGTGGCCGAAGCGGTCGTAGGTTTCCCGCTTCTCGGCATCGGAGAGCACTTCGTAGGCTTCCTGGACTTCCTTGAATTTGGCTTCCGCGTCTTTTTCGGTGGAGACGTCGGGATGGTATTTCTTGGCGAGCGTGCGGTACGCTTTCTTGATCTCGTCCTCGGTCGCCTGCTTGCCGACGCCCAGCACTTCGTAGTAATCGCGTTTGTCCATGGCGGTCTCCTTCTTTATGCACGATGAAAAGCGGCGGGCCGCTTTTCATCGGGGAACATCTTAGACTTCCTTGTAGTCGGCGTCGAAGACCTGGTCGCCGTCGTCGTTACCGTCCTTGCCGTTCTTGCCGCCCTTTTTCTTGTCGTCCTGCGGTCCTTGCTGGGCTTGCTGCTTGGAGGCTTCCTCATAGGCTTTCTGGGAGAGCGCCTGGGCGGATTTCTCGAGCGATTCCTTGGCTTTGCGGATCTTGTCGACGTCGTCGCCCTTGAGCGCCTTCTCGACGTCCTTGATCTTGTCTTCCGCTTCGGACTTGTCCTTCGCGGAGACCTTGTCGCCGAGGTCGTTGATCGCCTTCTTGGTCATGAAGATCATCTGGTCGGCTTCGTTCCGGAGGTCGGCTTCTTCGCGATGCTTCTTGTCGGCTTCGGCGTTCGCCGCGGCTTCTTTGACGAGTTTGTCGATCTCGGCTTCGGTGAGGCTGGTGGTCGAGGTGATCGTGATCGAGGCGTTCTTGCCGGTGGCGAGGTTCTTGGCATGGACGTTGACGATGCCGTTGGCGTCGATGTCGAACTTCACTTCGATCTGCGGGACGCCGCGCGGTGCCGGCGGGATGTCGTTCAGCTGGAAGTGGCCGAGCGTCTTGTTGTCCTTGGCCATCGAGCGTTCGCCCTGGAGGACATGGATGTCGACGGCGGGCTGGTTGTCGGCGGCGGTCGAGAAGACCTGCGACTTGGAGGTCGGGATCGTGGTGTTGCGGTCGATCAGCTTGGTGAAGACGCCGCCGAGCGTCTCGATGCCGAGGGAGAGCGGCGTGACGTCGAGCAGGAGGACGTCCTTGACGTCGCCGGTGAGGACGGCGCCCTGGATCGCGGCGCCCATCGCGACGACTTCGTCGGGGTTGATCGAGCGGTTCGGTTCCTTGCCGAAAAGCTGGCGGACGAGGTCCTGGACGGCCGGGGTGCGGGTCATGCCGCCGACGAGCAGGATCTGGTCGATGTCCTTCGGGGACATCTTGGCGTCCGACAGGGCGCGCTTGACGGGATCGACGGTGCGCTGGACGAGATCGGCGGTGAGTTCGTTGAATTTCGCCCGGGTGAGGGTTTTCTCGAGATGGACCGGACCGGCCGAGGTCATCGAGATGAAGGGCAGGGAAATCTGCGAGGAGGTGATCGTCGAGAGTTCCTTCTTCGCCTTCTCGGAGGCGTCGCGGAGACGCTGGAGGGCCATCTTGTCGTTACTCAGGTCGGCGCCCGTTTCCTTCTTGAATTCGGCGACGAGCCAGTCGGAGATGCGCTGGTCGAAGTCGTCGCCGCCGAGGCGGTTGTCGCCGGAAGTCGCGATGACTTCGAAGGTGCCGTCGGCGAGTTCGAGGATCGAGACGTCGAAGGTGCCGCCGCCGAGGTCGTAGACGAGGACGGTCTGCTGCTTGTCCTTCTTGTCGATGCCGTAGGCGAGCGCCGAGGCGGTCGGTTCGTTGATGATGCGCTTGACGTCGAGGCCGGCGATGCGGCCGGCGTCCTTGGTGGCCTGGCGCTGGGCGTCGTTGAAATACGCCGGGCAGGTGATGACCGCTTCGGTGACTTTCTCGCCGAGGTAGGCTTCGGCCGATTCCTTCAGGTTGCGGAGGATCATCGCGCTGATTTCCTGCGGGGTGTACTCTTTGCCGAGGATGTTCACCTTGGCGTTGGTCCCCATCTTGCGCTTGATCGAATAGACGGTGTTGGGGTTGGTGATGACTTGCCGTTTCGCGACTTCGCCGACTTGGATCTCTCCGTCCTTGAAGGCGACGACGGACGGCGTGGTGCGGTTGCCGTCGAGGTTGGAAATGACTTTGACTTCCGTGCCCTCCATGACGGCGACGCAGGAGTTGGTGGTGCCGAGGTCGATGCCGATGACTTTTTTCATGTTGTATGGTCTCCTTTTTCTATCACGTTACGCGATGTTGTCCGCGAGTTTCTCGTTGTTCGTGGGTTCTTTTGGTTCCGGTTCGGGAACCGGCTTGACGTTGATCTGGACCATCGCCGGCCTGAGCAGGCGGTCCTTGTAGCGGTAGCCGTTCTTGACGACCTTGAGCACGACGTTCTCTGGAAGCGCCGGATCGTGCGAGGTGTCGATCGCGTGGGCGACGTTGGGATCGAACGCATCGCCGGCCTTGATCGGGATCTGCTTGACGCCTTCGTCGACGAGGACGTTATAGATCATGTCCTTGATCATCCGGAAGCCGTAGAGGAAGTTCTTGAACTGCGGATCGTCGGTTTTCACCGAGAGCGCCTGTTCGAACGTTTCGATGGCGTCGATCAGCTTGTCGGCGACGGGCTGCGAGGCGTATTGCTTCTCGCGCTTCAGCTCGTCGGCGTTGCGCTTCTTGAAGTTGTCGGTCTCCGCGAGCATCCGCAGATACTTGTCCTTCAGTTCGAGCAGTTCGTTCGAAAGGAGTTCGAGATCCTCGGCGGGCACCATCTTCGGTTCCGCCTTGGCTTTCTCTTCCTTCTTGTCTTCCTTCTTCTCGGCGTCCGCCGGCTTTGCGTCCGGCGCGACGTCCGGCTTCTTGTCCTTGTCCTTGTCTTTCATCGTGGTGCTCCTTTATTTGTCTTCGTAGAGTTTGGTGAGGTGG
>CAIMSF010000007.1 GCA_903844055.1 uncultured bacterium
ACGCGCCCGCCGACGAAGCACAGATCCACGCCGCCTCCGTGCGCGTCAAATACGAAGAACTGCTTCGCTTCGGGCTCGCCGTCAAGACGCAGAAGCGGAAGAACGACGCGGTCGTCACCGTCCCCAAGAAATACGACATCGAGCGGGTGCGCGCCTTCATCAAGGCGCTCCCCTTCGAACTCACCGCCGACCAGAAGGCCGCAACCAACGAGATCTTCCTCGACCTCAAGAAGCCGAGAAGGATGCTTCGAATGCTGCAGGGCGACGTCGGCAGCGGGAAGACCGTCTGCGCCGCGATCGCCGTCTACGCGGTCCACACGGCGGGCGAACAGACCGCCTTCATGGCCCCCACCGAGATCCTCGCCCGCCAGCACGCCGAAAACCTCGGACGGCTCTTCGCGCCGTTCGGCGTCCGGGTCGCCTTCCTTTCGGGCGCCGTCAAGGGCAAGGAGCGCCAAGCCGTTCTGGCCGGGCTCGCCGACGGCACGATCCACGTCGTGTGCGGCACGCACGCGCTGATCCAGGAGCCGGTCGCGTTCAAGCGGCTCGGCTTCGCCGTGATCGACGAGCAGCACCGCTTCGGCGTCGCGCAGCGGAAGATTTTGCGCGAGAAGGGGTTCGACCCCGACGTGCTCGTGATGTCGGCCACGCCGATTCCGCGCACGCTCGCGATCGCCCTCTTCGGCGACATGGACGTCTCGACGATCCATGCGCTGCCTTCCGGACGCAAGCCGATCCGGACCGACGTCGTCGACTTCGCCGATTTCAAGCGTTTGTGCGAGCGGGTCGCAACCGAGATCGCCGCGGGCCGCCAGGCCTACGTGATCGCCCCGCTCGTCGCCGCTTCCGACAGCGACGCCTACAGCGTCCCGGAGGCGGTCGAACTGGTCCGCAAGGAAATGCCGTCGGGATTTTCGATCGCCGCGCTGCACGGCCAGATGAAGAGTGCGGAGAAGGACGCGATCGTCGATTCCTTCCGCAAGGGGGAAACCGACATCCTCGTCGCCACGACCGTCGTCGAGGTCGGCGTCGACGTCCCGAACGCCACCGTCATGATCATCCTCAACGCCGACCATTTCGGGTTGTCGCAGCTCCATCAGCTCCGCGGCCGCGTCGGACGCGGCGGGAACCAAAGCTATTGCCATCTCGTCACCGACGTCGCCCGCGGCGAGGAGGACCGGCTCCGGATCCTCGCCGAGAACAACGACGGCTTCCAAATCAGCGAGGAAGACCTCCGCCGCCGCGGTCCGGGCGACGTGTTCGGGACCGCGCAGACGGGCCTGCCGTCGTTCAAGGCGGCCAACGTCATCCAAGACCGGGACCTGCTCGAAGCCGCCTTCCAGGACGCCGGTACGCTCTTCGAGGATCCGGATCCGCTTGCCCGCGTTCTCGTCGGCGAAGCCACCGCGGCGATCGACGCATACCATTTGGATTGAATGTATGATATACTACTGAAGAGGTGTTAATCATGATCAGACTCGCGGTTGACGCGATGGGCGGCGACTACGCCCCGAAAGAACAGATCGAAGGCGCCATGCTGGCGATCGAACGCATCAAGGACATCGAGATCAAGCTCTACGGCGATCCCGCCGAAGTGGCGAAATACCTGACGAAGACCGAACGCATCACCGTCGTCCCGACCGGCTACGTGATCCCGATGGGCGAGCACAACCCGATCAAGGCGATCAAGGAACATCCCGAAGGATCGATGGCGATGGCCCTCGCGAGTCTCCGCAAGGGCGAGAACGACGCCGTCGTCTCCTCCGGCGCGACGCAGGCGCTGATCGCCGGGGCGCACATCCTGGTGCGCCGCATGCCCGGCTTCAAGCGCACCGCGATCGCCCCGATGATTCCCTCGATCGACGGCCGCGGGACGATTTTGCTCGACGCCGGCGGCAACCTCGAGATCCGTCCCGAGCACATGCTGCAGCAGGCGTATTTCGCCGTCGTCTACGCCAAGGAAGTCCTCAAGCGTCCCGACCCGGTGGTCGGCCTCATCAACATCGGCACCGAGGAAGGCAAAGGCCGCGAACTCGACCAGGAAGTCTTCCAGCTCTTCAAGACGGCCGGCCTCTTCAAGTTCTACGGCAACGTCGAACCGAAGGAAGTGCTCAATCCGCCGTGCGACATCCTGATCTCCGACGGCTTCACCGCGAACATCGTGATGAAGACGATGGAAGGCACCGCCAAGGGCATGGGAACGATCCTGAAGCGCGAGCTGAAGTCGACCCTGCTCGGCAAGATCGGCGCGCTCTTCGCCTCGAAGAGCCTGAAGAACTTCAAGAAGGCGATGTCCGCCGAGGAAGTCGGCGGCGCGATGATCTTCGGGCTCTACGCCCCCGTCATCAAGGCCCAGGGGGCCTCGCACGCCTACGGATTCTACAACGGCATCCGCCAGGCGGCCGACGTGGTCCGCGCCCAGGTCTACCCGAAGGTCGCCGCCTACGTCAAGGAAGCCGGGGTGTCGCTTGGGAATGAAGAATAGCCTGCTTGACCTGCAAGCCTATTTCGGCCTTTCGTTCAAGGAGCCGGCGCTGCTTGAGCGCGCCCTCACGCATACCTCCTACGCCAACGAGCACGGCACGCTCTCCAACCAGCGCCTCGAATTCCTCGGCGACGCCGTGATCGGCCTCGCCGTCGGCCGCTTCCTCTTCGAAAAGCTGCCCGACGACGAAGGCGTCCTCACGAAGAAGCGCGCCCAGGAGGTCTGCGAGGCGAGTCTCGCCGATTTCGCCCGCAGTTTCCATCTGGGCGATTACCTTTTGCTCGGCAAGGGCGAAGAGAAGAACGCCGGAAGAGACCGTCCGGCGGTCCTCGCCGACGCCTTCGAAGCCTTCCTCGGGGCGATTTTCCTCGACAAGGGCCTGAAGGAAGTCTACAAGGTCCTCGACAAGGTCGTCTTCCCGGCGATCGAGGCGAACCTCGACAGTGCCGACAACGACTACAAGAGCACCCTCCAGGAACTCGTGCAGTCCGAGAAACGGACCCTCGAATACGTGATCGAGTCGGAGACCGGTCCGGCTCACGCCCGCGAGTTCGTCGCGTGCGTGCGCTTCATCGACGAAAACATCGTCCTCGGCCGCGGCCGCGGCACGAAGAAGCAACAGGCCGAACAGAACGCCGCCAAGGCGGCGCTCGATTTGCTCGCCCCCGCCGACGACCCGGCGGAAGGCGAATGACCCCGGCCGCGAAAGGAGACGATCCCATTGGAGTACCCGCTCATCATGAAACTGCTCGATGACGGCGTCATCGACATCCAGAAGCTGTTCCTCTCCAACTACCAGTCGATCGGTCTTGGCGAGACCGGCGCCTTCATCGCGATCGAACTCTACAACCGCTCGAAGAAGGGCGAACGCCTGCTCAACCCGGAGAAGCTCTCGAAGGACCTCGGGATCGCCGTCGACCTCGTCGCGCCGGTCCTCGAAAGCCTGATGAAGCAGGACCTGCTCTCCATCGAGATGGTCACCGGCCCCAACGGCAAGGAACACGAGACCTACAACATGAACAAGGCGATCGTGAAGATCCTCGCGGAGATCGAACGCAAGATGGCCGCGACGTCGGTCGCGCCGAAAGTCTACGCGACCACCGTCGAGGAAATCGTCGACATCATCGAAACCGGCTTCCAGAAGCAACTCACCCCGCTGGAGGTCGAAATCATCAAGAAATGGGTGAACGAGGACCGGTTCGACCTGCTCGAGATCAGGAAGGCGGTGCTCGACGCCGTCAAGGCGAACAAGCATACGCTCTCCTACGTCGACACGCTCCTGGTCCGGCGGAAGTCGCGTGCGAAAGGCGAGACCGCCGTCAAGTACGACGCCGGCCAGCCCGAGGCGCTCAAGAACTTCTTCGATTCATGGCCGAAGAAATGAGGGAGCGCGCCGAGCTCGTCTACGCCGAACTCGGACGACTGTTTCCCGAAGCGAAATGCGAATTGAACTATGGAAGGCAGATCGACCTGCTCGTCGCCGTGATACTTTCGGCGCAGACCACCGACGCCGCCGTGAATGCGGTGACGCCGACGCTGTTTTCGCGGTATCCGGACGCCGCGGCGTATGCGGCCGCTCCGGACGGAGAGATCGAGGAGACGATCCGGCATCTCGGACTCTATCGCGCCAAGGCGAAGCACATCCGGGCCGCCGCGGCGATCATCGCCGCAGGCGGCGGAACCATTCCCAACGACCAGGCGTTTCTCGAACGCCTGCCCGGCGTCGGCCGGAAGACCGCGAACGTCTTCCTGTCCGAATGGTACCATGTCCCGCGGATCGCCGTCGACACGCATGTCGGCCGCGTCAGCTACCGCCTCGGATTCGCTCCCAAGGACGACGATCCCGCGAAGACGGAACGGCGTCTGATGGAGGTCTTCCCGATCGAGCGGTGGAGCGACCTGCACCACAAGCTGATCTTCTTCGGACGCTATTTCTGCACCGCCCGCAAGCCGTCTTGCGCGCTCTGCCCGTTTTCCGGATTCTGCGTCGATCCACAGCTCTGAGGGTCTGAAAATCAACGAAAAACGCCGATGCGAGTCGGCGTTTTTCTTATTTTCTGAGACGGTTGCGAATCATGCGGAATTTTCTCAATATCGGTTTCAATAAAATATCAATTTATCAATAAAAAACGATTCACAAAGGCGGACGGTTACGGTATAATGATTCGCGGCATCCACGGATTTGCCATCGAATGGCCGCACGCGCCTTTCGAAGTTGCGCAATTCCGGACCGCCCCGCTCGAACCGAGAAAGGACGAAACGACATGATCTCCCGATTCAGAAAAGACGCGGCGCGTCGACGCGCCGAAAAGATCCGCTACTTTTTCCGCGCCGTGGGAATGCACATCCGGAAACGCCGCAAAGCCCTCAAGATGACCCAGGAATCCCTCTCCAAGGGCATCTGTTCGAACACCTACATCTCGAAGATGGAGACCAACTCGATCGCCGTCAACGAAGACAGCCTGATGCTCGTGATGGAGCGGATGGAGCTGTCCTACTCGCTCGAGATGAACGTCGATGAACAGCTGAACCATTTCGACCGCGCCCTCGAGGCCTATCTCGCAGGCGACTACGAAGGCGTCGAGAAGGTGGGGTATGAGGTCCGCAACGTGACGTTCGCGATCCTCACCGACCTCTGCCGGCTCGTCCGCGACGTCGTCCGCGGCGCCAAAAAGGAAATCCTCGCCGCGACCGACAACTTGTCCCGCTGCCTCGATTCGATGGACCATCACGCGTTCGGCGTCTTCATGTTCTACGCCGCCGCCGGACTCCTCGCCGTCGACCGTCCGGGGGATGCGATCGACTTGCTCGAGGAATTCGAGACGTCCGAATACGCATGCGCGAAACTCGATCCGATGATCCAGTACCTGAAGGCGGTCGGTTACGGCCGGACCGGCCGCTACGGCAGGGCATACGATGCGCTGCGGGTCTCCGAAGCCGCCTTCCTCAATCGGAAGAACTACCGCCGGCTCGCCGAACTCGCGGTGATCCGGATGGAGATCGACCAGGTTCAGGGACATCCGGTCACCGCCGACGACGGCTCCCTGCTCGACGTCCTCGATCCAGCCTTCCGCGACCGCTATCATCTCGTCCGCGCGAAGGCGGGGATCGACGTGAAGACCGAAACGGGGCTGATCCGGGAGACATCGCGCCACCGCGGGGAAGGGCTGTTCGCGTTGGCCTGCCATTGCCGCAAAAACGGCGACGAAGCCGGTTTCCGGATCGCGGCCGACGCGCTCGCCGCGCTTGAAAAAAGCGCCGACGCGCTCGATTACGCAATTTGGCTCGAGCGCCTCGGCGCGGGGGATGAAGTCGTCCATAAGGAGTATCTGATCGCCGAAGTCCTGCCCTATGCGGAACAGACGTGCGATTTGGCGCTTCTCAACCGCGCGACCGACCTGGTCACGGCGATCCTCGTGAGGCGGAAACGATACAAGGACGCGCTCCAGTACGCGATCAAGGCGCGGCGGTTCGTCCGCACGGTCTCGAAGGCCTTTGTCCACGAGATGCCCGACGAACTGCCGGAGGACGACGAATCAAAGATCGAATGAACGCATGATCCGATGCGCGATCGCAAGATAGACGAGTCCGTTGGGTTCGGTGTCGGCGAAGACGGAATGGTGCCCGCTTTGCGGTTGGG
>CAIMSF010000008.1 GCA_903844055.1 uncultured bacterium
CCGAAGAGGTTCTTGATGCCGTCCGCGGTCGTCTTCGAGGTGCCCGCCGCGACGAGGACCTCGGGGGCGTCGTGGAGGACCTTGAGGCCCTTCACGCAGTCGTCGTCCCGGATCATCGCGATGAAGTCGGTGTTGAGGACGTTGTGGATCAGGGTGCACATCTTGTCGCCGATCCCCTCGATGCGGTGCTGGCCGCGGCCGCCGTCGGTCAGGGTCGAGCACTCGTAGGGTTCGAGCGCGGCGACCTTCGCCTCCGGAAACGCCGCCTTGATCCCGTCGCCGGCGGCGAGGGTTCCGGCGCTTCCGGGCGCCGAAGTGAAGCAGGCGATCCGGCCGTTGCCGACGCCCTTCACGGCCTCGATGCAGGAATTGCCCGTGACGTAGCGGTGGAAGCGGTAGTTCGGCATCAGCTCGAACTGCGCGAGCGCGTGGTTCTTCGGATCCTTCTTGAGTTCATACGTGCGCTGCAGGGTCAGGATCACGTCGGACTCGGTGCCGGGCGTGAGGTCGAGCCTCGCGCCGTACTTCCGGATCCGCTCGTAGCGTTCCTTCGACATGTTGTCGGGCATGATCACGATCGCGTCGTACTTCATCAGGTTGCAGATGTAGGACACGCCGATCCCGAAGTTGCCGGTCGACGGTCCGAGGATCGTATGCCTGCCGGGCAGGATCGTCCCGTCGACGCAACCCTCGATCAGCGTCGCATAGGCCGGACCGACCTTGTGCGAACCGGACGGGAAGGTCGTCCCGAGCAGGACGACGATGTTCGCCTCGACCCCCGTGAGCGCCTTCGGCAGGACGATCTTGTTCACTTTGTCCTTGCCGTTCTTCCATGTGATGTTGAAAAGATTGATCGGGTCGAGCTCGTTCTCGCCTTTCGCCGCGAGCGCCCGCTCCCGGATCGCCTTGCCGGCCTTCTTCGGGTCAAGCATCTCCGCGTAGGTCGGACCGAACGGAATCTGGTTCATCGTACACACCCCTTGTCGTTCTTTCTGTCCATATAGTCGATCAGTTCCTGAAGATCGGGTTTTAGCAACGCGGGGGTCCCCACCGCTTTTTTGGCGTTCGCCGGATCCTTGAGGCCGTTGCCCGTCATCACGCCGACGACGCGCTCGTCCGGACGGACGACCTTGCGTTCGACGGCCGCCTTGAGGCCGGCGAGGCCGGCCACGCCGGCCGGTTCGCCGAAGATGCCTTCGGTGCTTCCGAGCAACTTCATCATCGCGAGGATCTCGGTGTCGGAAACGGCGATCCAGGCGCCGCCGGATGCATCCACCGCGCGCCGGGCCTTGATCGGGTTTCTCGGAATCCCGACGGCGATCGAGTCGGCGATCGTGTCCTCTTCGCATTCGACGAGCGGTCCGCCGCGCACGGCCGCCGTCACGAACGGCTGGCACCCCGTCGACTGGACCCCGAGGATGCGCGGCATCCGCCGGGTGATCCCGAGCATGAAGAGGTCGTGGAACCCCTGGAACACCCCGGCGACGGTGCATCCGTCGCCCACCGAGACGACGACCCAGTCGGGGACGTCCCAGCCGAGCTGTTCGGCGATCTCGAGCGAGACCGTCTTCTTGCCTTCGACCAGGTGCGGGTTGATCGCGGCGTTGCGGTCGTACCACCCGTAGTGGGCGATCGCCTGCTTCGAGAGGCGGAAGGCATCCTTGTAGTCGCCCTCCACCATGATGACATCCGCGCCATAGGCGAGCAGCTGGTTGAGTTTCCCGACGGGGGCGCGCTTCGGTACGAAGATGACCGCCTTCAACCCCATCCGGGCGGCCTGCCCGGCGAGCGAGCTCGCGGCGTTGCCGGTCGAGCTGCAGGCGACGGTGTCGTATCCCCGCGCGATCGCGTCGAGGACGGCGACGGCGGAGGGACGGTCCTTCAGCGAGGCGGTCGGATTCTGTCCGTCGTCCTTCACGGACAGGCGGTTCAGGCCGATCGCGGCCGCCAGCCGCTTCGTCTCATAAAGCGGCGTCCAGCCGGTACGGAGCGTCTCTTCGTGGCGGGTCCCCGCGATCGGCAGAAGCGGCAGGTACCGCCAGATCGAGAAGTCGGAGTTGTGTTCGAAATACGCCTTCGTGACGGTCCGTCCCATCGCCGCGTAATCGTAGGCGATGTCGAGGATCCCGGCATCGCCGCACGCCGGACAGCTCGTCATGACGCCGTCGAACGGGTACCTTCGATGGCACAGGGTGCATTCGTAATGGCTTGCGTAGGTCATGTCCTCACTCCTCGATCGCGACGAGCTTGAAGGCCGGGACGTCGAACAGCCCCATGTCGGTGAGCTTCAGTTCCGGGATCACCGGCAGGGAGAGGAAGGCGAGCGCGAGGAACGGGTCGTCGAGGTCGGGATCGACGCCCATCGTGCGGATCACCTTGCGCATCGCCTCGAGTCTTTCGACGACCACCGAAGCGTCCGCGGTCGTCATGATCCCGCCGACTTCGAGCGGCAGGCTTTCGGCGACGACGCCGTCCTTCACGAGCACGATCCCGCCGCCGATCGCGACGGTCTTCGCGATCGCGACATGCATGTCGCGGTCGGAATCGCCGATCACGATCAGGTTGTGCGAGTCGTGGGCGATCGTCATCGCGACCGCGCCGCCCCTGAGGCGGTAGCCTTCGACGAGCCCGAGGCCGACGTTGCCGGTATTCCGGTGGCGTTCGATGACGGCGAGCTTCAGGATGTCCCTTGCGGGGTCGAACGCGAACAGGCCGCCTTCGACCTTGACGGTCCGGACCAGCTTCGTGGTCGAGGCGTTGCGCGGGTCGAGCCCGATCACCTTGACGACCGGACCGGAGAGCCGGAGGTCGAGACTGACCTTGTCCGGGCGCACGCGCACCGAGCGTTCGACCGAGCCGCACGCGTACGGCTTGGCCTCGAAGAGCGCGGTCCCGTCCTTGGCGACGAGGACGCCGTCCTTGAAGACGGCCGCCGGGCGGATCCTGTTCAGGTCGTCAAAGACGACGAGGTCGGCCCGATAGCCGGGCGCGACGGCGCCGCGGTCGGCGAGGCCGTAGCAGTTCGCGACGTTGAGGGTCGCCATCCGGACCGCTTCGACCGGGTCGACGCCGTTTTGGATCGCCAGTTCGACATTGCGGCTGATGTGGCCTTCGACGCGGATGTCGGCGGGATGCTTGTCGTCGGTGCAGAAGGTGACGCGGCGGCTGTTGTGGATGTTCACCGCCGGCATCAGGGCGAGCAGGTTGCGCGTGTGGGAGCCTTCGCGCAGGTGGACGTACTGGCCCAGCCGGACGCGCTCCGTCAATTCTTCGGGGGTGCGGCACTCGTGGTCGGTGCGGATCCCGGCGCCGACGTAGGCGCAGAGGTCCTTCTTCTCGACGGCGGGCGAATGCCCGTCGACGGGACGGGATCCGACGGCGTCGATCTTGGCGAGGACGGCGGATCCGCCCGCGAGGACCTGCGGGTAGTCCATCACCTCGCCGAGGCCGAGGACCCCGGGGTTCTTGAGGAGACGCTTGACGTCGGCGGGACCGATCGTCGCGCCGGCGGTCTCGAAGGGAGTCGTCGGGACGCAGGAGGGGACCATCATGAGGACATCGAGCGGCGCCCGGCGGGCGGAGTCGATCATGTAGCGGACGCCCTTGACGCCGAGGACGTTGGCGATCTCGTGCGGGTCGGCGACGACCGCCGTCGTCCCCCATGGCACGACGGTGCGGGCGAACTGGGGCGGGGTGAGCATCGAGGATTCGATATGCACGTGGCCGTCGATGAACCCGGGGGAGACGTACATCCCGCCAAGGTCGATCTCGACGGTTCCCTCGTAGTCGCCGAGACCGACGACGAAACCGTCGGCGATCGCGACGTCGCAGGCGTCGATCGACCCCGAGAAGACGTTCAGGACCCTGGCGTGTTTCAGGACGAGCGGGGCTTTCTCCCATCCCCTCGCGATGCGAATGCGTTCCGGTTTTCCCATCATGCACCTCCGTGCGTTGCGTCGTTGGAATCAATCAGATCGAGCGGATGAAATCGGCGAGCAGGTTCAGGGCGACCGTCTTGCGGTAATGCGCGTCGGACCGCTGGTCGTCGATCGGCCGGATCACGTCCGCGTAGGCGGCGGAAAGATCGGTGAGCCGCTCCCGCACGTCGGCCGGCGAAAGGCCGATCACCTTCGCTTCGATGGCAAAACTGCGCAGGATCGTCGGACCGACGGCCCCGAACGCGGCCGCAAAGGCCGTGAGGACGCCGCCGTCGAGCTTCACCGCGCCGGCGAAGGAGACCTTCGCGATCGCGTCGGCCTTGCGCCCGCCGACCTTGACGAACATCGTCTTCCAGGCATCGTCGGCGGGGACGAGGATCGCCGTCAAAAGCTCGTCCGGCAAAAGGAGCGTCCGTCCGGGGCCGGTGGCGAAGTCGGACAAAGCAACCGTGCGGACGCCGCGTGCGCTTTCCAGGCGCACGCTGGCGGAGAGGCAATGCAGCGCGAGCGCCGGATCGGCGGCCGGCGAGGCGTTGACGAGATTGCCGGCGAGGGTCGCCGTGTTGCGGATTCCGGGTCCGGCGGTCTCCCGGATCGCCGCGCGCAGGAGCGCCGGCGTGAACGGATGGTCGAGCAAGACCGCAAGCGGCGTCTCGGCGCCGATCTCGACGGATCCGCCGGTCTTTTTGACATAGCTGAGTTCGGCGATGTTCGCCACGTAGACGGCCTTGTCGGGGATCATGGGCGTGAGCCCGCCCCAGCGGCGCCGCTTCACCATCAGGTCGGTCCCGCCGGAGACGACGGGGCCGCCTCCGGCGGCGAGGAGGGCGAGCGCTTCGGCCTTGGTGTCGGGGATGCGGTCGGCTACCATAGTCCGTCGCCGTCCTTCGCCGCGCGCAGGATGGCGCGGACGATCATGTTGTAACCCGTGCAGCGGCAGAGGTTTCCGGCCAGGCCTTCGACGACCGCCTCCGCGGCGGGATGGGGATCCTTCGACAGCAGCGCCTCGGCGGCGATGATCATGCCGGGGGTGCAGAACCCGCACTGGACGGCGCCTTCTTCGAGAAACGCCCGTTCCAGGGCGCGGTAGCGCAGCGTGTTCCGGAAATCCTCGATCGTGACGACGTGGCGGCCATGGACGTTGGCGACGGGGAAGAGGCAGCTGGGGACGACGGCGCGGTCGACGAGCACCGAACAGGCGCCGCATTCGCCTTCGCCGCAGCCTTCCTTCGTGCCCTTGAGCCCGAAATCGTCGCGGATGACGTCGATCAGGCGGCGCGCGGCGTCGCCTTCGTATACGACCGGTTCGCGATTCAGCGTGAATTCAATCCTGGCCATGTTCGATCAGCTCCAATAGGTTTTCGGGGGTCGCCGGGATCTTCGTGATCCGCCGGCCGATCGCGTGTTCGATCGCCGCGGTCACGGCGGGGGCGCCGCCGATCAGGGTGAGTTCGCCCAGCCCCTTCGCCCCGTACGGACCGTACGCGAAGGGATTGTCGACGAAGACGGTGTCGGTCGGACCGACGTCCGAGGCCGTCGGGATGACGTAATCGGTGAAGTTGCGCTGCCGCAGGCGGCCATCCCTGATCTCCATCTTCTCCAGATAACCGTAGGCGATCCCCTGGGTGACGCCGCCGTCGGCCTGCCCGAGGGCGAGCAGCTCGTCGATCGCCGTCCCGACGTCGTAACTGGACCAGACGCCCTTCAGGGTGACGGCGCAGCTCCGCCGGTCGACTTCGACCTCGACGGCGGTCACGCCCCAAGAATAGGCGGGATAGGCGTCGCCGTGGAAGGCCTCCTCGTCCCAGCGGATGAAGTCGGGCTGGACATAGCGTTCCTCGGCGGACTGGACCACTCCGTCGACCCAGGCTTCCTTCAGTTTCGCGGCGGCGCGGGCGAGCAGTCCGCCGACGATCATGGTCGTTCGGGAGGCCACCGTCGGACCCGAATCGGGCGCAAGGTCGGTGTCCGGATGCGGGACGAAGACCGTGTCGGCGGGACGGCCGAGGACGCCCGCGACGATCTTCGCGAGGGCGGTCGAGGATCCCTGACCCATGTCGGCGGAAGCGACGCGGACGACGACGCGTCCATCCGCGTCCTTCTCGAGGCGGACGCGCGCTTTGATGTGGGTCGCCTCGCCGCTTCCCGTGAACCCGCAGCCGTGGAAGAAGACGGAGACGCCGATGCCCTTCCAGGCCCCGTCCTTGGCGAACGCGCGGCGTTTGCGCTTGTAGTCGGACCGCTCGAGGACGTCATCGATCATCGACGGCAGGAGGATCGGGTCGCGGAAGCGGCCCCCGGTCGACGTCTCATCGTTTTGGCGGGCCAGATGGCGGCGCTTGAAGGCGACCGGATCGAACCCCAGGGATGCGGCCAGATGGCCCATCAGCTGTTCGACGGCGTAGAACATCTGCGGGGCGCCGAACCCGCGGAACGCGCCGGTCGGGACCGTGTTGGTGCGGTAGGCGTCGCCTGAAACGGACAAATGCGGGATCGTGTAGGCTCCCGTCGCGGCGATCAGGGCGCGCGACAGGACGACGCCGGAGAGGCCGAGGTAGGCGCCGGCGTCGAGGCCGACCGTCGCCTTCAGGCCGATGACGCGGAGGTCGGCGTCGAGGGCGGCGGACAAGGTGATCTTCGATGGGTGCCGCTTGGTCGTGACTTCGACGTCCTCGGTCCGCTCGTAGAGGAGCGAGACCGGTTTGCCGGTCTTCCGCACGGCGACGGCGACCTGGGCGCCGGTGAGCGACGGGAATTCTTCCTTCCCGCCGAACGCGCCGCCGGTCTCCGCCTGGATCACGCGGATCCCGGCGTCGTCGCAGGCGAGGACGCCGAGGACGGCGTTCTTGACGTAATAGGGGCATTGCATCGAACCGACGAGGGTGATTTTCCCGTCCGCCTCCGGATAGCCGACCATCCCCTGCGGTTCGAGGTAGGCCTGTTCCTGATACCCGGTCTCGAAGGTCTCGGTGTGGATCCGCGCGGCGTTCTGGAACGCCTTGTCGGAATCGCCCTTGTGATACGCGTAATGGGCTTTCGAGTCGATCCAGGCGAAGACGGCCGGTTCCTCCCGGTAGGTGACGACGATCGTTCTGGCGATCTCGTCGACGACCTCCTTGTCGGGGCCGCAGACGAGCAGGATCGGTTCGCCGATGTAGCGCACTTCGCGTTCGGCGAAGACGGGCATGTCCTTGAAGATGATCTTGACGCCGTTCTCGCCGGGGACGTCGGAATGGTCGACGGTGTACACGCCCTCGGGGAGCGGCGGGACGTCGACCTTCAGGATGGCGCCTTTGGCGATCGTCGAACGGACCGTCCTGGCGTGGAGGACCCCCTCCACGGCCAGATCGGCGACATAGGCGGCGCGGCCGGAGATTTTGGCCGCGGCGTCGCGCCGGACGATCGAGGCGGAGATGTCAGTCATGTCGGTTTCCCCCTTTCCGCGGGTCAGCGGAGCGCTTTGGTCGGACACTTCGCGATGCACAGCCCGCAGCCGAAGCATTTCACGGGATCGATCGTGATCCGGTCTTTGAGCTCCATCGCGAAATACGGACAGACGCGGACGCACAGCCGGCACTTGGTGCAGCGTTCCGGGATCAGGACCGGAACGGCGGGTTCGTAGGCGACGGGCGTCGCGAGCGTGACGGCCGAGGCTTCCGCGATCGAGGCGAAGCCGTATTTCTGGAGCGCCGCCGGAAGGTCGGCGATGATCTTCGCGTACAGGTCTTTCCCGCGCAGGAGCGCTCCCGAAAGCATCTGGACCGCGGAAGCGCCGGATACCAGGAATTCGAGGACGTCGTCGGCCGACTGGATCCCGCCGGTGCCGATCACGGTGAGTCCGGGGGCGGCGAGCCTGATCTTGCGGACGGCGGCGAGGGCGAGGTTCTTGATGACCGGTCCGGAAGTCCAGACGTAGCCGTCGGCGTTGCCGTAGACGAGGCGGCGGTTCATGAGGTCGACCTTCATCGTCGGACCGAGCGAGTTGACGGCGACGACGCCGTTCGCGCCGTTCTCGGCGATCGCTCTGGCGAACCCGGCCGCATCGGGCAGATGCGGGCTGATCTTCATGTAGATCGGCTTTCGGGTCCGGGCGCGGATCGCGGCGACGGTCCGGCCGATCCTCGCGAGGTCGGTCCCGACATAGTGGGTCGAGACCTCGAAGGCGTCGGCGAATCCATCGAGCGCGGGGATCAGGACCTCCATGTCGGCTTCGGAATATCCGACGGAGACGATGAGCGGCCGGTCCTTGATCTTCATGAACGCGGGGAGAAAATCGTCGACCCACGTCGAGAGCGGATGTTCGCTCCACAGTTCGGAGTTCATCACGTAGTCGCGGTCGCCGTAGATGCACGGCCGCGGGATCACCGGCGGTTTCGTCGAGATCGTCTTCGTGACGATCGCGCCGCATCCGGCGTCCTGCATGAACCGGAGTTTTTCGAAGTCGCCGACGAGCGGCCCGGAGGCCGGCATGAGCGGATTGTCGAGGCTGAGTCCGTCGAAGCGGACCCTAAGCAGGTCGTTCATCGTTTCTTGCCTTCCCGCGCGACGCGGTTCCAGACCGCCGCAGCGCTTGCGACCGATTGGGCGGCGGGGCCGACCAGGCGCGCCGCGGGGACGTAGTCGGTGATCGCGGCGACGCCGTTTGCGTAGACATGGCGGGGCCGAAACGATTGCGACAGCCCGAAGACGAAGTGGCCGAAGGCGTTCGTCTCCGTGACCGGCGTCGGCGCGGCGTAGTCGAGGGCGGCGAGGTCGGCCGCATAACCGGGTTCGATCCGGCCGAGCCCGACCTTCAGGAGGGCGGAGGCGAAGCGGTACGTCTCGAGCACGACCTTGCGCTGGTCTTCCATCGTAAACACGGTCGGACCGCCGTAGCGGTGGTTCATCGCGAGCCGAAGGTTCCTGATCTCGACGGCGGCCGAGGCGGACAGGCCGTCGTCGCCGAGAATCACCGGGATCCCGAGGTCGAGCATCTTCTTCACGTCGGGCAGGCCGACGCCGTTGTTCATGTTGGAGGAGGGATTGACGGCGACCGTGACCCCGCGCGCCTTCAACAGCGCGAGTTCGGCGTCGTCGCAATGGACGCAGTGGACGTAGAGCGACCCCGGTTCCAAAAGCCCGAAGCGGTCGAACCGCTCGATCACGCGGCATCCGTACCGCTTCATGCTAAGATCCTCGTCTTCCGCGCTTTCGGCGGCGTGGACGTGGACCGGGAGGTCGTCCTTCGCTTCGGAAACGAGGGCGAGCGTGTCGTCGGAAAGCGACATCGAGGCGTGCAGGCCGAACAGCGCCGCCGAGCGGCCGGGCACGGCCGCCTTCGCAAACGCGAGGTTTTCCGAAACGCAGGCGGACACGTCGAAGCGGTCGCTCGTCTCGAAACAGCACGCGGCCCGCATTCCGGCTCCGTCCACGATCGCCTCACGGAGCGCCTGAAGCGATCCCGCGACCGCGCCGGAAGCGTGGTGGTCGAGGATCGTCGTCACGCCGTTCTGAAGATAGTCCAGCGCCATCGCGGCGCCCGAGGCGCGGACGGCGGGGATATCGAGATTTTGGTCAAGTTTCCACCAAAGCTGATCGAGGAGGTCCTGGAACGACTTGGGCGAAAACGGCACGCCCATGCCCCGGGCGAACGCGGAATAGACGTGGGTGTGGCCGAGGACGAGGCCCGGCATCAGCCATCCGCCGCGCAGGTCGACGGTCTCGCCGCCGTCAGGCCGGTACTCCGACATCGGTCCGACTTCCCGGATCACGCCGTCGAAGCGGACATAGCGGTGTTCGCGATAGGTGACGAAATCGTACAGGGTCGCGTTCACGATGGTGGTCATATCATGGGCTTCCTTCCGACGTAGTTGCCTTTCGTTCCGAGGAACCTTCCATCCCGGACGGCGAACGCGCCGCGCAGGATCGTCGCTTCGATCCGCGCGGTGACGTCGGTTCCGGTCCAGACGGTGCAGCCGCGCGAATGGTCCGAGACGATCCGCTCCCTGACCGGACGGACGATCGCCAGATCGGCGTCGCAGCCGACGGCGATCCTGCCCTTCCGGTCGGCCAGTCCGTTGATCAGGGCCGGATGTTCGGTCATCTTCGGGATCACCGCGTCGCCGAACCGCGCGGACAGGACCGCGTAGGCGTGTTCGACGCCGCCGATCCCCATCGGGATGTCCCGGAGGCGGTCGTGTTCCTTCTCGGCGCGCGAAAACGGACAGTGGTCGGTCCCGATCGCGTAGACGTCGGAGAAACCCTCCGCGAGACGGTCGCGTTCCGCGGCCGTCCTGAGCGCCGGGGACATCGTGTAGAGGAACCCGTCCGGACGCGATAGGGCGTCGGCGGTGAAGGCGAAGTAGTGGGGACAGCTTTCGATGAAGAACTTGCGGTTGAGCAAGTGCGGATAACGGTCGCGCAGGGCGTCGAGCGTCGCGCCGCTCGACAGGTGGACCATGTAGAGGGTCCCGCCGTGCTTCTCGACGAATCCGGCGAGCTTCAGCGCCTCCGCCGTCTCGCCCGCGGCGGGACGCGAGCGGGGCAGGTCCTTCGGACCGTAGGAATCCTTCATCGTGATCATGGAATCGTCCTCGATGTGGGCGAGGATCGTGAAGCCGTACCGTTCGGACAGGTCGAGCAGCCGCTCGATCTGGTCGTCGCTCGTGCGCCGGCCGGAATCGGAATAGGTCGTGAAGAGCTTGAGCGTCGTCATCCCGAGCGAGAGCATCTTCCTGACGTAGGCCTCCGGATCGCCCTTGGGGTTCTTGATCGTGGCGTGGAAGCGGTAGTCGACGACGGCGTCCTCGGCTTCCTCGAGCCGCGCATGATAGGCGCGTTCGAGGTCGTGCTCGTCGTCGGTCGGGGCGAGGAAGTCGACGAACGTCGTGACGCCGCCGAAGGCCGCGGCGATCGAGCCGGAGCGGAAATCGTCGGCCGAGCGGAGCCGGCCGAGATCGAGGTCGAAATGCACGTGCGGATCGATGAAGCCGGGGTTGACGAATCGCCCGGCGGCGTCGTAGACGGCCGCGGCGGGGCGGGGTTCCAGCCCGACCGCGACGATGGTTCCGTCCTTGACGGCGACGTCGGCGCGTTCATGCCGGGTCCCGGTCCAAACCGATCCGTTCTTGATCGACAGGTCGTCCATCTCGCCGCACCCCCTAGATCGACTCGACCAGATGGCAGCCGGACATGCCATACCGGGAGATCACGCGGGAAACGAATTCGTCGCGGACCACGACGAAGAGGTCGAGACCGGAGGCGACGAGTTCCTTGACGACGTCGTCGAATCCGGAGCCGGCGAGCTCGAGCTCGCCGATCTCGTCGAAGAAGATCGGCGAAACGCGGTCCGCGATCATCGCCCGGAGCTGTTCCTTGACGGCGCGAAACGGCGCGTCCGCGAACAGGTACGGGCCGATCGCGCAGGCGACCTCGAGGCCCTCCGGCGAAAAGCCGCTGCGATAGACGAGCGGCGTCTCGACGCCGGTCGCGAGTCTTCTGGCGTCATAGCCGCGGACGTGGCGGCCGGCCATCCGCTTGATCATCGCAAAACCGTCGCCCCGCCCGGATTCGGCGTACAGCGACGTCAGTTTCGTGGTCTTGCAGGAGTCGATGCCCCCGGTGACGATCGTGATCAAGACGGATCCCCCCTCTCGCGGAAGCGTGTTCGGCCGATGAATCCGGCTTGGGTTCAGGACAGGAAATAGGTCGCCGCGAGGGCGATGCCGGCGAGCCCGGCGGCGAACGCCGGACGGGTGAAGAGGCGGGACGCCGTCTGCGGAATCAGCGCCGCGAGGGAATCGACGACGGCCCAGACCGCCCCCGACAGCAAGCCGTTCAAGAGGACGAACCGGGCGGCTTCCGCAAGGCTCGCGATCTGACCGGACATGATCCCGAACAGCCAGAACTCAAGCGCGAGCGCGCCGAGGAAGACGAGCCGCCAGCCGAAACTAGCGGCGAACTGGTAGCCGATCCGGCGTCCGGCTCCCGCGCTCAAGAGGCGGGAAGCCAGCACGCCGACGACGAGCGTCTCCATCAGGATCGACAGCATCGGGTTGGCGACGCGGAGCGGATTCATCCCGGGGATCAGGAAGTCGACGGCCTTGATCGCGGCGGCGATCGCGCCGACCGCGAAGACGGCCTTGCGGTCGGACGCGGTCTTGTAGAAACGGATCAGGATCGCCGCGCCGATGGCCGGCATGACGAGTCCGGGCAGGTAGTCGTGGACCAGGTGCAGGACATAGCCGAGGGTCGCCTCGAGCAAGCCCCAGAGGGCGCCGAAGGCGATGACGCGGACGATCGTTCTCATGGTTTCGCGGTTCATTTCGATTCCTCCATCTTGCCGGCGCGGATCTGCATCCCGCGCCAGATTTTCTCGGGTGTGATCGGCAGCGTCCGGACGCGGACGCCGACGGCGTTGTAGATCGCGTTCGCGATCGCCGCGGGCGGCGTGTCGATGCCGATCTCGGCGACCGACTTGGCGCCGTACGGGCCGCTCTCCTCGTAGGAGATCGCGAACTCGGTGGTCAGTTTCCGGATCTCGAGACGGGTCGGGATCTTGTAGGACAAGAGGTCGCTGTTCACGGTCTTCCCGTCCGCCTTCCCGTAGACCGGTTCTTCGAAGAGCGTCATCCCGATGCCCTGGACGATGCCGCCCTCGACCTGGCCCTGGGCCAGTTTCGGATTGATCGTGGTCCCGCAGTCGACGACCGAAACGTAGTCGACGAGATCGACCTCGCCGGTCTCGAGGTCGACTTCGACGGTCGCGAAGCCCGCCATGAACGGCGGCGGCGACTTGTGCCCGCAAAAGCTCTCGGTGACCGACAGCTGCTTCTGGTCGTGGTTGTAGAAGAGCCGGTTGGAAAGGTCTTTCAGCGTCAGCCGGCCCGTTTCGGCGACGAACGTCGACCCGTCGAAGGCGACCTGGTCGCGCGTCGTCCCGAGCACTTGCGCGGCTTCGGCGACGAGCGTCTCCTTCATCTTCGTCGCCGCCTTGAGGACGGCGTTGCCGGAGACGTAGGTGGTGGAGGAGGCGTAGGCGCCGGTGTCAAACGGCGTCACGTCGGTGTCCGAGGAGGTCACGACGATCTTCTCGAGGGTCGTGCCGAGCGCTTCGGCGGCGATCTGGGCGAGGATCGTGTCGGATTTCTGGCCGATGTCGGTCGCGCCGACGAGCAGGTTGTAGAACCCGTCGTCGTTCAGCTTGACGGTCGCCGACGCCATGTCGATCAACGGGATGCCGCTGCCCTGCATGGCGATCGCCATCCCGACCGCGCGGACGCGGTTCTTGGCGACGATGCGGCGCGGATGGTTGTGGGCCCAGTCGGACAGGTCGGCGCCGCGGTCGACGCAGAACGGCAGCTTGCAGGTCTCCATCGTCATCGCCGTGCCTTCGGTCCCTTCGCCCATGATCGCGAAGATCGGCGAGGTCTCGCCTTCCCGGATCATGTTCTTCCGGCGGAACGCGAGCGGGTCGCACTTGAGCGCGGCGCACAGCTCGTCGACCGCCGACTCGAGCGCGAAGTTGCCCTGGATCGCGCCGTAGCCGCGGTAGGCGCCGGCGGGCGTGTGGTTGGTGTAGACGACCGTTCCGGCGAACCGGACGGCCTCGACCTTGTTGTAGAGCGGGAGGACCTTCGAGCCCGTCACCATGAAGACGGTGAGGGCGTGTTCGCCATAGGCGCCGGTATCGGAAAGAACCTTGCAGTCGATCGCCTTCAAGGTTCCGTCCTTCATCGCCCCGAGCGTCATCTCGATGTTCATCGGATGGCGCGAGTAGCTCGACTCGAAGACTTCCTTGCGGGTGAAGGCATAGCGGCACGGCAGTCCGGTCCGGATCGCGACGGCGGCGACGATGAGTTCGGCGGCGATCGCCTGCTTCCCGCCGAAACCGCCGCCGACGCGCGGCTTGATCACGCGGATGTTGGCGATCGGATAGGCGAGCGCCTGCGAGATGATCCGGCGGACGTGGACGGGGGTCTGGGTGGTGGCGTAGATGACGAGCCGGTTCTGGTGGTCGAACCGGGCGTTGGCGGCGTGCGGCTCCATCGCCACGTGCGCCTGCGCCGTCGTGCGGTAGGTCTGCTTGACGACGACGTCGCACTTCTTCAGGACGGCGTCGACGTCGCCGACGTTCATCTTGTAGGCGGCGGCGATGTTCTTCTTCGGCTCGAAGCCGATCGGGAACATCTCCCTGGCTTCCGGCTCGGGATGGATCACCGACGGATTCCCGACGGCGGTCTCCATGTCGAGGACGTGCGTCAGGAGTTCGTACTTGACCTTGATCGCCGCGAGCGCGGCTTCGGCGGTCGACGAATCGACCCCCGCGACGATCGCGACTTCGTCGCCGACGTAGCGGACGTACTCGTCGAGCACGAACTTGTCGTGGGGCGAGGGCTCCGGGTATCCCTGCCCGGCGCGGGTGAACGAGATCCGTTTGAAATCCTTGTGGGTGAGGACGCAGGCGACGCCCTTGATGGCGCGCGCCTCGTCCGTCTCGATCGAAACGATCCTGGCGAACGGATGCGGACTGCGAAGGACTTTGACGACGAGGGACTGCGGCGCGGCGAAGTCGTCGGTATAGGCCGGGCGGCCCATCATCAGGGCTTTTCCATCCAGGGAGGCGAGCGGTTTGTTCACGACGTTCATGGCCGTTCCTCCAGATAGCGCTTGATCGCGACGAGCTGCGACTGGTAGCCGGAGCACCGGCACAGGTTGCCCACGAGCCAGAGGCGGATCTCCTCGTCGGTCGCCTTCGGCCTGGTTTGCTTGAGCGCGTAGACGGCGAGGGCGAGCGACGGATTGCAGTAGCCGCACTGGTCGGCGCCCTCTTCGCCGAAGTGGCGGGCGAGTTTGGCGGCTTCTTCGGGGATGCCTTCGACGGTGGTCACCTTCCGCCCTTCGGCGCGGATCGCCAGATAGGAACAGGAGGGGACGGGTTTCCCGTCGAGGAGGACCGTGCAGATGCCGCACGAGGTCGTATCGCAGCCACGGCGGATCGACAGGTATCCGGCCTCCCGGAGCACGTCGAGCAAAAACGCGCCGGGCGGCACGTCGAACGACCGCAGCCGTCCGTTGACGTCAACGTTGACGATCATCGAAGGTCACCTCTTTCAATGCGCGGAGCAGATGGACCCGGGCGAGGGCCCGCCGATAATCCTCGGCGGCGCGGTTGTTGGATCCGAAATCGAGTTCGGCGAGAGCGTCGGCGACGGCCTTCTCGATGTCGAAGACCGACACCGGATGGATCTCGTTCAGACGGTCGGCCGCGAGGGTCGCGAGCCTGGCGACGCCGGGCCGGGCGCCGACGGCGATCAGGTAGAGTCCGTTCACGTTCGTCACGGCGAGGTTCAGGATCGCGAAATCGAGCCGCGTGCGGGCGATTTTCCGAAAGACGCCGCGGCCGTTCTTAAGCGGGATCGAGATCGCCACGAGCAGGTCGCGGAAGTTCACCTTGCGCTGGAGATACTCCGCCAGTTTCATCGGTTCGTGCTTCTGGAAACGAAGGGTCGCGTCGGCGGCGAGGAGCGCGGTGAGGATGTCGGAGAAGGCGTAGCCGCCCATCACCGAGCCGCCGAGGGTCGCGACGTTCTGGACGTTGATCCCCATCACGCGGCGGCAGCTTTCGGCGATCATCCCGCCGTACAGGCCGGAAAGGACCGGATGGGTCGCGACGTCATTCAAAGTCGCGAGGGCGCCGATCTCGACCGTCTTGTCCCCGACCGCGATCCGCTCGAGTCCGAGGCCGTCGAGGATGACCGCGGTCGCGATGTCCTTCAGCGTGAGCTTGATCCACGCGCCGCCGGCGAACATGACCGCGTTCTTGTCGGCTGCGATCGCCTTGTACGCGTCCTCGAGGGACGCCGGTTTCAGGATCGTTTCAATCCGCATGGGGGGGTACCTCCTCGTTGCCTTTTTTGAGTTTCCGGTAATCGTCGATCGAGTCGATGTCGACCAGGATCCCGGGGTCGTCGGTTTGCACGACGGTGCAGCCGATGCGGTCGCGGAACCGCCGGAGGTCGTCGGAATCGTCCGCCGCGAGCAGCCTGGTCCTCAGCCGGGCGGCGAGGAAGATCGGATGTCCGGTCTGCTTCCGGTAGGCGGGGACGCGGATGTCGCCGGTCCCGCGAAGCAGCGCATCGACCGTCTCGGGGCGGATCAGCGGCATGTCCCCCGGCAGGATCAGCATGTCCCCGGAGGCGGCTCCGACGCCGCACTTGATCGAGTCGAACATCCCCTTCTCGAAGAGCGGGTTGCGGACGAACGTGACGTTCGGATACGCCGAAAGGACTTCGACGATGTCGTCGTGGTACCGTCCGGTCACCACGATGATCTGATCGACGAAGGGGGCGACGCACGCGACCGCGTGCCCGATCAGGGGCTTGCCGCGGAACGGCAGCGTCATTTTGTTCATGCCGGCGCGGCTCGAGAAGCCGCCGGCGAGGATGATCGCCTGGGTCATGGATGTTCCTCCGGGGTGGAAATAAAGCGCTTTCACCGAGTGTGTAAAAAAAATATGTGCGATTTGAACCTTCATGAAATGTTGATTTGAAGGTTATTATAACACCGACGCATATTTTTTTCTATAAAGATTGTGATATTCGAATGAAAATCGCGGGTCCGCGCCCTTGCGCGGGCAAGCGGAATCAGCGCTCGATGCGCGTTCCCGATTTGCCGTCGATCGCGAGCGCCGCCTTCTCGAGGGCGCCGATGACGGCGATCCGGCCGTCCTTCTTCGCGGCGAAACGGACCGCGGCCTCGACCTTCGGAAGCATCGAGCCCTTCGCGAAATGGCCCTGCGCGATGAAGTCGAGGGCTTCGTTGATCTTGAGGACGTCGAGGTCGACCTGGTCGGGCTTGCCAAAGTTGAGCGAGACGCGGTCGACCGCCGTGAGGATGAACAGGAGGTCGGCGTCGAGCAGGTCGGCGAGCGTCTGGCTGGCGAAGTCCTTGTCGATGACGGCCGGGACGCCGGCATAGCCGTTGCCCTCCCGGACGACGGGGATGCCGCCGCCGCCGACGGTGATGACGACGTACCCCGCCTCGACGAGGGTCTCGATCATCGGCAGTTCGACGACGGAGATCGGTTTCGGACTGGCGATCACGCGACGATAGCCGCGGCCCGCGTCCTCTTTCATGACGTAGCCGTTTGCGGCCGCGAGCCGGTCGGCGTTTTCCTTCGTGTAGAAGGCGCCGATCGGCTTCGTCGGGTTCTGGAAACCGGGATCGGCCGGGTCGACTTCGACCTGGGTGACGACCGTGACGGCGCGCTTGGCGATGCCGCGGTCGGCGAGTTCGCGGTTGAGGGCGTTCTGCAGATGGTAGCCGATATATCCCTGGCTCATCGCGCCGCATTCCGGGAACGGCATGGGATGCGATAGGGCGCCCGCCCGGGCGGCGGTTTCGAAGGCGAGGTTGATCATCCCGACCTGCGGGCCGTTGCCGTGGGTGACGACGACCTGATGGCCGCGGGCGATCAGCTCGGCGATCGGCTTGACGGTCTGACGGACGAGTTCGGATTGTTCGGTGGCGTTGTTTCCGAGGGCGTTGCCCCCAAGTGCGATGACGATTCGTTTCATGGCTTCTCCCGGCTTCCGCACTCGGCGGAGCGTTTCATTATATCACTTCGGCGGCTTCGTTACAACCGTTGGATCGGGAATAACAGCCACATTCGGTCTTTCAGATAGTATTCCTGCACGGCGCCGACGAGTTCCCAGCCGTTTTGGGGGAACACCTTGCCGAGGATCCGGCGGTAGACCGACGCATAGGTCTCGAGCGTCGCCGCGGCGCGGACATAGCGGAATCCGGGGACCCGCCACACGGCGAAGCCGAGCGCATCCATATAGCGCTCCGACTCGACGGCGGCCATGTATTTGCCTTCCTCGCCCCAGGGCTGGAATTCCTGGCCGAGGTCGGTCATCGCACCCCACACGGGAATCACGCCGTGCGCGTCGCGCACCGCCAGCTTCTCGAGTTTCGGATACGACGCGTTGAACTCGTCCCACAGCGGCGGGATCCATTCGGACGCCGTCTCGGCCGTCCCCGCCCCGTCGCAGCCGACGAGGAAGAAAGCGTCCTTGACGAACAAGTCATAATCGCCCATGGTGTTGCCTCCGGCGGCTCTCCGCGGTGGTCCGGTCCTTGCTGCTGATCACTTTTCGGCGTGCTTCATCGCCTTGCGGACCGCTTCGAATCCGGCCCGCGACAATTCGTAGTCGACGCTCGTCCGCTTGCGGCCGCGCTGGTCGGTCCAGCAGTCCTTGTTCACGGCCAGCTTGACGAACCCGATTTTTTCATACACGTGCTGCGCGCGGATGTTCTCGAGCATCGTATCGAGGATGATCTTCTCCATCTCGCGCTGGTCGAACAGGTATTCGACGAGCATCACGATCGCCTGCGTGCCGATCCCCATGCCCTGGTAGGCGACGTCGCAGATCTTCACGCCGATCTCGGCGACGCGCGCCTCGATGCGGTAGTTCATCTCCCCGATCGGGGCGCCGCCGAACTCGATCACAAGCCGGCGCCTCAGCGGATGGATCCGTTCGGCTTCCTGCCGGAGTTCCTCGGCCAGTTCGAGGGGATCCTTCCTGATCCCGTCGGGGAAGCCGGCATGCTCCATCACCTTGCCGTTGGCCCACCAGGAGGAGAGCAGGTGGGCATCCATTTCGCCCGCGTCGCGGACGACGACGACACCGCTTTTCAGATGCATGGGCACTCCTCCCTCCCGATCCCGGTGCGATTGGACGCTCCGGGGATCGAATTCGATGGTACAATGTTCTTAAGGTGAGAACATGAGATCATTCGAGGATATCAAGGACCTGATCGAGCGCGACGGCTGGAAGCCGGAGAGCATCGGCACGCAGTCGGAGCAGTCGGTCCACCGCGCCATCAAGTACTGGATCAGTCCCGACCCGACGACCCACGAGGTCCGGCTTTCGGGCCGGATCGCCGACGTGTTCGCCGACGGCCGCGTCTTCGAGATCCAGACGCGCGGGTTCGCGGCGATCGCCGCGAAACTCGCCGCATTGCTCGATCGGTATCCGGTCACCGTCGTCTATCCGGTGATCCGCAAGAAGACGATCTACACGATCGGTCCCGACGGAACCGTCGGAAAGGGACGCGTCGCTCCGCGCCGGAGGGATGTTTCGTCGATCCTGGCGGAACTGCACGGCCTGAAACGGTTGATCGAGGATCCCCGTCTCGACTTCATGGCCGTCTCCTTCGACGCCGCGGAATACCGGTCGGCGTCCGCGGGGACCCCGAAAGGCCGGATCGATTTGGTTCCGCGCGGGGTGCCGGAGATCGCACGGTTCCGCATTCCCGCGGATTTTCGGACGCTGATCCCGGCGTCGATGCCCGATCCGTTCACCGTGAAGGAACTCGCGAAGGGACTCGGGATGAACGCCGGCGACGCCGCGCGGACAGCCCTCTTCCTGCGCGACGCGCGCCTCGCCGAAGTGATCGGGAAGGCGGGACGCGCCTATCTCTATCGAATCGTCGCGGTCACAAAGTGACGGTGATTTTTTTCAGTCCGCGGGGGGCGTCCGGATCGTTTCCCCGGACGGTCGAAAGCGCGCAGGCGAACAGTTGGGACGCGATCGTCAAGACGAACGGCGCGATTTCCTCGTCGACCTTCGGGAGCACGACCTTGTGCGAAACCGGCAGCGTCGCGTCGTCGGTGAAGGCGAGGATCCGCGCGCCGACGGCGTCGAGCTTCGCGACCATCGCGAGCGAATCCGGCATCGTCTTGCCCGACGGCGCGAGCAGGATGAAGAGCGCGTCGCGTTCGGCGAGGGCGAACGGCCCATGCTGGAAGTCGGGCAGCGAATAGGCGTGGGCACGCACGTAGCAAGACTCCTGAAGCTTCAGGGCGAGTTCGAAGGCGACGGCCAGGTGAAAACCGCGGGCGAGCACGAAACAAGACGCCATGTCCCGCAGGCGGACCGCCTCCCGCTCGATGGCGGGACGCTGCGAAAGGACCCGTTCGATCGCCGCCGGGACCGTCTTGAGAGCGGCTTCCAGGGCGCGGTCGGCGGCGAGGAGGGCGGAAAGCATCCCGAGGCCGAGCAGTTCGGCGGTGAAGGTCTTCGTCGCGGCGACGCTTTCCTCGCGTCCCATCCGAAGGTCGAGCGGATGATCGGAAGAGCGTGCGACCGGGGACTCCGGATCGTTCGTGAGGGCGACCGTAACGGCGCCCTGACGGCGCGCCAAGGCGAGCACGGCGGCGACGTCGGCGGCTTGCCCGGATTGGCTGGCGGCGACGACGAGCTTGTCGGATAGATCGGGGGCGGCGCCGTAGAGCGTGACGACCGAGGGGGCGGCGAAGGCGACCGGCAGGGCGGCGTGCGTTTCGGTCAGGTACTTGAAATAGATGCCGGCGTTGTCGGAGGATCCGCGGCCGGCGAAGACGACGGCGCGGAGCATCCGTCCGCGGACCGCGCCGGCGGCCGGGACGAGCGCTTCCGCATAGGCTGGGATCGCGGCGCGAAGCAGCTCCGGCGTTTCGAAGATTTCCCGTTCCATCCTGGTCATCGAAGATCCTCCGTCGGCTTTCCGAAAACCGCCTAATTCTATTGTATCGGGGTCGCGACGGAAATGCAACAGACCGAGCCGAAAGACGAACATCGGAACGCGGCGAATCCGTTCGCATTTGGCACTTTTTATGTTACAATGGTGTTCGGCATGCGTGTCCACGCAAATCCCTGCCGCCCAACGGAGTCTGTTCCATGTTCTCGACGATGCATCTGCTCATCCTGGTGTTCTGCGTCATCCTCATCGCCACCATCACGGTCTATGCCGTGAAGAAACGCGTTCCGCTCAAGTCGATGCTTTCCTTCATGGTCGGCGTGACGATCTACGGCGAACTGATCAAGGTGTTCTCACGGATCGTCGTCGCGGACGGCGCGGCGCTCCTCCCGGTCGAGTTCCTGCCGCTCCATCTCTGCTCGATCCAGATCTTCGTCTTGTGGTTCCTGCGTTTCTTCAACAAGTCCGCAAGCACCGAGAAGGCGATCCTGGCCTTCATGTACCCGACGATGCTCGTCGGCGGCGCGGCCGCCCTCCTGATCGCGACGGTGACGCCGATTTCGCTTTCCAACCCCGAAATCTACGAATATTTCGTCTACCACGCGGCCGTCGTCGCCTTCGGTTTGTACATCCCGCTCACGAAGCAGGTCGACTTCACCTGGAAGCGGCTCGGCCTGACGATGGCGATCTTGTCGATCCTGTTCTTCTTCTCGATCTATTTCAACGCGATGTTCTCGCAAGGGGCGTTCCGGGCCAATTTCTTCTATTCCTCGTTCCCGCCGATGCCGGGACTGCCGTATCTGAACTTCACGTTCTTCGGCCAAACCCTCGCCGTCGAGAAGCTCGGCTGGATGTGGTATCTCGCCAAGCTCGTCTTCCTCGGCTTCGTCGTGGTCATGGCCTGCTACGCGCCGTTCCTGATCCGGGCCGAACGGGAAAAGCGTCATCCCAAGACGCGCTGATCCCCGCGACCATGAAAAAGAACCGCCGGTCCTTCCGACGGTTCTTTTTCATCGACGGGTGCGTCGTGCGAAACGCCCCCGTCTTGTCCTCACCGCTCGACTTCGCGGGTCGCGAAGTGGGTGTAGCGGAGCGTCGCCGTGCCGTAGGGATACAGCGGCAGGACGACGCGCGCCTGCGTCGCAAGATCGATCGCCGCGACGTCGACGCCCCCGTCGTTCTGGTAGAAATCATCGCTCGCGGCGCCTTCGCGGAATCCTTCGACGACGGCTTCGCCTTGCTTGACGAGCAGGATATGACGGTGCCGGTCGACGGGTTCGAAGGCCCGGTCATGGAAC
>CAIMSF010000009.1 GCA_903844055.1 uncultured bacterium
AGGATGACGCGGTAGCCGACCGACGGGGCGGTCGCGATGATGTTCATGTCGAACTCGCGTTCCATCCGCTCCTGGAAGATCTCCATGTGGAGCAGGCCGAGGAAGCCGATGCGGAAGCCGAAGCCGAGCGCCTGCGAGGTTTCCGGCTCGTAGACGAGCGAGGCGTCCGAGAGCTTCATCTTCTCGAGCGCGTCCTTCAAATCCTGGTAGTCGTCGGCCTCGACCGGGTAGATACCGCAGTAGACCATCGGGGTCAGCTTGCGGTAGCCGGGGACGGGGGCGAGGGCGGGCTTGTTCGCGGAGGTGACGGTGTCGCCGACGTGGATCGTCTCGATGTTCTTGATCTGCGCCGTGAACCAGCCGACGTCGCCGGCGGAGAGGAACGGCCGCGGTTCCTCCTTCGGCGTGAAGACGCCGGTCTCCATGACCTCGAACTCCGCCTCGGTCGCCATCATGCGGATCTTGTCGCCCTTCTTGATCACGCCGTTCATCACGCGGACGAGCGGGACGACGCCGCGGTAGGTGTCGTAGTAGGAGTCGAAGATGAGGCACTGGAGCGCCTCGTCGATCGACCCGGAGGGCGCGGGGACGTTCTTCACGACGGCTTCGAGGATGTCGACGATCCCGATCCCCATCTTGGCGGAAGCCGGGATGGCGGCCTGGCCGTCGAGCCCGATCGTGTCCTCGAGTTCGTGGCGGACCTTCTCGACGTCGGCGGAGGGCAGGTCGATCTTGTTGATGACGGAGACGATCTCGAGGTCGTTGTCGAGCGCGAGATAGACGTTGGCGAGGGTCTGGGCTTCGATCCCCTGGGAGGCGTCGACGACGAGGATGGCGCCGTCGCAGGCCGCAAGCGACCGCGACACCTCGTAGGTGAAGTCGACGTGCCCGGGCGTATCGATGAGATGGAAGATATAGTTCTGCCCGTCGCGGCTCTTGTATTGCAGTTCGACGGAGTTCAGCTTGATCGTGATGCCGCGCTCGCGTTCCAGATCCATCGAGTCGAGCAGCTGGTTCTTCATCTCGCGCTCGGGAACGGCGTCGCAGACCTGGAGGATGCGGTCGGCGAGCGTCGATTTGCCGTGGTCGATGTGCGCGATGATGGAGAAGTTGCGGATGTGCTTCTGACGTTCTTGCAAAGCCTTGTGGTCAAGCATGGCGTTCGCCTCCTTTTTTCATCCATTCGGTGCGGTATTATTCTATCATAAAAACGGGATTTTGGCAGTAAAAAAAGCATAATGGGTTGGATTATGCTTTTTTCGGCCGAATGATTTGTAAGCCATGTTCTGTTCCCCTTGCGGGGCGGCGATCATTTATCTACGGCTTGCGCCGTCAGTCAGCTGGATTCAGTTGTCCGCTTCCCGTTCCCCTACCGAAATTTGGGTTTCTAGCTTGTGGGGTTTACCGCGTTTCATCCTTGCGTGTTCCGCAAGGCTCGTCTCTGTGGCACCTTGGGGCTACCGGGGCCTCTTGGGTCCCTTTCGCCGCCGTCGCCGATCGCTCGGCGCCCATACTTATCGGTTCGTATGGCACAAACGCTACGGGCATCGCAGCCCGTGCTAGCATGGACTTTCCTAACGCTTGCGCGCTCGATCGCCCGATCATTCGACTGTTCTATTATACCACGTTTCTTACTTTTTGAGGGATTCGAGAATGGCTTTGCGCGACAGGTCGACGCGGCCCTTCTCGTCGATCTCGGTGACCTTCACCGTGATCATGTCGCCGAGCTTGACGACGTCTTCGACGCGTTCGACGCGCTTGATGTCGAGTTTCGAGATGTGGCAGAGGCCGTCCTGGCCGGGCCACAGTTCGACGAAGCAGCCGAACTTCTCGATGCGGACGACCTTGCCGGTGAAGACTTCGCCGACCTGGACTTCGCGGACGATGTCGGCGACGAGCTTCATCGCCTGGTCGATCCAGTACACGTCCGTGTGCATGAAGATGACGCGGCCGTCCTGTTCGATGTCGATCTTGACGTCGTTGCACTTCTCGACGATCGACTGGATGATCTTTCCCCCGGGGCCGATGACGTCGCGGATCTTGTCGACGTTGATGCGCATGATCTTGACCTTCGGCGCGTACTTCGAGAGTTCCTTGCGCGGGGCGGGAATCGCCGCGAGCATGACGTCGAGGATCTGGAGGCGTCCCTTGCGGGCCTGTTCGAGGGCTTCCTGCATGATTTCGCGGGAGATGCCGTCGACCTTGATGTCCATCTGGATCGCGGTGATGCCGTCCTTCGTGCCGGCGATCTTGAAGTCCATGTCGCCGAAATGGTCTTCGAGGCCCTGGATGTCGGTCAGGATCGTGACCTTGTCGCCCTTCTTGACGAGACCCATCGCGATGCCCGCGACCGGCGCCTTGATCGGGACGCCCGCGGCCATCAGCGACATCGTGCCGGAGCAGATCGTCGCCTGGGACGAGGAACCGTTGGATTCGAGGACTTCGGAGACGACGCGGATCGCGTACGGGAATTCGTCCTCCGACGGGATGACCTGCAGGAGGGCGCGTTCGCCGAGGGCGCCGTGGCCGATCTCACGCCGTCCGGGCGAGCCGTAACGGCCCGTCGAACCGACGGAGAACTGCGGGAAGTTGTAGTGCAGCATGAATCTCTTGCCGTCTTCGAGCGTGACCCCTTCGATCAGCTGCGAGTCGCGCAGCGGACCGAGCGTGGTGGCGGCGAAGACCTGCGTCTGGCCTCTCGTGAAGAGGGCCGAGCCGTGGGTGCGTTCAAACAGGTCGACTTCCGCCGCGAGCGGGCGGATCTCGTCGCAGGCGCGGCCGTCCGGACGGATCTTGTCTTCGGTGATGAGGCGGCGGACTTCGTCGACGAGGATCGCCTCGAGGACCTTGTTCACGAAGAACAGGTTCTGTTCGATCTCGTCCTTGTCGAGGCCGGCGGCCTTGTACTCGGCTTCGAGGGTGGTGCGGATTTCCTCGTTGATCGCCTCGATCGCATCGCCGCGCTCGAGCTTTTCCTTGATCACGACGGCCTTGACGATGCGGCCGCCGTCCAGGTCGCGGACGGCCTTGTCGATCTCGGCGGGGATGGTCTGGTAGGTGACTTCGATCGCCGGCTTGGCATTCTCCTTCAGGATCTGCTCCTGGAAGGCGCACAACGTCTTGATCTGCTCGTGGCCGAACATGATGGCGTCGAGGATGTCCTTCTCGGAGACCTGCTTGGCACCGGCCTCGACCATGTTCACGGCGAACTTGGTGCCCGCGATCGTGAGGTCGATGTCGGAAAGCAGGACTTGTTCGGCGGTCGGGCAGCAGATCAGCTCGCCGTTGACGCGGCCGACCTGGACAATCGCGACGGGACCGTTGAACGGGATGCCGCCGAGGCCGATGGAGAGCGACGAGCCGAGCAGGGCGGCGATCTCCGGCGAGTTGTCCGGGTTCACCGACATGACGGTGTTGATGACCTGCACTTCGTTGCGGAAGTTCTCGTCGAAGAGCGGGCGGAGCGGACGGTCGATCGCCCGCGCATTGAGCGTCTCATGTTCCGACGGTCTGCCCTCGCGGCGGAAGAAACCGCCCGGGATCTTGCCGACGGAATACATTTTTTCCTGATACAGAACCATCAAGGGGAAGTAATCTTCCGCTTTCGGTTCGCCGACGACCGCGACGGAGAGCACGGCCGAATCCGCGAATCTCACCAAAGCCGCTCCGGTGGCCTGTTTGGCGAGTTGCCCGACTTCGACCTTCAGTGTGCGGCCGCAGAAATCGAGCGTGTAGACTTTCTTTTCTGTTGTTTCTGTCATTTGTGTTACCCTCTTTTCAGTCATTTTTCCATCATACGCTGAATATTATAGCATCAAGGGTCCGGATTTCATCCGATCAACCCCGTTTGAACAAAAGATAAGCACCCAAAGTTGCTTTGGGTGCCTTGGTTCGTGACTAGCGGCGCAGACTGAGTTTGTCGATGAGCGCTTGGTAGCGTTCCGCCGAGACCTTCGCGAGATAGTCGAGCAGGCTTCTGCGCTTGCTGACCTTCATGAGAAGTCCGCGTTTGGAATGGAAGTCGTGCTTGTGAACCTGGAGATGCTCGTTCAACAGCGCGATTTCTTCGGTGAGGATGGCGATCTGGACTTCGGGAGAACCCGTGTCGCCTTCCTTGAACTGGAATGCCTTGACGATTTCCTGGATCTTTGCTTTGGCGAGTGCCATGTTTGATTCCTCCTGTATTTTGACTGACCCGGATCCGGAGCCGCCGTCGGAGTTTCGGCGGTTTCAGGTTCGGGCGCGATAATGATTATATCATGAACGGGCACGCGACGCAAGGAGAATCTACTCGAGTTGCGCGCGCAGACCGCGCAGGATCAGATACATGGCATACGTGTCGAGCTTGCAGTAGGCGAGCATGTCCGAAAGCGTCTGTTCGCGCTCGTCTGGCTCGAGTTCGTCGAGCGCGGCGTAGGCGAGGTAGGCCTGGACGCCGTTGGTGATCGGCATCCCCTCGTAGGTCGTCCCGCCGAGGACCGGCAGGACCTTCTTGAGCGAGTAGCTGCCGTCGAGGTCGGGATGGTAGTAGTTGTACGTTTCCGCCGCTTCCTTGGTGAAGCCGGCGGCGCTGAAGAACTCGGCGTCGTTCTTGACGGCCTTCAGGAGGTCGAAGAGCCGGGAGGCGATCCCGCGGAGCCGGTCGGCGTGTTCGGGGAAGAGGATCGCGAGTTCGATCAGCCGCTGCTTCTCGAAGTTCTGGTTGTACACGACGACCGACGACGTCCCCGCGGGGATCGCGGAAAGGAGCGCTTCGACGAACTCGCGGCGGTGGTCGGCGCCGTCCCTGGCGATCCATTCGACATGGGTCCGCGGATCGTCACGGTCCAGCGCGGCGTCCGGCGATGCCATCACGTGGCAGGAGAACTGGAACAGGCTCTGCGCGTAGGGGCCTTCGCCGGCGAAACGCGGCACGATCGCCGGGAACGCCTCGAAGTCGATCAGGTAGAGCGGATAGACCATCTTGTCGAGATAGGTCTTCAGCTTGATCTTGTTGAAGAACGGCCGGTCGCTTTCGACGCAGTACCGCTGCATCAGGTTCTTCTCGCGCTTGAGCCACGAGATCGGCACGTCGAGCATGTCGACGACGCCCTCGTTCACGAGGTCGTAGGTGTCGTGCACGACGTCTTCGCCCGGCAGGCTTTCGACGAACCCCTGGTGCTGGAAGAAATAATGGAAGATCGAATGCTTCTTGGGCAAATGCGAGAAACAGTAGTCGACGAACTGGCATTGGAAGGACATGCCGCGGCGGCACTCGTTCTTCACGAGCGGGCAGCGCGAGTCGTCGTCGAGCTCGATGTGGTTGATCATCCGGTAGAGGTCGATCTGGATCGTCTCCGCCATCCGCCGCGCCAGCGCGCTCATGTCGAAGGCGACGACCAGATTCTTGTCGTAGACTCCCGGGGTCCCGTCGTGGACGTACTCGTGGTTCAGGACGACGAGCAGCTGACGGACGCCGTGCGGACGGAACAGCCGGTCGAAGATGAACGACTGGAAGGCGATCCCGTAGACGACGCGGCCGAGGTCGGTCTTGCGGTCGGTCAGCTTCGCGAGCTTGTCGTCGTAGTTCGTCTTGAAGGCGTCGGAGACGCCGCGCAGGTCGGGGATGTATTGGTTGCGCTCATCCTTCACGAAGAGCGGGAACTTCTGCTTGTTCACCGCGAACTGCATGCCGAGCAGTTCGCGCGAGGTCATCGGCACGAACGTGATCGCCTCGAAGATGCCGTCGTAGGAAAGCATCAGGTCGGGATTCGCCGCGAGCCGGACGCTGTCGCTGAAGGCGTAGGTGAATTCCTTGTCGCGTTCGATCTTGATCTCCGGCCGCTGCGACAGGATCCGCGTCGAAACGATGTCCTTCATCAGCGCGACGGCCTCGTCGGTGAGCCGATACTGCCGGTTCTTCTGGATCTCGAGGGTGTCGTCGGCGTCGTACTCGGCGGCCGCCGAATACGCGGCGATCCCGCCGAGATGGCGGAATTCGGCGTACTTCTCGTCCGACTTGGTCGGATTGTACTTGCGGGCGGAGGAGCGTCGTTCGAGCGGGGAATAGCGGCGGCAACGGAGATGGTTGAGCAGATCGATGACGGTGACGACCACGAGATTCCCTCCTTTGCGATGAGTCCATACTTATTATATCACAGCGGCGGCCGGCGGGAAAAAGAAAAAAACGCCTTGCGGCGGATCGTGCGAATCCTGCGTGCAAGGCGGTGGGAATGATCAGAGCGCGTCGGCGGTGTTCTCGCCTAACGGCGTGAACGGTTCCGGATGGCACCGCTTGTAATCCCGCTCGTAGATTTCCTCGAAAAGCAGCATCTGCGCCGTATTGTTGCGCGGGACGACCCAAAGCAGCAGGATACCGAATGTCAGGATGCTGAGGAGATACCATCCAATATACGAAAAGTTGAGGCAGAAAATCTGCCATTTATAGCCGGTTGTGAGTCGCTTCGACCGCGCGATCGCATCCGATGCCGTCAAATCAGGCTCGCGGACGAGCAAATAAAAAGCCATCGAATAGGAGTAGGCCGCGATGATTCCCGGGATGATCAGAAGCAACGACCAAAGCGAAACGTAAATGCTAATGAGGATCGACATCCCGAGCGAACGGCCGTAGCGCGTCGTGAACCCGGAGAACAAGCCGGCGGAAAGGCTCGGCGGTAGTTCCATCGCCACCGCTTGGTAGAACACGACGAAGCCGTAGGAAAGACCGGCGGAAACGAGGAAGGAAAGGATCGACAATCCCAAGCTCAGAAGGCTTTCTTCGAGCGTGAGTTCGACAGGTTCGATCGTTCCAACTCCCGCGGGATCGAAGTAACTGATCGCAAGATTGATGGCCAACGTGATGAGCATATAGACGATCGGCATCCCATAGCGGTCTTTGAGGCGTTGTTCGGCGGTGTAACGCAGAGTTGCATTATCCATTTCAACATCTCCCTTTTCCTATCATTCTATATCTATCGGCATCATTATGCAATATCCGATTCTGTTTTTTGTTCATTAATTGCACGCTTATAAAAAAAAAGAGGCGCGATTGGCGTCGCGCCCGAATTCAGATCGTATTCATCAGGCCGACGAGCTCGCGCTCGAGGATGTTCGCGCCGTAGGGGTTCGTGCTTTCGTACGATTCGAGCAGCGCGAGGAAGTCGTAGAGGTCGATCCAGGAGGCGGCGCAGCCCGTCTTGCGTTCCTCCTCGGTGAGCGACGGCGGAACCGTCGCGCCGGTCGGCTGACACGGGAAGTAGTGCGATTCCCAGATCGAGTCGTTGAAGTACTCGATCACGACGCACGCCTCGGGCCCGGCCGTGACGACGACGCCGGTTTCCTCCCGGACTTCGCGTTCGACGCATTGCGCAAGCGTCTCGCCGTCCTCGCGTCCCCCGCCGGGGAGCGTGTAGATGTCGAGTTTCGGACTGTGGACGATCAAGATCTTCCCGTCCTTCACGACCACGCCGCGGCACGCCGTGCGGCGCGGCTGGTCCTTGATCTGGCTGCGGTCAAGGCCGTCGCCGAAGATTTCGATTTTCATGCGTTGATGGCCTCCAGGATGCGTCTGAGCGGTTTCTTGACGAGATCGATCGCCGGACCGATCAAGATCGCGAAGACGAGGGTGGTGATGCCGATGTTGTAATACACGTCCCAGTAACTGAAAAGCATCCCCGACAGGACCGCCAGGATCAGCGCGAGCAACTCGCCGAGCAGCTTGCCGTTGCCGTGGCTCGTCTTGAAGAGGACCGACAGCGAACGGCAGAGTTCGTCCAGGGCGGGCATCGGGAAGTCGCACCAGGCGATGATGTTGAGGCCGACCGCGCACAGGACGATCGCGATCGCGAGATACGCGTAATTGAGGAACCAACCCCGCTGCGCGACATCCGGGATCAGGTCGAAGCCGATGATGAGGTCGATCTCGGCGCCGATGAAGAAGCTGATCGCGACCGGGAACAGCACCCACCAGGTGAACTTCTTCTTTTGCGTGAGATAGGCGATCGGCGTGAGCACCGCCGCGGCGATCGAGTTCAGCCAGCGGTAATCCAGCGGGATGCCGTCGTGGAGGTTCTTGAAGAAGGCGTCCCAGCTCGACATGCCGAGGTTCGTCCGAAGCATCAGCGACACCGTCAGGCCGAGCAGCAACAGCCCGGCCACGTAGAGGGTCGTCTTCTTTACCGTGAACCGCATGTGCAGGCCTCCCGGATCAGGCGGGCGGCTTCGATGCCCGACACCATCGCGTCGACGATCCGCTTTTCCTTGATGATGCGGTCGCCGCCGACGTAGACCTTCGGGTCGCTCGTCGCATAGGGCGACAGGTCGGGACGAAGGACGATCCCGGTGCCGGCGAAGACGGCGTCGGAGGAGAGCTGGCCGATCGCGAAGACGACCGTGTCGCACGGGATTTCGAGGTCCGCGCCCGGGACCGTCACGATCCGGCCGCGCGGCGAGGCGTCGTCCTTCACGAGTTCGGTCCGTTCGCAGACGAGGATCCCCGAAGCGAACGACTTGGGGTTCTGGAGGACGTCGATGCGGATCCCTTCGGCGAGCGTCTCGGCGATCTCCTTGGGACTCGCGGGGGCTTCGGCGAGGGTCCGGCGATAGACGATCTGGACATCGCGGCCGAGCCGCGCGAAGGTGCGGGCGGTGTCGCAGGCGACGCTGCCGAGGCCGACCACGACGACGCGCCTGCCGACCAGGCGGTCAAGCGAGACGGGCGAATGGCGGACCCGGTTCAACAGGTCGATCGCGTAGAACACGTTCGGGCCGGCGAACCCGGGAACGAGCTGCGGGACGTCGAGGCCGTGGGCGATGAAGACGCTGTCGTACTGGTCGATCAGGTCGGACAGCGCCGCGTCGCGGCCGACGAGGAAGTTGTACTTCACGCGGACGCCGAGCTTGGCGAGCTTGACCTCGATCGAGGAGAGGTCGTTTGCATCGAAGCGGAACGGCGGGACCAAATTCCAGATCGCCCCGCCGATGCGGGGATGGGCGTCGACGGCGTCGACCTGGTAGCCCATCTTGGCCATCGCGATCGCGTTGGCGAGTCCCGCGGGGCCCATCCCGATGACGAGATGGGTGTGGTCGATCGCGGTTTGGGGCAAATCGGTCTCGCCCCAGAAGAGGAGCGCGAGGCCGCGTTCGACCTCGCCGATCCGGACCGGCTTCTTGATCTTGTTCAGGGTGCAGGCGCCTTCGCACATGACTTCCTGCTGGCACAGCGCGCCGCACAGTTCGGGGAGGTTGGAGGTCTTGTCCCAGAGCGCCTTGGCGCCCTGGAAGTCGCCGTTCTTGACGGCCTTCATGAGGCCGGGGATGTCGTTTTTGGCGGGGCAGGCGGCGACGCATGGCTTGTGCCTGCAGTCGAGGCAGCGCGCGGCTTCCGCGATCAGATCCTTGAACCGGTCCATACGGCGGCCTAGTCGAGAAGCGCCGCGAGGGCCGCTTCCTGCATCTCGTCGGGCACGACGTGGCCGATCGGATAGAGCGCGATCGTGACCTTCTCGTGGCCGGCTCGGACCAGCGCGTCGTGGAAATCGACGACGAACCGATAATCGACGACGGGGTCTTCGGTGCCGTTGGAGATCACGATCCTGACGTCCATGTAGGGCGTATAGTCGGGGCCGATCTCGAGCTGGTCGAGCAACGGCTTCAACCGTTCGATCCCCGCCAAACCGACCACGGGGTACTTCGTGACGGCGAAGTGGCGGTATTGGTCGGGCGATCCGATCAACGGCATGATCCCCTCCGCCTTCACGTATTTGGGCATCTGGAAGGCGATGTGGCCGCCCATGCTCGTGCCGCCGTAGAAGAAATGCGGCGCATGCGCGGCGTAATAGGTCTCGGTGAGATGCTTCAGGTCGGCGCAGGTATGGATGAGGACCTCCGGCATCGCCATCGCCTGGGCATGCCCATCGGTGCCGAAATAGGGCGCGGCGCGGCGTTCGCCGTGCTTGTAGGCGTCGACGGCGACCGCCAGCCAGCCGGCGGCGGCGACGCGCGTCGCGAGGTCGTGCAGGTGGGTCCGGTTGCCGGTGTGGCCGTGGACGAGGAAGAAGACGCCGCGCGCGATGCCGGCGTCGGAATCGAGGTATTCGGTGAGGGGGATCCCGTCGATGAGGCGGTTCAGGGTGGCGAGCATATCGGATTCCTTTCGGAGGATTGTCATGGTCTTTTCCTATTATACGACAGCGACCCAAAAATGACAATGAAAAAACCGCTCGCGTGAACGCGGGCGGTCGGATGGTTCAGTTCTTGAGGGCGAAGGCGAGAACGTCGTCGATCGTTTCGGCAAAGCCGATCTCGAGCACGTCACGGACTTCCTTGGGGATCTCCTCGACGTCCTTCTCGTTGCCTTTGGGGATGATGATCCGCTTGAGGCCGGAGCGGGCGGCGGAGATCGCCTTTTCCTTGAGGCCGCCGATCGGCAGGACGCGGCCCTTCAGGGTGATCTCGCCGGTCATCCCGACGAAGCGGTCGACCTTGCGGCGCGAGAGCGCGGAGACGAGCGCGGTGGCCATCGTGACGCCCGCGGAGGGGCCGTCCTTGGGGATCGCGCCCTCCGGGACGTGGATGTGGATGTCGGACTTCTCGAAGAGGGCGGGATCGATCCCGTAGGCCGCCGCGTTGGTGCGGACGTAACTGAGCGCGGCGAGCGCGGACTCCTTCATCACGTTGCCGAGGTTGCCGGTCGTGAGCATCAGCGTCTTGCCTTCGTAGTAGGTCGCCTCGACGTCGAGCGTGTCGCCGCCGGCTTCCGTGTAGGCGAGGCCGGTGACGACGCCGACCATGTCTTCCTTCTGGATCACGTTGTTGAAGTAGAGCGGCTTGCCGAGGTAGTTGACAAGCTTGTCCGGGGAGACGGTGACGTGGTCGAGCTTCCCGACGAGGATCTCCTTGATCGCCTTGCGGACGATCGAGCCGATCAGCCGTTCGAGCTGGCGGACGCCCGCTTCGCGGGTGTAGTCCTTGATGATCGCGCGGATCGCGTCGTCCTCGATCGTCAGCTTGGAAGCATCGAGGCCGTGGTGCTCGATCTGCTTCCCGACGAGGAACCGGCGGCCGATGTGGAACTTCTCGATTTCCGTGTAGCTCGAGAGTTCGATGATCTCCATGCGGTCGCGCAGGGGCGGGAAGATGTTCTCGAGGTAGTTCGCGGTGGCGATGAAGAGGACGTTGCTCAGGTTATAGGGTTCCTCGACGTAATGGTCGCTGAAGAATTCGTTCTGTTCGGGGTCGAGGACTTCGAGGAGGGCGCTCGAGGGGTCGTTGCGCTCGTCGACGACGAGCTTGTCGATCTCGTCGATCAGGAACACCGGGTTGGACACGCCGGCCTTGATCATGCCGTTGATGACGCGGCCGGGGAGGGCGCCGACGTAGGTGCGGCGGTGGCCCCGGATCTCGGCTTCGTCGCGGACGCCGCCGAGCGAGGTCTTGACGAACTTGCGGTTGAGGGCGTTGGCGATCGACTTGGCGAGCGAGGTCTTGCCGACGCCGGGCGGGCCGGAGAGGCAGAGGATCGTCTGCGGGTTCTTGCCCGTGAGCATCTTCACGGAGAGGTACTCGATGATGCGCTCCTTGACCTTGTCGAGGCCGTAGTGGGCTTCCTCGAGCTTGCCGATGGCGACGTTGATGTCGTTCTCGTCGGTCGTCGTCTTCTGCCACGGGATCGAGATGAGGGTCTCGAGGTAGGTGCGGGCGACGTTGGCCTCGGCGGAGTTGGGGGAGAGGTATTCGTAGCGCTTCAGTTCCTTCAGCGCCTTCTCCTTGACTTCCTTCGGCATGTCGCTCTTCTCGATCGCTTCCTGCAGCTTCTGGATGTCGTCCTGCTTGGAGTCGCCGAGCTCTTCCTGGATCGCGCGCATCTTCTCGCGCAGGTAGTATTCCTTCTGGGACTGGTCGGCCGACTTGCGGACCGATTCGTTGATCTTCGTCTCGATCGACTGGAGGTTCTTCTCCTTCTCGATGTCCTCGAGGAGGAACTGCAGGCGCTTGTTGATCGAGATCGTCGTGAGGTACTTGGTCCGCTCGGTCTCGGTGATGCGCAGTTCCGAGGCGATCAGATCGCAGAGCTTGTCCGAGGTGATCCCGCTCTGCAGGGCGTCGAGGATCTTCTTGGAGTCGCGGAACAGGAACTGGGCGTTCTCGACGATCTCCTTGGAGACCATCTTGAGCAGGACCTGCTCCTCGTCGAGGTTCTCCGGCCGGAGGACCATCGTCGTGAAGTCGATCAGGTAGAACGGCTCCTTCGTGATCAGGTCGTTGACCTGGACGCGGGCGAGCGGTTCGAACTTGATCTTGTAGTTGCCGTTGGGCAGTTTGATCTTGACCGAGATGCGCGCCAAAAGGCCGACCTCGATGAAGTCGGCGAATTCCGGCTCGACGATCTCCGGATTGCTTTGGAACAACAGGATGACATGGCCGTCGCGGTTCGCCTCGGCCTCGGCGACGGCGTTCTTCGAGAAGTCGCGTCCGACTTCGACGCGGACGTCGGAGTTGGGCAGGAAGACGACGCCCCGGACCGGAACGGCGGGCAGCCGGTCGTTATAGATGCGATTGACGTCATACATGGGGAATCACCTCTTTCAGGTGGAATCGTTTTTTCATATTGTCATTATTGTACCACATTTTCGACTTTGCCGCAACCGCCGTGCACGCGCCGGCGGGGGGTTCCTAGAAAAAACCCCGGCGCCGGAAAACCGAGCGGGCGCGGGGGTGTTTGGTCAGTTCTGGAATTGGACGTTCTTGACGAGGAAGTCGAGCGCCTTGTGGAAGACGACCTCATCGGTGACGGACGCTTCGGGAATGGCGTTCTTCGCCTGTTCGATCGTCACGTTCTGGGACTTGTACTGCTCGACGATCTCAAGGTACTTCGCTTCGATTTCTTCCTTCGTCGCGGTCAGGCCTTCGGCTTTTCCGACGGCTTCGACGACGAGCTGGCTCTTGACGGTGCGGAGCGCCTCTTCCTTCAAGCCTGCTTCGTACTCTTCCCTGGTCTTGCCCATGTACTTGAGATAGGTGTCGAAATCGAGCTTGTACTGCTTGATCTGGCGTTCGGCGTTCTCCTGCATGCGGGCGGCTTCCTCGGCGACCATCTCCTCGGGGACTTCGAAGGTGGCGTTCTCGGTGGCGAGCCGGACGACCTGGTCGACGAGCGCGTTTTCGTTGTTCTGGCGCTTGCGCAGTTCGATCGAGCTCTTGACGTGGTCGCGGTACTGTTCGATCGTCTCGACGCCTTTGATCTCGAGTTCCTTGACGAGGTCCTCGGTGAGGGCGGGGACGAGGCGCTGCTTGATCTCGTGCAGCTTGACGGCGAAGACGGCTTCCTTGCCGGCGAGCGTCTTCTCCTGGTAGTTCTCGGGGAAGGTGACCTTGAGGTCCTTGCTTTCCTCGACGTTCATGCCGACCATCTGGGCTTCGAAGCCGGGGATGAACTGGCCGGAGCCGATCTTGAGCTCGTAGTTCTCGGCGGTGCCGCCGTCGAACTTGACGCCGTCGACGGATCCGGAGAAGTCGAAGACGGCGGTGTCGCCCTCGGCGAGCGCGCCTTCTTCCTTCAGGATCATTTCGGCGTGCTTCTCGAGTTCGGTCTCGATCTCGGCGTCGATCTCGGCGTCGGTCGCAAGATCGGAGAGGCGCTCGACGGACAGCCCCTTGTACTGGCCGAGGGTGACTTCCGGCTTGACGGCGACGACGACTTCGTAGATGAAGTCCTCGCCGCGCTTGACCTTCTTGAAGTCGAAGTTGATCTTCGGCTGGGCGACGACTTTCAGGTCGTTCTCGACGATGGCGTCGTAGTAGGTATCCTGGATCGCATGGTTGACGGCTTCTTCGTAGAGTGATTCGACGCCGTACTTGGCTTCGTAGATGTTGCGCGGGGCTTTGCCCTTGCGGAACCCCTTGATTTCGACTTTCTGGTTGATTTCCTCGAACGCATGGTCGAGCGCGTGCTCGAAGAGGTCCTTCGTGACGGTGACTTCGAAACGGACCTTCGATCCGCTGAGCTTGTCGATGAGCATGTGTGTGTATCCTCCGTTGGATTCATAATCGCTTGTCTATTATATCAAAAAGGTTCGCCGAAAGCAATCTTTTTCACCCGTAGAAAGCCCCGGCTTTCAGGCCGGGGACGGTGAATCGGGATCAGAAGACTTTTTCGAAGATCGTCCGGAGCCGCGCGGGCAGCTTCTTGATCGAGGTGCCGATCACCGACGGGAAGAGGAGGAGCGCCTCGCCGAAGGCGTTCTTGCGGATCTCCGACTTCGGGATCCCCTTGAGGTTCATGAAGAGGTAGTTGCGGCAGATGATCCCGACGCGCAGCGAGAGGAGCGCGTTCCCCACGCCCTGGGCGAGCGACCCGGCGAGCAGGCGGAGGAACGGGATCTCGTTCAGGGCGTTCAGCGTCTGGGTCGGGAAGAGCGCGTTCAGGTCGAGGCCTTCGAGGCTTTCGGCCACGACCGCGGACGTCATCACGTTGAGCGAGAGCTTGCCGAGCGCGGGATAGCTCGGCCGGAAACCGCACTGGACCACGAGTTCCTTGATCAGGCGGAGGTTGATCGTGAGCACGGCGATCAGGTCGAGGCGTCCGTTCTGGCTGATCGCGGTCGAGAGGAAGACCGTCTCGGCGTGTCTGACGATGATCTTGTTCAATTCCTTCTTGACGGTCTCGTCGAACACGAAGGAGAGCGTCTTCTTGAGCTGGATCGCATCGCCCATCGCCTGGTTCAGCTCTTCCTTCTGGGAATCGGCGAGGTACGTCCCGGCGATCAGGTTCTTCGTGACGTGCCTGTACATGTGGTAGTTCTTCCTCGCGTTCGCATCCTCGTCGAAGAGCGTGTCCATCGAGAAGGTGGGCGCCGCCAGGACGATCACGACGGGACGGACGATGAGCAGGCCGAACAGGATCGCGGAGACGCCGTAGAAGACGTACTCGAGCCACGCCCCCGTTGCGCGGAGGCGTTCGCCGAGCGAGAGCACGCTCGAGAGCAGGATCAGAACGATGAAGATGAACGCGCCGATGCCGGTCGCGATCCAAAACGCCTTGTTGAACTTCGTCACGGTTACCACTCCTCTTTCGCAAAGATCGAACGGACCGTCCGTTCGTCCTGGTGCATCTGGTCGATCAGCACCGCGGTGCTGTCGTATTTCGCCTCGTCGCGGACGAAGGCGAGAAATTCGACGGCGATCCGTTCGCCGTAGAGCGACTGATGGAACTGGAAGACGTTCACCTCGAGGGTGACGCGGTTGCCCGCGAAGGTCGGATTGTCGCCGATGTTGGTCATCGAGGCGTAGGCTTTCCCGCCGATCCAGGCGCGCGTCGCATAGACCCCCTGACGCGGCAGGTAGTAACCGTCGTAGTCGACGTTCGCCGTCGGGAAGCCGAGGATCTTCCCCCGGCCCTTCCCGCGCACGACTTCGCCCTCGATCCGATACGGATGCCCGAGCAGGCGGTTGGCGAGGGGAAGGTTGCCGCCCGCGAGCTCCTCGCGGATCCGCGTCGAGCCGATCTTCTTGCCGTAGAACGCGATCTCGGGGACGACCGTCACGTGGAAGCGGCCGTCATGTTGGAGCAGTTCCGCGTTTCCGCGGCCGAACCGGCCGAACGAAAAGTCGAAGCCGATCACGATGTCCTCGCAGCCGACGAGGAAGCGGGCGATGAAGCGTTCCGGTTCGAGTTCGACGAGCTGGTCGTCGACCTCGAAGACGATGCATCTCGAAAAGCCGAGTCGTTCCGCCTGGGCGCATTTCTCGGCGAGGCTGGTGAGGTGGAAGAACGGTTCCCGCCGCAGATGCGAAAGCACGTGCGTCGAAAACGTGTACAGCGCGGCCTGTTTCCCACGGTCCATGGCGATCTTGACCGCCGTCTCGAGAAGACGGACGTGGGCCGTGTGCATGCCGTCGAAAAAGCCCAGGGCGACGACCAGTCCGGATGGATCGAAGGTATCGTTGGCATTGAGTTTGAGAATCTCCATCAGAGCAGCACCGCCAGTCTCATGACGCCGCGTTCGGCATCGTATTCATAGATCGCAAGCGGATCCCGTGATCCGCCGCAGACGATCGTTTCGGTATTTCCGGGGAAGAGGGAAACTGGAAGGAAAGCGCCGTTTCTAGCCTTGAACTCATGTTCCTGATCGAGGACGATGCGCGGGAAGGCAAGCGCCGCGAGCGGGTCGATCAACGCACATTCGTCCGTCGTCACGGCATCGAGCGCGACGGCGCCGAGGAGGTCGAAGCGGCCGACGCGGGTGCGCCGCAACGCGGCGAGGGTCGTCGGAATCCCCAGTCGACCGCCGAAATCGCGGGCGAGGGCGCGGATGTAGGTTCCCTTCGACACCTGGGCGCGGACCGTGAAGGATGCGGTCCCGTCGGCGATCGTGACATCCGAGGTCCGAACGAGTCCTTCGATCATGATCGGACGCTTCTCGATATCCGGCATCGCTTCGCCCTTGCGGGCGTAATCATAGAGTTTCCTGCCGTCGACCTTGATCGCCGCGTAAGCGGGCGGCATCTGCTCGGAAGCGCCGACGAAGGATTCGAGCACGGTGTCGACCGTCGCGGGATCGAGCGTCCCGACCGGCTGGGCCGCGATCGTCTTGCCGGTGACGTCGTCGGTATCGGTCGCGATTCCGACGAGAAACGTCGCTTCGTAGACCTTGTCGTGCTCGGTCAGGTAGCGAACCAGCTTGGTCGCCCTGCCGAGGCAGAGAACGAGCAGTCCGGAAGCCATCGGGTCGAGCGTCCCGGTATGGCCGATGCGCGGTTCCGAAAGCGCCTTGCGGACTTTGAAGACCACGTCGTGGCTCGTCATGCCACGCGGTTTATCGACGAGCAGGATGCCGTCCATCGATGGCACTTCCTTCCATGGGGGATCAGCGGCGATTCGCGGCGGCGAACCAGGCGGCGAATTCCGATTCGTCAAGCGAACCGGCGACGCGTGATGTTTCGACCCCGTCGTGAAGCAACAGCAGTTGCGGGACGCCGAGGATCGCGAACCTTGCGGCGAGGGTCGGATCATCCTCGATGTCGACCTTGACGACGGGAATGCCGACGACGGCCTCGACGCTTTGGAGCGTGCGGGTGAGGGCGCGGCACGTGCCGCACCACTTGGCGTAGAACTCGACGAGGGTGCGACCCGATTCGAAGTACCGCCGGGTCGCCTGCGGATCGGAGGCCAGATGGCTGATCATGGTTTCCCTCCTCACTTGAAATAGAGAACGGTGATGCCGGAGCCGCCCTCGCCCTGGCCGCCCGGCCGCGACGATTTGATGTCGGGCGTCCGGCGGATATAGTCCTGCACGCCCTTGCGGAGCGCGCCGGTGCCATAGCCGTGGATCACATAGGCGAATTCGAGGTTGTTCACGAGGCAGTCGTCGACGAATTTGTCGAGCCGGGTCATCGCTTCTTCGTAGCGTTCGCCGCGCAGGTCGAGTTCGATCTTCGCGTCGGTGTTGCGGACCACGCGGACGCTCGCGGTCTTCTCTTCGGGAGCGCGGCGGGACGAGAATTCGATCTGGTCCTCCTCGAAGATGCCGGAGAGGGCGCCCATCTGGATCTCGAACTTGTTTCCTCCGACCGCCTTCATGACGATGCCGGTACGCTGGTAGGGGATCACGGTGACGACGTCGCCGACCGAGATCTTCGCCGCGTTGACCTTGCGGAGGTCGATCTCCTGCGCGCCGAGGCCTTTGACCTCGTGCTTCAGGCGCGCGAGCTCGTGCTCGCGGAAAGTGGCCGACTTTTTCAACTGGTCGAGTTCGCCGATCAGGCGGAGCGCCTCTTCCTTCGCTTCGGAGATGATGCGTTCCTTTTCGATTTCGAGCGCGGCGCGGGCGGACTCGCGGTCGTTCCGCATCTTCGCCAGCTCGGCGTTGACGGCTTCCAGGCGCTGTTCGACGGCTTGCTTCTTCGCCTTGTAGGCGTCGATCTCCTCGTTCAGGGCGATGCTCTGGCGTTCGAGCTTCTTCATCAGGTGCGCGGTCTCGTCGTCAAACGACAGCGAGATCTCGCCCGCGTGCCGGACGATCGCGGCGGGCAGGCCGAGCCGCTTGGCGATCTCGAGCGCGTTCGAGGTTCCCGGCACGCCGATCTGGAGGCGGTAGGTGGGACGGAGCGTCTGGATGTCGAATTCGACGGAGGCGTTGACCGTGTCGTCCTGGTTCATCGCATACAGCTTGAGTTCGGGATAGTGGGTCGTGACCATCGAATAGACGCGCTTCGAGCGCAGATGGTCGAGGATCGCGATCGCCAGCGAAGCGCCCTCTTTCGGGTCGGTGCCGACGCCGAGCTCGTCGAGCAGGACGAGCGAATCGTCCTGCAGGTTGTCGATGATCGAGATGATCTTCGTGACGTGCGAGGAGAACGTCGATAGCGATTGTTCGATCGACTGTTCGTCGCCGATGTCGGCGCAGATGTTCTTGAAGATGATCGTCTTGGACAGTTCGTCGGCCGGGATCAGCATGCCCGCCTGGACCATCAGCGACAACAGGCCGAGGGTCTTGAGGGCGACCGTCTTGCCGCCGGTGTTCGGTCCCGTGATGACGATCGAGCGGTAGTTGCCGAACCCGATCGTGTTGGCCACGACCTGCTCCTTGGGGATGAGCGGATGGCGCGCGTTCACGAGCCGGATCGTCGAGGCCGTGAGCTCGGGGCGGATCCCGAGGATCGCGACGGCGTACTTCGCTTTCGCGAAGATGACATCGAGCGAAGTCATGATCGCCGCGTTGGCCTCGAGGATCTCGGCGTCGGCGCCGACCATCCCGGACAGCCGGGCGAGGATCTTCTCGATCTCCTCCGCTTCCTTGAGGGCGAGTTCGGCGGTCAGATTGTTGAGTTCGACGCAGCCCATCGGCTCGATGAAGACGGTGCCCATCGAGGCGGACTGGTCGTGGATGATGCCCTTGAAGCTGTTCTTGTATTCGGCGCGGACCGGCAGGACGAGGCGGCCGTTGCGGATCGTGATGATCGAATCGGTGAGCTTCGCGGCTTCGCTTTTGAGCAGGCTCTGCATCTTCTCGTCGATCTTGCGCCGGTTGGCGGCGATCTTCGTGCGGACCAGGGCGAGCCCTTCGGAGGCGTTGTCGTAGACGGTGCCCTTGGCATCGATGCAGCTTTCGATCGCGCTCTTGAGCGGCGACAGCCAGACGAGGGCGTCGTAATAGGGATCGAGCGAGGAAGACGGGATCTCGAGCTGGCGGATCTTGCGGATGTAGCGCTGCGCGTTGTTCACGGCGTCGATCCCGCAGACGATATCGAGCAGTTCCTCGATCGAGAGGGTGGAGCCTAGCCGGGAACGGCGGATCGCGTCCTCGACGTCGAGGACGCCGTCGAGCGGGGTGGTGTCGTAGCGTTCGATCATCCGCCGCGCCTCGTCGGTTTCGGCGAGCATGCGCTCGACGTCGGCCTTGACGTCGGTGACGGCGAGTTCGAGGACGTCGCGCTTGCCGCGGTCGGTCTCGGCGTATTGCCGGAGGATCGCGAGGATCTTCGTGAATTCGAGTACGGTTCTGTCGGCGAACATTTTTTTCACCCGCCCTTCTCTATTATTTTATCACAGTCTATGGTAAAATTAGCGATGGAGTTGAGAATATGAACTACGTGTTCAAAATCGACGAATCGCGGCTTCCCGAACTGCTCGAATACTACCAGTCCATGGAAATCAAGCCGACCGGTCCCGACATCGTGAAAATGTTCAAATCTGGCGATTTGACCGTGAGCCTCTATCGCACCGGGAAGGTCCTTTTGCAAGGCGCCGACGCCCAGGACGAGTACCTCATGTGGAGCGAGCTGTTCGGCTTCGCGCCGGCGCCGGAACCTACCCCCGAGACCGCCGAAAAGGCCCCCCGATCGTCGCTCGGTCCGGCTCCCATCGAGCATCCCGCCGTCTATTTCACCTCGGCGATCGGTTCCGACGAGGTCGGCACCGGCGATTTCTTCGGACCCGTCGTGGTCTGCGCCGCCTACGTCCCGAAGGCGAAGATTTCGCTGCTCGAGTCCCTCAAGATCCGCGACTCGAAGAAGCTCACCGACGACTACATCCGCGAAGTCGCCCCCGACCTTGCCAAGCTCGTCCCGCATGTACTACTCATCACCGAGCCGACGAAATACAACGAGCTCGTCGCCCAGGGCTACAACATGAACAAGATCAAGGCGTACCTGCACAACCACGCCATCAGGAAGTGCCTTCTGAAGGCCGACGGCGTCGTCGAGAAGGTCATCGTCGACGAGTTCTGCTCGCCCGAAAACTATTACGACTACCTGAAGGACGTCGAAACCTACAAGAAAATCACCTTCCTGACGAAGGGCGAATCGGCGCACCTCGCCGTCGCGGCGGCTTCCGTGTTGGCCCGCGACGCGTTCCTCGGCCGGATGGACGAACTGAACAAGACGCTCAAGATCCGCCTGCCTCTCGGTGCCGGGCCGGCCGTCGACCTGATCGGCAAGCTCGTCGTCCTGCAGCACGGGATCGATTTCCTGCCCTCCGTCGCCAAGGTCAACTTCAAGAACATGGAACGGATCCGCGACCTGACCAAAAAATCGTAGAAATCACATGCGGAATCGGTTGATTCCGCTTTCTTCTTTGTTGTTAGTTAGCATTTGCTAACTTTTGTTGCATATCGTTTGATTCATGTTCCCGAAGGTGGTAAAGTAAGGTTGAACAAACCATCTTTCACCTTATGGAGGAACCATATGAAACAAGCATTACCGATCCTTGCCTACGGCTACGACGCCCTCGAACCCTTCATCGACACCATGACGATGACGATCCACCATACGAAACATCACCAGGCCTATGTCGACAATCTGAACGCTGCCCTCGACAAGCATCCCGAACTCGCCAACCTGCCGCTCGAAAAACTGCTTCGGGACCTCGAGAACGTCCCCGCCGACATCCAGACCGCCGTCAAGAACCATGGCGGCGGACATTGGAACCACTCCTTCTTCTGGTCGCTCCTCAAGATCAACCAGGGCCGCCAGCCCGAAGGCGCGCTGAAGGCCGCCATCGATTCGGCCTTCGGATCCTTCGATGCCTTCAAAGACGCGTTTTCGACCGCCGCGAAGAGCCGCTTCGGCTCCGGCTGGGCATGGCTCGTCGTCGATGACAAAAAACAACTGAAAGTCGTCTCGACCGCGAACCAGGATCCCGTCTTCAGCCACGGCAAGCCGATCGTCGCACTCGACGTCTGGGAACACGCCTACTACCTGAAGTATCAGAACCGCCGTCCCGAGTACGTCAACGCCTTCTTCTCGGTGATCGACTGGACCGTCGCCGAACGCCTCTACGCCGAAGCCGTCCGCTGATCCAACCGATCCAACAAAATCGCCTGTCCGCTCAGAGGAGCCGACAGGCGATTTTTGGTCAGAGGACGACGAACTGGTGTTCGAAGAAATAGTTGAGCAGGGTCTTGCGGGTGACGATGCCGATGAGGATCCCCGCATCGTCGACGATCGGCACGAAGTTCTCGTCGGCGGCCTTCCCGATCAGCGAGTTGACCGAGGCGTGGACGCTGATGGCCACATACTCGCGGTTGCGGCGGATTTGTCCGACGCGCTGCGCGAGCGCGCCCTCGGCCGCCTTGCCGGCATCGGTGATGGCATAGAGCAGGTCGCCTTCGGAGAGCGAGCCGATATAGCGGCCTTTGCGGTCGATCACCGGGATCGACTGATAACGGTACTTCTTGAGGATCGCGAGCGCTTCCTTGACCGTATGGTCGTCATAGACGAAGACGACTTCCGGGAGCGGCTTCATGAAGGATTGGATGTCCATCGGAGATCTCCTTTCCGAGACGGTGAACGTCTTTGGCTTTTTAGGACATTATATCACGTTCGCGCCGGCATGCAAGACCTCAAGCGAAAATCGTCCTGCGCGGACGTCGATGAGGTGAAGAATCATCACGATGAGATGACTGATACAACCTGTTGACATCATTTGCCCACCCGTTGAATGGATACTCATCTACAAACTCGTTGCACTCTCTCGAAATCATTGTGACTATACCAGATGACAACGAGAAAACCGAACGGTTTCATGGATGATGTTTATCCGAATAACTGAGCGGCACCTC
>CAIMSF010000010.1 GCA_903844055.1 uncultured bacterium
CGGCGATCGAAGCGACGAGCGCCCCAAGGAAGACGCCGGCGACCGACAGCGCCCCGACGAAACCGGAGGGAACCGGCCCGAGGAAGGCGTACAGGAGCGTGACGGCGAGGGTCAATACAAGATGGAGGATGGCGAGCATGGGCTTATCGGATCCTTTCGTAGACGGCGAAGACCAGTTCGTCGTCTTCGCGGACGGAGAGCGGACGGAAGGCGGCGAGGTCGAAGCCGGCGAGCCGGACGTCGCCGTCGTGTCTGGCCTTGACATGGGTGACGTAGAGGCGGTCGGCGTACGGCCAGGCGGCTTCAAAGACGGCTTTTCCGCCGATCACGAACACCTCGTCGGGATGCGGCGTCTTCAGGAACGCTTCCAGATCGGTGACGACACTGACGCCCGGGAACGCATCCGGGCGATGCGATACGACGATATTCTCGCGCTCCGGCAGGGGATGCCCGAGGCGGGCGAGGATCGAGCGGTAGGTGTTGCTTCCCATCAGCACGCGGTGATGGAGGGTCGTCTTCTTGAAGTAGCGGAGATCCTGCGGGTAATGCCAGGGGAGGTCGTTGTTTTTTCCGATGACGCCGTCGGGATCGATGGCGAAGATCAGGCTGAGCATCAGACCGCCACCTTTCCCTTGATCGGCGGATAAGGATCGTAGCCGACCAGCTCGATGTCCTCGTAGCGAAAATCGGCGATGTTCTCCACGGTTCGCTTGAAGACGATCCGCGGCAGGGGCCGCGGCTGTCGGGTCAGCTGGGTCGCGACCTGGTCGAGATGGTTGAGATAGATGTGGCAGTCGCCGAACGCGTGGACGAAGGTTCCCGGTCGAAGGCCGGTGACCTCGGCGACCATCAGCGTGAGGAGGGCGTAGGAGGCGATGTTGAAGGGCACGCCGAGGAAGGCGTCGGCGCTGCGCTGGTAGAGCTGACAGGAAAGCTTCCCTTCGGCGACATAGAATTGAAAGAGCGTATGGCAGGGAGGAAGCGCCATCTGACCGACCTCGGCGGGATTCCAGGCACTGACGATCAGCCTTCTGCTGTCGGGGTTTTGGCGGATTTCGGCGATCACGTCGGCCAGCTGGTCGATCGTGCCGTTTCCGGCGTCCCAGGCGCGCCACTGGCGCCCGTAGACGGGACCGAGGTCGCCGTACCGTGCGGCGAAGGCGGCGTCGTTCTTGATGTTCTCGACGAATCGTTCCATCGACTCGCCGCGGTAGTCGGGCGAAGCCTTGAATGCCGCGTAGGGCCAATCGTTCCAGATGCGGACGTCGTTTTGGACGAGATAGCGGATGTTGGTGTCGCCTTTGATGAACCAGAGCAGCTCATGGACCACCGACTTCATGTGGATCCGCTTCGTCGTGAGCAAGGGAAACCCGTCGGAAAGATCGAACCGCATCTGATAGCCGAAGGTCGAGATGGTCCCGGTATTGGTGCGGTCGTCCTTTTTGACGCCGTGTTCGAGGATGTGGTTCAGGAAGTCGAGATATGCGCGCATCGTGGATCACCCAAATGCCATTATAGCATCATCGCAACCTAAAAAAAAGAAAAAGATACAAACGTATCTTATTCTCGGGCGGGGCTGATGAAGGAGATCTTTTCGACGATGATTTCCGGATAGCTGAAGGTCTTCTTGTTCTCCATCACGAATTCCTTCTGGGCGATGCGCGCCTTGATCCCGATGACGGAGCCTTTCTTGCAATAGTCGACCGTCGCCTCGGCGACACCCGACCAGAGCGTGCAGTTGAAGAAGTCGGTTTCGTACTCGTTCGTCTCGCCGCTCTTGAAGCCGCGCTGGACGGCGATGCGGATCGTCGCGACGCTTCTTCCCTCGTCGGATTTGCGGAGTTCCGGATCGTGGGTCAGTCGACCCACGAGGATGAGCTGGTTCAGCATGTCTGTGTTCCCCCTTGTGGTTTTGGTTGCATTCTACCACACGGCGCACGATCGTCAAAACCGCACTTCGGGTCCATCATCGGCGATCATCGCGGCTTTTTTCGCAAAAGGGGCCGCCACCCCGACCTCTCGTCCGTACTGCCGCGCGGGTCTGTCCCCATTTGCGGAAACCCCCCCGATTCCGTAAAAAAAAGCCCAAACGGGCTTTTCAGACGAGCGGATCCGATTCGGA
>CAIMSF010000011.1 GCA_903844055.1 uncultured bacterium
CGCGTAGAGTTCGTCGGCGCGTTCCGTCTTGGTGCGGTGGACGTTCAGGGTATTGGCGAAATAGGTGATGACGTTGATCTTGTCGCCGGTCTCGCCGGAGACGACGTCGATCCGCGCGAGGCCGCCGAAGAAGAGGGTCTGCCCTTCCGCGAGCTGGAAGACGAGTGGCTTGATCTCCTTCTTGGGAACGGTCATCTTGTAGGACGGGCGGGTCAGGTAGTGGGTGTACTGGTGCTTGTTGATGACGCCGGGGGTATCGAAGATCATCGTCCCGTCGGAGAGCGGAAAGCCGATCAGGCCGATCGTCGTGCCGGGATTCGAGGAAACCGTGACGACGTCGGCGTCGGCGCCCATGTAGCGGCGCAGGATCTGGTTGATGATGCGGGACTTGCCGACGTTGGTCGAGCCGACGAGATAGACGTTGCGGTTTCCCTTGTACTTGTAGATCATGTCCATCAGGTCGTCGAAGTTGTTGCCGTACTTCGCCGAGATGAGGATGCTGTCGAGGACGCTGAAGCCTTCGATGTTGAGCATCTGCTTGAGCCAGGCGAGGATCTTCTCCTGCTTGACGTTCTTCGGCAACAGGTCCATCTTGTTGCCCACGAGGATCACGTCGTGGTTGCCGGTCAGCCGCTTGATCGCCGGGACGAACGACCCGGAGAAGTCGAAGATGTCGACGATCTTGACGATCAGCGCGTTCTCGCGGCTGATCTTGTCGATGACGGTCAGATAGTCGTCGTTGGAGAGCGACAGGGTGATGACGTCGGAATAGTTGCGGATGCGGAAACACCGCTGGCACAGCAGGCGTTTCGGATCGGTTTCCTGGAGCACTTTTTCCGAGATGAATCCGGGCACGTTCTTGTCGATGCTCTGGATCTTCGCACCGCAGCCCAAGCAGAACAATTCTTCCATCGAGCCTACCTCTTCTCCCCAAGATGTAATCCGTCATAGAAGTCAGGATCCGACCTATGCAAATCGGCCAAGGCCTGCCGCTCGAGGCGGCGGTTCAGCCGGGTATACCATTTTTCCGTCTTGCGCTTAATCGCGTCGACCACGACGACCCGGTAGCCCATGCGCTTTCCGCCGTACACGTCGGTCATGAACTGGTCGCCGACGACGGCGATGCGCGCCGCGTTCGGTTTTCCGGCGAGCGCTTCGGCGCGCAAGAAGCCGGCTTTGAACGGTTTTTTCGCACTGGACACGAAGGGCAGGCCGCAGGCGTCGGCGAAGGTGCGGACGCGCGGCTCGTGGTTGTTCGAAATGAGGACCACCCGGAATCCCTGTTTGCGCAGGTTCGCGAGCAATCCGAGGATGCGGGGTCCGGGAAGGGTCTCGTCGTAGGGGACGAGCGTATTGTCGACGTCGATGAAGAGCACGTCGACGCCGGTTTTCTTGAGGCGGTCGTAATCGACGTCAAAGACGGTTTTCTGATAATCGTCCGGACGTAGATAGGCCCGTTTGAAGAAAATGGGTGTCATTTTGAACCTCCAAAGACTATTTCTTATTATACATAATAAAACCCGAAATGTCCAATTCTTTCGTCCCGGGAGAACCGTCCGCGGGTTTTCCCGCGCCCCCCTTGCGGCGCGAAAAAAGCGTGTTATAATGGATTGGGATCGTGAGGGGAGAACATGCGCGACCGGCTTTTTCCGGGTCAGAAAACCGAACTCGTCCGACTGTCTTGGCCGCTTCTGGTCGAGACCCTTTTGGTGATGCTGATCGGCAACGTCTCGACGATCCTGCTCGCCGCCTTCTCCGACGATGCGGCCGGCTCGATCTCGGTGGCCAACCAGGTCGTCTCGGTGTTCCATCTCGTCTTCATGATCATCTCGACCGGCACCGGCATCCTGGCGGCCCAGTACGTCGGGGCGAAACTCAATGAGAAAACCGCCAGACTCGGCGGAATGGCGATCTTCATCGCCTTCCTGCTCGGCCTCGTCGGAACCGTCGTCCTGCTCGTCTTCGCGGAGACGTTCCTGACCTGGCTCAACCTCGAAGGCACCTTCCTCGCCTATGGCAGGACCTTCGCGATGATCACCGCCGGCGGCTTCGCGATCCAGGCGGTGTCGTTCGTGATGTCGCAGATCATCTTCAGCCACGGCTACACGAAGGTCGGGATGTCCGCCTCGCTCTTGGCCAACGTCGTCAACCTCGGCGTCAACTACCTGCTCATCTTCGGCGTCCCCGCCCTCGGGATTCCCGCCCTCGGCGTCGCCGGGGCGGCGATCGGCGGCCTCGTCGCCCGCCTCATCTATTTTTCGCTGTTGGCGATCTTCCTGTTGAGAAGCATCGACGTGAAGGTCTCCTTCCGGATCTTCCGCCCGTTCCCCAAGGACATCCTCGGCGACATCCTCAAGGTCGGCGCCCCGGCGGTCGCGGAAAACCTGTCCTACACCGGCTCGCAGCTGATCATCACGAGTTTCGTCGCCGCCGTCGGCGCCATCGCCGTGACCACCAAATCCTACTCCGAGACGATCTCGATGTTCACCTGGGCGACCGCTGCCGCGGTCGCCACCGCCACCTCGATCATGGTCGGCCACCACGTCGGGGCCGGCGAGCACCCGGCGGCCGACAAGATCGTCCGCTACTGCCTGCGGATCGCGATGCTTTCTGCGCTGGTTGTCACGGGCGTCCTCGTCTTCACCGTCGGATCGATTGGCAAGCTCTTCACCGACAACCCGGAGATCCTCGCCCTGCTCGGCACGATCGTCGTCGTCGACCTCGTCCTCGAGCTCGCCCGCGCCGTGAACATGTCGGTCGGCACGAGCCTGAAGGCGACCGGCGACAC
>CAIMSF010000012.1 GCA_903844055.1 uncultured bacterium
CGCAGGAGTACTGCTTCGCGATGTTGACCTTGGACGGATCCTTCGAGGTGTTCGTGACGAGCAGGTTGCCCGCGGCGTCGAAGAGCGAGACGGAGACCGAGGCGACGTTCGCCACATCCGCGCCGGAAAGCGACCAGCCGGTGGTGGCGCCGTAATAATCGGTGCCCTTGTTGGTGTTGAAGTTTTCCGGAGTGATGATGATCTCGGAAACCGGGAACAGGCTCATCCAGGTCGGATGCGACGGTTCTTCCTGGAGGAACGTCGTGAGTTCGCCGACATAGGTGAAGCCGTTGATGTCGGTGACGGTGATCACGGCCTTGGCCGGGAGGACGTCCTTGTTCGGAGTCCAGGCGCCGAAGTTCCAGGTGCTGCTGGTCGAATACGTTCCGGCGAGCACGATGAAGGCGCAGCTGTACTGCTTCGCGACGTTGACCTTGGACGGATCCTTCGAGGTGTTCGTGACGAGCAGGTTGTTTCCGGCGTCATAGAGCGCGACGCTGACCGAGGCGACCTTGGCGACGTCCGCGCCGGAGAGCGACCAGCCGGTGGTGGCACCCCAATAATCGGTGCCCTTGTTGGTGTTGAAGTTCTCCGGGGTGACGACGATGTCGGCGACCGAGAAGAGGCTTGCCCAGGTCGGATGCGACGGTTCTTCGGCGGCGAAGGCAGTGAGTTCCGCCACGTACTCGAAGCCGTTCGTGTCCGTGACGGTGATCACGGCTTTAGCGGGCGAGACGAGGGCGGTCGGAATCCAGGTGCCGAAGTTCCAGGTGCTGCTGGTCGAATACGTTCCCGCAAGCACGATGAAGGCGCAGCTGTACTGCTTGGCGACGTTGACCTTGGACGGGTCTTTCGAGGTGTTGGTGACGAGCAGGTTGCCGGCGGCGTCATAGAGCGAGACCGACACCGAGGCGACGATGCTGACGTCGGCGCCCGAAAGCGCCCAGCCGACGGTGGCGCCATAATAATCGGTGCCCTTGTTGGTGTTGAAATTTTCCGGCGTGACGACGATGTCGCCGATCGTCGGCAGGACGATCTGGTCGACTCTGCCGAGCATGAGTTGCGGATTGGCGTTGTATCTGCCTACGGGGACATTGACGAAGGAGATCGCCTGACCCGCTTCCAGCGCATTGAGCAAGGTCTTGATCGCTTCGAATTCGGCGACGGTCTTGTCGATGCGGATCTGCAGGGTGGTCGTGCCGTCCGTGACGTTCATCGTATAGCTCGAACCGGTGACGAGGTTCGGCTTGGCGACGATCGTGAGGTTGGCGTCGATCGAAACGATCTTGCCTTCCTGCGCGAGGACGTCGGCGAGCACGAGCGTCGTCAGTTCGACGGCGGCGGGGATCGTCTGGGCTTCGGCGACGAGGGTGACCGAGGTGACCGGGTCGACTTCGAGGAGCTGGCTGTACAGCTTCGTCTTGCCGAGGACCTTGACTTCGTTGCCGACGACGAGGATCGCCTGATAGGCGGTGTTGGATCCGACATACACATAGATGCCGGCCGTGCCGTCCTGGATGAAGGCGTTGTTGCCGACGAGGGCGGTGACGATGCCCTGGAAGTAGACGGTGTTGCCGACGGTGGCGTTTCTGGCTTCAAGGACGGTCGTGACCGTGAGGGCCTGTACGGTGACCGTGAAGTCCTTGGTGACGGCCGTTTCGGTTCCGAGGGTCAGCGTCGCGCGCAGGACGATTTCGGTATTGACGGTGACGTTCGGATAGGTGATGACGCCCGCGTTGAGCGTTGCGGTGCCCGAGACGACTTCCCATGCGATGGCGGAATTGTAGCCGCCGAGCGCGGGGAGCGTGACGACGGCGCCGGAAACCGGATCAAGCGCGATCGTGAGACCGGTCCGGTCGGCCGCGAGTTTCTCCGCGTCGGTCAGTTCGGGCAGGATGAGTCCGGATGCGCCTTCCTGATAGACGAAGAAGATCTGGCTGGGCACGGCGGGGCTGAGGTTCGAGTCGTTGCCGTTGTACATGTAGACGCCGTTGAAGGTGATCTGCTTGCCGACCTGCGCCTTGAGGGCGTTGTAGGAATCGTTGACGGTCGAACGATAGTAGATCGCCATCAGGATCGTATC
>CAIMSF010000013.1 GCA_903844055.1 uncultured bacterium
ATGCCGGCGTCGACGAGGAACCGCCGTTCGCCGTGTTTCAGGATCGTGGCGTTGCCCTTGGAGCCCGACGCCAGTACGATGAAGTCCATGTTATCACATCCATAGTCCATTATATAATAACGGGCGCCGCGAAGGAAGAAAAATAGAAAACCCCGGTCATTCCGGGGTCTTGGGGTCGTGGTGCGGTTCGGTTGTTCCCTGTCGGATCAAATCCTTCATTTCGGCGACGAGTTTCGCTTTCTCGGCTTCCATCTCCGCCTTGCGGTGCGCCGCGAGCATCTTGACGAGCGACGCGCCTTCGGAGAGGCCGATCAACAGGAAGAGGACGATGGCGCCGACGTAGATGAGGCTCGCGCCGCCGGCGGTGACGAACTGGTAGACGTTGCCGAGCAGGACCGAGCGGCGCACGTATCTGCCGACGAGCTGGTCGGCGGTCACGGTCCAGGCGTCGGCGGCGTTGTTCGCATCGCCTTTCGTCTGGAAGGTGCGGTCCTCGCCTTCTCCGGTCGCGGAGACGATGCGGTGGGTGACGGTCGTGAGCATCGACGTTCCGCCGCTTTCGATCCACATCTCAAAGGTGATGACGTCGCCTTCCGCGAGGTCGTCGGGATCGGTCTTGCGTACGAGAATGATGTCGCCGGTCATGATCGAGGGTTCCATCGAACCGGATTTGATGTGCAGGACGCTGTATCCGAAGAAGGACGGCGTTTCCTGGCGGCCGAGCGCGAAGACGACGTTCAGGATGATCAGGACCGCGAGCAGAAAGATCAGGTACGGGAGGGCGTGCCCGGCCTTGTGCAGGAATGTTTTCATCGTCGTCCTCCTTTCAAGAAAAAAGCGGAGCGTTCGGCTCCGCCTTCATGCCGGATATCCGGTCGAAAAATCATAGCCGGCGAGATCGACCCACGCGACGTTGTCCGCCTGTTTGATCTGGATCGTCACCGTCACGGAAACCGTTTGCGAATTGTAGTCGATGCCGGCGTGCTCGCCGTCGTAGTAGAGCGAGGTGATCACGTCCATCGCGCCCGAGGCGGCCGCGATCGCGTAGGTCGTGACCGGCGTTCCCGGCGTGTAGTACCAATAACCCGAGATGTAGCTGAAACCGGCGCCGAAGGTCACCGACAGATGGTCGTCCACGGCGCCCGCATAGGTCGTCTCGACGCACGTCACGGTGCCGGGGTTGGTGCACTTGGTGTAGGTGACGAGGACGCGGAGCTGCGAGGTGATCGGCGAGTCGTTGTCGACGGCGATGTCGGTCTGGATCAGTTCCTGCCCCGGCACGATGACCGTCCCGCCGGCGATGAAGGCGCCGGTCTCCGAATAGCGGAGGTCGCCGACGGCGATGTTCTCGGTCGTGAACGTGAAGGCTTGGCCGAACCAGCCGTAGGTCATCCCGATCACGCCGAAGGCGGACAAGAGGAAGAAGGCCGAGAGCAAGAGGAGCATGCGGATTTTCGTTTTCATCGCGGACGCCTCCTCATTGCCCGATCGACGAGATTGAAATCATGTCGATCGTCAGCTTGAGGTTCTGATAGTCGTTGCCCATCGTTTCGGCGATCGTGAGGCTGAAATAGACGGTTTCCGAATCCGATACCGCGATATCGATGTGCTGGGCGGCGAGGGTGAGCGTGGCCAGCGGTTCGTCGGTGATCGTATCGGTGTTGGCGGTGTTCGTCATCGAATACAGGATCACGCTCGCAAGCGATCGTCCGGCCAGGAAGTTCGCGTCGTCGCCGAGGATGTCGGCGACCGAGTTCGTAAAGCCGATGAAGGAGACCTGCGTGTCGATCGGCAGGGCGCCGACGTTGGTGATGACGAGGCGGTAATAGAAGGTGTCGCCGGGGACGGCGCCGGCGATTGAGATCGCGGACACGTCCGCCCAGCCGGTGATACCGTCTTCCGAGGCCTGCAGCACGGCGGTGGCTTCGACGTCGTTGACCGCGACCTCGGTACCGCCGAGGTGGACGATGTCGGTGAGCGTCAGCCAGGCGAAGGAGACGCCGATGAACAAAAGGACGGCACTGGTCAATGCCACGATGGATAGAGACATTTTACGTTTCAGCATGTCCTTCACCCCGTTCCGACCGGCGCCGTCAACTCAGTTTTGATCGCCCTTTGTGACGATCTCCGTCCCGTCGTTGGGTTCCGGGACGGTTTCCGGCTTTTTCGTTTCGGTCTTCTTCTTGGTCGTCTTCTTGACGGCGGGAACGCCGCCTTCGACAATCGATTTCTGCAGGTCCTCGAGGGCCTTCTTGGCGGCTTCGCGGCGGGCGATTTCGTCGAGCCGGGCTTTCTCGCGGCGCTGTTTCTCCTGCTCTTTCAGTTTCGCCGCGAGTTCGATCGCGCGCTGTTTGGCGCGTTCCTTCTCGAGACGTTCCTTTTCGAGTTGTTTCTGCTTCTCGCGTTCGGCGGCCTCGCGGGCTTTCTGCTCGGCCTTTTCCTTCTCGAGTTTTTCCTTGCGCTTCTGCTCGGCGATCGCGAGCGCCTTCTTGGCGGCCTCGATCTTCCGCTTCTTGGCGGCTTCGGCGGCCTTGCGCTCGGCTTCTTCCTTGCGCTTGCGCTCTTCTTCCTCTTGCTGGATCCGGAGTTTCTCCTGCCGTTCGGCTTCGAGGATTTGGGCTTTCTGGTCCTTCAGGTTGCGCAGGTCGAGCAGCGCGACGGCCCGTTCGGTGGCCATTTCCTTCATGTCGGTCCGCTTGATCTCATCGATCATGCGGTACACCTCGAGGATCTGTTCCTGGACCTTGATCTTGTCGTCGAGCGTCTGCGCGGCGGCGGGATCGAAGGTTTCGCTGATGTAGTCCTTGTAGACGGCGTTGGTGATCTGGCTGATCTGCTTGAAGACGATGTCGATTGATTCCTTGACGGTGATGCCGGCTTCCTTGAGCGTCTTGAGACGCGAATAGTTGCTTTTCTTGATCTGTTCGAGATAGTACTGGTTCAGGCGGTTGTTCTCGAGTTCGATCGCGCCGGGTTCGAGCCGGAGGTCGGCCGCATGGACTTTGACGACCTTCCCGCGCTTTTCCTGACGGAAGGCGTAGGGGTTTCCCTGGCTCATGACGAACTCGTCCTTCTGGTTGTCGGCGACGGTCGCGTACATGACCATGAGGGCGTTCTGGAGCCGTTCGAGATACTGGTCCTCGAATTCGACGTCGCGTTCGAAGACGTCGATGTCGAAGCCGACCTGGTCGAGCGAATCCATCATCAGCCAGAGGTTGTAGCACTGCTTGAAGTCGGCGTTCTTCATCAGGATGTTGGTCTTCATGATCGGCGGGTTGACAGGGGCGAACTCCCGCATCTGGTTCATGAAGAGCGACATCTTGAAGTTGGTGATCGACGTGCGGAGAGCCGTCATGCGGTCGAGCAGCTCCTGGTTCTTCTTGTCGACTTCGTCTTCGGGAAGCGTCTGGTTGATCTTGAGGGTGACGTCGAAATCGATGTTGGCGGATTCCCAGTTGACGTTGGACTTCACGTTGAGGAAGTTCACGTACTCCGTATGCATCTTCTTGACGATGATGTCGTAGCGCTTTTCGATGAAGACGAAGAGCTTGTCGACGAGCGTCTTGAGGAAGCGGTTCTCATAGGTGCCGTAGTCGGATTCGTTGTAGGAGGTCTGGACCTTCGAGGGGGTCACGACGCCTTCGCGGGAGATCGACTTGATCAATTGCGTGTTGGCGGCGAGATGGCGGACCGTATCCTTGTCGGTCTTCTTGGCGCGCTCGATCGGGACGACCATCTGCATCTGCTTGAGGTTTTCCCGGGGCGAACGGGTGATTTTATCAATGACGGGAACCGCCGCTTCCACCGCGGACATCCAGGCGTCGTCGAAAACCCGACGCTCGCGACGTTCCTTCTGGTATAGGGTCGTGTTCCCGCTCTTGAGGACGTTCATGAAAATCTGGGCGAACTCGTCGGACTTGTTCACGCCGGCGAAGGTGGTGTTGATCTTTTTATAATAGCGCTTGGCGTTGAGATCGTTCACGGCTTAACGGCCCCCTAAATCTGCTTCTGGAGATTCTTGACGAACTTGACGGACTCGGGGAACGCGTTCTTGCCGAAGATCTTGTGGATTTGCGTGATGAGTTCTTCCATTTCGTTTCTGAGAAAAGACAGGTTGAGGCTTTCGAACTTGCGGAGGACCTTGTTGGCGAAGATGTAGTCGAGCCCGTCTTCCTCGATCCCGCCGCAGGCGACGTAGACCGGGATGAACTTGTTCAGCTGGACCATGATGCGGTTTCCGAAGGCGATCTTGAAGTTGTTCTGGACGTATTTGTCGAGGACGGAGAACTTGTCGAGCAGCTCGCGGGAAACCGGGTACTTGTAATACGCCTCGTCGAACAGCTCCTGGAGGTACGAATAGGACATGTTCACGGGCATCGTTTCGGGCGCCTGGAAGAATTCGCCCTTCGCGACGAACTCGAGGGCGATCGCGCGGTCATAGACTTTATCGGTGATCGTGAAGGTCGAGTCGTCCTTGTTGGCGGTGCCGATGAACCAGACGTTGAGCGGAACCTGGATCTTGCCGTTGACGACCTTGATCGGGTCGGACGGCTTGGCGTCCGGGACGAGGTCGATCTTCCATTCCGAGGAATCCGGCATTTCCATGATGGACAGGAATTCCGCGAAATAGTACTCGATGCGGGCGAGGTTCATTTCGTCGAGGACGATCAGGTTGACGTCCTTGCGGTAGGATGCTTCATAAAGGGCTTTCAAAAAGTCGGTCTCGTTGAAGCGCTTCGTGAACTCGTTCAGATAGCCGAGGATTTCGGCGCGGTCGCGCCAGGACGGCTGGACCGAGATCATCGCGGCCTGGTTCCCGAAGAACTTCGCCATCGCGTATGGCAGGGACGTCTTGCCGGTGCCGGAGATACCCTGGAGGATGATGACCTTCGAGGCGGCCATGCCGGCGAAGAAGTTCATGATCATCCGCGGCGTATAGTAGAGTTTCAAAGCGAAGGCGGCGAAGTTGACGAACCGTGTCACGAGTTCGGGGAGCGACGCCTGGTCGCTTTCCTCCATGTAGATGTGCGTGTCCTTGCCGGCGTAATCCTTGTCGACCTGGATCAGCTTGACGAAGCGCGAAGGACCGGCTGCTTCTTGCGGGACCGCGGGGGGCGTCGCGGCGCGGGACGCTTCCGTCACGGCGGCCGGCGAACCGGCGGCGGCGACAATCGCGGGACCGCCTCCCATCATCACGGGCTGAGTGGCATAACCGACGGCGGGAGCGACGAACGAGCGGCCCGGAACGGGTCCGGCGACGACGCGTTCGGCCTGTTGGCCGGTCGAGGC
>CAIMSF010000014.1 GCA_903844055.1 uncultured bacterium
AAGAACGCCGTGGACCAGGAAGGCAACCTCGGCATCTGCATGCCCCCCGGCGGGAAGATGTTCAGCTTCGGCGGCACGACCTGGAGCATCTACAAGAACGCCCGCGACAAACAAGCCGCCTGGACCTTCCTGCAATGGTGCTTGCTCACCGAACAAGGCCAGATCAACATCACCAACGCCGTGATCGCCAACGGCGGCAGCGGCGGGGTCGGATCGCTTTCCACCCTCTATGGCAACGAGGCGATCTACGGCATCGAAGACCCGTTCTTCGGCGGACAGCGGATCCTTGACTTCTTCGTATCCAACATGGATAACGTGAACGCCCGTCCGCTCACCAAGTACGACAGCACGATCGGCGATTCGCTCGGGCTCGTGCTGAACTCGATGAAGAACGGCAAATCGGCGGCGGAGTGCAAAACCCAGATCATGGATGAACTCCGTCTCAAATTACCTGAGATATTCGAATAAATCGACAAGTTTCGGCAGGTCGTTCGATCGGCCGAAACTTTCACGATTGGGACCCCGTTCGGGGAATCGACCCCGCATCCTCGCCTTTGTCCGCGGACGTGCGGCGATCAAGCCGCCGAATCCCGGGCAGTCAAGATTCCATTTACTATGAGAGGAGCAAGCCGACCGTTTCCATTCCCCTTCGGCCGGATCGAACATGAATCGAAAATCGATGACATCGGTACTTTTATCCGTATGTTTGATAATCCTATCGGTCGTCCTGACAGGGTGTGCGATGAAAAACGAAACGACGCTGACCACGAACATCAACTATGACATTGATTCCGCCTATCTTCCCCGGGTGAATTTCGGACAGAAATTCGAACCGAAGGGGAACTATATCCTGCACGGCGCCGGCCAGGTTCCGACGTCCGGCCTCTGGATCTCGTTTGACCATTACATCGCCGCGCTCGGCGACGCATCGATCAAACCGTGCATCAACCTGGGTTACGCCTCCCCCCATCGCGACATCAGCGCGTGGACGGCCGTCATGAAGACGGAGTTCGACAGGTACGCCGACGACTATATCCTCCTGCAGGTCGGGGTGCACCTGAACGGCGGCGAATGGACCGAAACCCCCTATTACGAGCAAATCGCGGACGGCAAGATGGACGAACAGGTGATCGCCCTCATCGACAACCTCAAATCGTTCGGACGGCCGGTCTATGTGCGTCCCGGATTCGAATTCAACGGCGAGTGGAACAAGTATACCGACGCCGACATCTACAAACGCGCCTTCATCCGCTTCTGCGACCTGGTCGCCGAACGCGGGGCGGACAACATCGCGATCGTCTGGTGCTACAATCCCGACGCGCTCGAGAAGAACTACCTGAAATACTATCCGGGCGACCAGTACGTCGACTGGTGGGCGATCGACATCTTCCGCATCGGCAGCATCGAAAGCTGGAACACGCTGAAATTCCTCGAGGACGCCGAAGCCCACAAGAAGCCGGTCATGCTCTCGGAGGTCACCCCCTACACCTATGACGTGACGCTCGACGAGGGTTGGGACGAATGGTTCGTCCGCTACTTCGACTTCGTCCGCAACCATCCGGTGATCAAGGCGACCTGCTACATCAACTGGAAGTGGACGGATTATCCGCAGTGGAGCAACTGGGGCGACGCGCGTCTTGAGGAATCGACCCTGATCAAGGCGAACTACCGGCTCGAACTGTCCGACCCGATCTATCTGCACGCGGGATCGAAGGCGGAGATCACCGCGCTGCTCTATGGCTGGGAGGAACCCGTTCCGACCGAGTGACGGCCGGCATCCGTCCTCTCCGCACGGCACCCCGAAGATGGATTTTGGCATCGCCGATCGACCGCAGGAAGACTCATCCCTTCCTGCGCTTGTGCGATTCGATGGATTTTCCGGATCGAACGCAAAATGGAAGGAGCACAGCGGTGGCATCGTGATGGATGCACGCCGAACCCACATGCATCGAAATCCCCTGAACACGATCCTGCTGATCCTCTCGCTGACCCTCTCCCTGGGGGCGATGGCGGGATGCACGCCGACCGACACCGTCGACATCGAAGACATCCACTATGACATCGAATCGAACTATCTGCCCCGCGTCAACTTCGGCCAGAAGTACGAACCGAAGGGGAACTACATCCTGCACGGCGCCGGACAGGCGGCGAACGGCGTGACGATCTCCTTCGACAACTACGTTCAGGGACTCGGGGATCTCTCCCTGATGCCCGCGATTTCGATGGGATATGTCGCCCCGCACCACAACTTCATCGACTGGACCGCCTACATGAAGCAAGGCCTCGAGCGTTATCCGGACGAGTACGTCATGCTGCAGGTCGGGGTCCACTTCAACCGCGACGAAGATCCCGACAACGTCTATTACGAACAGATCGCCGACGGCGAGATGGATACCCTCGTCAAGGCGTTGATCCTGAACCTGAAATCCTTCGACCGTCCCGTCTACGTTCGCCCGGGATTCGAATTCAACGGCGAGTGGAACGGCTATACGGACGCCTCGATCTACAAACGCGCCTTCATCCGGTTCTGCGAACTCGTCGAGGAGGCGGAAGCGAAGAACATCGCAATCCTCTGGTGCTACAACCCCGACGCGAGCGAGAAGAACTACCTCAAGTACTATCCGGGCGACGAATACGTCGACTGGTGGGCGATCGACATCTTCCGCATCGGCAGCATCGAAAGCGAAAACACCCTGAGTTTCCTCGAAGACGCCGAGGCGCACCATAAACCGGTCATGATCACGGAAGCCACGCCCTATACCTTTGATGTCGGCGCGGAGGAAGGATGGGACGAATGGTTCGTTCCCTACTTCGATTTCATCAGGAACCATCCCGTCATCAAGGCCACCTGCTACATCAACTGGAAGTGGACGGACTATCCCCAGTGGAGCAACTGGGGCGATGCCCGGCTCGAGGAATCGACGACCGTCCTCGCGCATTACATCGAGGAGCTGTCCGACCCGATCTACCTGCACGCCGGTTCGAAGGACGTGCTGACCCCGCTCCTCTACCGCTACGAGGATCTCGACACCGAAGACTGACGGAGGCGAAACCCGATGGAAGGTACCCGCACCACGCAACGCAAACGACGGAAATTCCGTGCCGCGCCCTATCTGTTCTGCGCGCCCTTCTTCGTGACGTACATCGTCTTCACCCTCTTCGCGATGGGGTTCACGTTCTACATCGGCCTGACGGACTGGAACGGGTTCGGCGAGATGAACTACATCGGATTCGACAACTACGTCCGGATGTTCGATTTCGCCACCGACCCGCGGTTGCTTGAAACGCTCATCAACACCTTCCTGTTGATGCTGCTTTCGATGCCGGTCGGCATCGGCATCGCCGTCTTCCTGTGTTTCTTCATCCAGAAGAAGTCGCTCAAGAAGAAGCACGTCTTCCGCATCCTGTATTATCTGCCCGCCTTGATGACGCCGGTCGCCGTCGGCCTGCTCTGGTCGATCCTCTTCGACTATGACAACGGCACGATCAACAAGATCCTGCTCGCGCTCGGCATCATCCAGGACAACATCTACTTCCTCGGAACCGAATGGGGATGCCGGTTCGTGCTCGCCTTCCTGCTCGTCTGGGCGAGCTTCGGCAGTACGGTCCTGTTCCTCTCGTCGGCGCTCTCCAACGTCCCGGACGAAGTCATCGAAGCGGCCTACATCGACGGCGCCGGTCCGGTCCGGACCTACTGGTCGATCAGCCTCCCGGTGATCCGCGACGTCATCATCTTCATCGTCATCACGGGGATGATCGGCGGCTTCCAGATGTACGACGCGCCGGTCCTCCTGTTCAGCTCGGGTCCCTCCGGCGGGTTGCCCTACGGCGGTCCGAACCGCGCCTGCCTGACGATGATGATGCTCATCTACGACGAAGCGTTCAACGCGATGCATTACGGCTATGGCGCGGCTCTCTCGTACGGCATGTTCCTGTTCGTGGCGGCGTTCTCGTTCACGAGCATGAAACTGATGACGAAGAAGGAGTGACGGCGATGGCGAAAGGCAGAAGGCAACTCGTCGACAAGCTGGTCGGGTATGGCGTCCTCACGCTGTTTGCGGTCTCGACGCTCTTCCCGTTCTACATCATGACGGTCATGGGCACGCACGTGAATGCCCAATTGTTCCTGAAGCTCCATCTCTGGTTCGGACAGCAGTTTTTGCCCAATCTCAACATGCTCATCGAATCCGGGTATTTCCGCTACTTCGCCAACTCCCTGACGATCGCCGTACCGGCGACGATCCTGACGTGCCTGTCCAGCGCGATGGGCGGATACGCGCTCGCGAAATTCGATTTCCGCGGGCGGAAGTTCCTCATGAACTTCGTCTTCTTCACGCTCATGCTGCCGGGATCGCTCGGGACCGTCGCGTGGGTCTGGCAGATGAAGCAGTTCAACTGGATCAACACCTACTGGCCGTTCATCATCCCGGCCATGGGCAACACCTACGGAGTCTTCTGGCTCTCGCAATTCGCGAAGAGCGCGGTTCCGAAGGAAATCATGGAAAGCGCGCGCGTGGACGGCTGCGGCGAACTCCGCATGTTCTTCCAGATCGTGATGCCGTTCTTGATGCCGGCCGTGATCGCCCTCGGCCTGCTCGCCTTCGTCGGTACCTGGAACAACTATTTCGGACCGATGCTGATCCTCAAGGACCGCTCGCTCTACACCGTCCCGATCGGACTCGCGACGATGGGGTCGCTGTTCCGGGTCGAATATTCGACGCGCATCCTCGGCATGACGATCGCCACGCTGCCGCTCCTCGTGCTTTTCGCGGCGACCTCGAAACATTTCATCATGGGCATCACCGGGGGAGCCCTCAAGGGCTGATTCCCGGAGATCGAAGAAGCATTCCAATCGGGAGGATTTCGCATGAAGACCTATCGGGAAGTGGCGCGCGTCGTCTACGCGCCCCAATCATCCGATCCATTCACTTTCAAACACTATGATCCCGAGGCGGTCGTCCTCGGAAAGCCGATGAAGGAACACCTCCGTTTCGCGATGAGCTACTGGCATACGATCGGCGGCGCCGGGACCGACATGTTCGGCGGCGACACGATGGACAAGAAGTTCGGGGCGACCGATCCCCTGGCCATTTACAAGGCAAAGGCCGATTTCGCCTTCGGCCTGATGGACAAGCTGCAACTGGAGTATTACTGTTTCCATGACGCCGACATCGCCCCCGAGGGGAAGACCTTCCGCGAGAGTCTCGGCTATTTCGAAACGATGGTCGACTATCTCGCGGCGTTGCAGAAGAAGCATCGCAAGAAACTGCTGTGGAACACCGCCAACAACTTCAGCGACAAGAAGTTCATGGCCGGCGCCGCGACGAGTCCGAACGCCGACGTGTTCGCGATCGCCGCCGCGAAGGTTAAGGCCGGCCTCGACGCGGCGAAGCGCCTCGGCGCCGCCGGATACGTGTTCTGGGGCGGACGCGAAGGATACGACACGCTCCTCAACACCGACATGGGATTTGAACTCGACAATCTCGCCCGATTCCTCCAAATGGCGGTCGACTACAAACGCAAGATCGGGTTTACGGGCTTGTTTTACATCGAGCCGAAACCGAAGGAACCGACCAAGCACCAATACGATTTCGATGCGGCGACCTGCATGAACTTCCTGCGGAAGTATCATCTCGAAACGGAATTCAAGCTGAACATCGAAGCGAACCACGCCACCCTCGCGGGACACACGTTCCAGCACGAACTGCGCACGGCGGCGATCAACGGGGCGTTCGGCTCGATCGACGCCAACCAGGGGGACCTCTTCCTCGGCTGGGACACCGACCAGTTTCCGACGAACGTCTACGACACGACGCTCTGCATGCTGGAAGTTCTGAAAGCCGGCGGATTCACTTCCGGCGGCCTCAACTTCGACGCCAAGGCGCGGCGGCAGTCGAACACCTTCGAAGACATCCTCCTTTCCTACATCGCCGGCATGGATGCGTTCGCGCTCGGCCTCCGGATGGCCGTCAGGTTGATCGAAGACGGCCGCATCGAGGATTTCGTCCGGCATCGTTACGCCAGCTATCGGTCCGGCATCGGTGCGCAGATCGTCGCCGGGACGACCGATTTCGATGCCTTGTTCAAACATGCGCTGACCTTGCAGGACGTCGAGGTGGAGAGCGGCCGGCAGGAGTATCTGGAAACGATCTTCAACGAGATCATGTTCGGCAAATGAAGACCTATCTCGGCGTCGACCTCGGGACATCGTCGTTGAAAGTCGTCGTCGCGCAAGGCGGCAAGATCATCGACAGCGAACACCGTTCCTATCCTTGCGCCTACCCTCGGGAGGGCTGGTCGGAACAGAACCCGGACGACTGGCTCGACGCCTTTCATGGCGTCCTCGCCGCCCTTGCCCAGCGCGTCGACCTCTCCCTGGCGGCAGGAATCAGCTTTTGCGGGCAGATGCACGGGCTGGTGCTGCTCGACGAGCACGACCGCGTCATCCGTCCCGCGATCCTCTGGAACGACAACCGCACGACGGAAGAATGCAGCTATCTGAACGACGTGATCGGGACCGACCGGCTCGTATCCTGGACCGGCAACATCGCCTTCACCGGCTTCACCGCCCCGAAGATCCTGTGGGTGAAACGCCATGAACCGGAGAACTTCCGGCGGATCAGGAAGATCATGCTGCCGAAAGACTATCTTGTGTATCAAATCAGCGGCGTGTTCGCCTCGGACGTCTCCGACAGTTCCGGGACGCTCTATTTCGATGTGGCGAACCGCCGCTGGTCGGAACCGATGCTCTCGGTCCTCGGCATCGCGAAGGAACAGCTGCCGACCGTGTTTGACAGCTTTCAGGCCATCGGAACCGTCCGTCCCGCCTTTGATGCCCGGACCGGACTGGGTCCTGCCACGAAGGTCGTCGTCGGCGGCGGCGACCAGGCGGTCGGCGCGATCGGCACCGGCACGGTGGGCGAAGGCCGGATGTGCATCTCGCTCGGGACGAGCGGCGTCGTCTTCGCCAGCAGTTCGAAGTACCTGCATGTCGCCTCCGGCAGCATGCACAGCTTCTGCCACGCCAACGGCGGCTACCACGTCATGGGCGTCATGCTCGCGGCCGGCGGCAGCCTGAACTGGTGGGCCAACGACATCCTGCGGACGGACGACTATCCGTCCCTCATGGCCGAATGCGCCGGGTCCGGCGCGGACGGCCTGTGGTTCCTGCCCTACATCAACGGCGAACGCAGCCCGATCAACGACCCGCATGCCCGCGGCTGCTTCCAGGGACTGAACGTCCGGCACGGCCGCGGCGACCTGACGCGCGCCGTCATCGAAGGAATCTGCTTCGGGCTGTGCGACTGCTTCGAATCGATGCATGCGATCGGGATTTCCTGCGATGCCGCACGCGTCATCGGCGGCGGCGCGAAGTCGGACTTCTGGATGCAGATGCTGTCCGACGTTCTGGGAATCCGGCTCTCCCGCATCGAAACCGCCGAAGGCGGCGCGATCGGCGCGGTGATCCTCGCGATGACCGGATGCGGCGCGTATCCGACGGTCGACGCGGCTTGCGCCGACCTGATCAAGGACGTCGGTCACTTCACACCCGACGCGGCGGCGCATGCGGCCTACGCAAGCAAATTCCAAAAGTACAAGGCGCTCTATCAGGCGATCAAACAAGCCTGAGGAAGAGGCCGTCCTCCTCGTCGCCAGAATTCAAAAGCCCTGAACCGGTCGCCCGGTTCAGGGCTTTTCATGCGGTGGATCCTATTCGAGGCTCGCGCCGAAGCCGAACACGCCTTCGACGAAGATCCCGAAGCAGGCGTAGAGGGCGATCGCGAGCATGAGCCGCTCCTCGAGCGTCTTCGCCTTGAAGAGGATGCGGTAGACGAGCATCAGCGTGCCATGCATGCCGACCAGGATCCCGACGAGCTTGGGCCACTTGGCCGGATTGAAATACGACGCGGAGGTCGAAAACCACGGGGCGACGCCGAGGATGATCCAGTGCGCACCCCAGTTGGACAGGAAGGCGACGAGGAAGACGAGCATGTACCAGGGCAGCTTCTTGGTCGTTGCGAGATAAGCGACGAGGGCGGTGACGAATAGGAGCAAGAACGTCCCCTGCGGTCCCTCGACGATCGGGAAGAAGAGGTACGTGCCGTCGACCGTGAGGCCGAAGTGCCAGGAACATTCGCCGATGACCTGCCAGGCGAGGATCGCGGCGATCACGGCGACGTAGAAGGCCTTCTTCCTGCCGGCGATCCTCGAGGCCCACTTGAGCAAGACGAAGATGACGGGGATCCCGACGAACATGTACACGAAGCGGAACCAGTTGGGATCGTTGGCCACATGTCCGCCGATCAAGAGTTCGGGGACGCCGGGCACGTTGGGGAAGACGTCGTTGGCGATCAGGAAGACGAATTCGAAGATGCAGACGACGCAGATGCCGAGATAGACGAAAAACGGCACGATGCCGTCCCTGAAGCCGAGCCGCAAGGTCTCCTTGCGCTCCGCTTTCCGGAGGGCGAGCTGTTCGGGGGTGAGGACGATCTTCGGTTTTTTCACGGGTTCTCCCTTCAGTTCATCGCGCAGGTCATCCCGCCGTCGACCTTGAGGGTCGCGCCGGTGATGTACGAGGCGTCTTCGGAGGCGAGGAAGAGGACGGCGTTCGCGATGTCTTCGGGACGGCCGACCCGTCCCATCGGGATGCGCTCCTCGAACCACGCCTTCTGGGTCGCGTCGGCGAACATGTTTTCGGTGAGGCCGGTCTGGATCATGCCGGGGGCGACGGCGTTGCAGCGGACGCCGGTCGACCCGAGGTCCTTGGCGATGCCCTGCGTGAGCATCTTCGCGGCGCCCTTGGAGGCGTTGTAGATCGACTGCGCGATCCCGGCGAACTCGCCCATGATCGAGGTGATGTTGACGATCGCGCCCTTGTCGACGTCGAGCATGTGCGGCACGACGGCGCGGCACATCAGATACATCGCGCGGCCGTTGATGCCCATGATCGTGTCCCATTCGTCCGGCGAGGTGGTCGGGAACGGGTTGAACTGGCCGACGCCGGCGTTGTTGACGAGGACGTCGATCTTGCCGAAGGCGTCCATCGCGTCCGCCACCATGGCGTCGATCTTCGCCTCGTCGCGGATGTCGAAGACGTAGGAGCGGATGGTCGCGCCGAGGGCCTTCGCCAGTTCGACGGTTTCCGCGAGTTTCTTCTGGTTGTAGTCGGTCACGACCAGTATCGCGCCTTCCTTGGCGAAGGCGAGGGCGGTGGCCCGGCCGATGCCGTAGGCGGCGCCGGTGACGATGACGACCTGATCTTTAAATCGCATGTTCATGCCTCCTTCTGGTACGAGAGCGGCTCGTCGCCGAAGATCTTGGCGGTCGCTTCCTCGCAGCGCGCATCGTCGTCCCCGGGGGTCGTCTCGAGGAGGAAGGTGCATTCCTTCCCGCCGTAGCCGAGCCCGGTTTCCAGCGAATAGCGGACGGTCCGGTCCGGCGGGACGACGAAGTGCATCGTGGTCCGCCCGTGGCCGACGCAGTAGGGGCAGTAGGCGGCCGAGGTGGCGCCCTTCTCAAGTCCCATGAACGTCGCGACCGAATCGATGAAGCCGTACAGTTGACAGGTGGAGAGGATGCTGCGCTTCTCCGTGGTGTTGCCGTTCTTCGTTTCATAGCCCTTGCCGACGGCCTGGTCGGAGAGCATCCCGTAGGAGCCGAGGCTGATCACGTCGGAGAGGTCCGAGAAGCCGGTCTTCGGCATCGCCTCGTTGAAGAAGATGCGGTTGATCTTCCAGCTGAAGTAGGTGACGGTCGGCCGGATCGCCGCTTCGAGCGCGGCCTTGCCGTTTTGCTTGACGTAGAGGGCGGTTCGGACGCCCTGGCGGATCAGGTTCTGCGCGTAGGAGAGGATGAAGCGGGCGCAGAAGAAGAACCAGTCGGAAAGCAGCGCGGGGCCCGCTTCCTCGGCCTCGCTGCGCGCCTGGAGCTGCGCGATCTCGGCTTCCCAGTCGAATTGGTCGAGCCGTTCCTCGATCGCCATCATGAACAGCGCGTTGATTGTTTTTTTATCGAACAAACGATGTTCCTCGGCGAGCGCCGCGAAGTCCTCGAGGAACCAACCGTAATACAGGCGCGAGAGCCGGTCGTATTCGGCTTCGTCCTGGATCGCGAGGACATCGGTATGGAGGGAGAGGCGTTCGTGCATCTCCATGTTCTCGGCCACCCAGAAGGCGCCCATGATCTTCATCCCCGGGTAGGGGAAGGCGGTTTCGAGGGTGCCTTGATAGAATCCCGGCCGGTCGCCTTTCTCATACGCCGCCTTCGCCGCCGCCAGGTTTTCCGCCCAGCGGTGGTTCTGTTCCTTGCGGTAGTGTAGCGCCATGGCCGCGTTCTCAGTACTTTTTCGGCAGGTTCCAGATGCGCGAGAAGCTCATCGAGTCGATGATGCTGCCCTTCATCTGGATCAGTTTGGCGTTAACGAGCTTCATCGGCGGGACTTCGCCGGCGAACATCTGGTAGACGAACTGGCTTTCGCCGGTGATCGTGAGCAGCTTGAGCTGAAGCTCGGCTTCGGTCGGCTTGCCCTCGTGGACGACGAGGGTCTGGTTGTTGATGACGGCGGTGTAGCAGCCGGGCTCCTCGCCCGTCAGTTCGAAGGCGATCACGCGGTTCCAGCCCTTGGCCTTGTCCTGCATGAACAGTTGCGGCAATCCCATCAAAACGGTTCCGATCTTCGACATTGTCTGTTTCCTCCTATGATTTTTTTATTTGTTTGATTCATTGGCACACTTTGAACTTGTAGCCGTACGTGAGGTTGCCGGTGTCGTCGCGCTTCTGGGCGCGGATGATCATCTCGACGGGCGTATCCTTCGGCACTTCGAGGTGTTCGTCGGCGATTTCGGCGATCACCGTGATGCCGTCGTCGAGCGTGATCATCGCGACGACGCGGGTGTCGATGTCCTCGTAGCCGATCGCCGGAAAGCCCATCGTGTCGACCCACGAGGTGACGACCTTCCCGGTTTCCATGCAGAGGTAGGGGGCGAGATGCTGCGACTGGCATTTCGGGCAGACGAAGCGGCGCGGGAACCAGAGGGTCCCGCAGTCTTCGCAGCGTACGCCCTGGAGGCGGTAGCGGCCGGCTTTTTCCTTGTACGCCTTGACCGTGTTGTGGATTTCGACTTTCGGGATCGCGCCGTGGAGGTTGTCAAATCCCATGTCAAATCTCCCCTTTCTTGAGGACGCACACCACGTCGAAGCTGTGGTGCGTGCCGTACGCCTGGCAGACGCCGACCTTGGCATTTTCGACCTGGCGGTCGCCGGCGTTACCCTGTAGTTGCAGGCAGTTCTCGATGAAGCCGATCTGGAAGTCGGAGCCGACCGAGGTGTGTCCGTAGGCGATGCCGCCGCCGTAGGTGCAGGTCGGATAGCGGCCCTTGAGGGTCGTCCCGCCTGCCATCACGAAGCGTCCGCCTTCGCCGATCGGGACGAGCCCGAGGGCTTCGAGCGACATGATTCCTTCGAAGCCGGAAAGGTCGTGGACCTGGACGACGTCGATGTCGTCCTTGGTGATCCCGGCGAGTTTGTAGACGTCCTTCGCCGCCTGCATGATGGCGGGCTGCTCGGCGATGTCGTAGGGGGTGTGGTCGGGGTCGCCCTCGTAGTGGAAGTGGTTTCCGACGTACGGCGGCCGGAAGGCGTAGGAGACATAGGTGGTGATCGGATCGACGATGCCGAGTTCCTTGGCCTTCGCTTCGGACACCAGGATCGTCGCGGTCGCCGTCGAGCCGCGGGCGGCGGCGCTTCTGGCGCGTTCGCCGGCGTTGGAATCCTCGACGAGGTCGCGCCACGGCGGCATGTCCTTGCCGTA
>CAIMSF010000015.1 GCA_903844055.1 uncultured bacterium
TCGTTCGTCTTCCCGAGGAGTTCCCTGACGACGAGGACGCCGAAGAGGCCGACGCAGAGGAGGTTCGACTGGTTCGTGAAATAGGACAGGGAGGACACGGGGTCCTCCGTCTGGTAGAGGTAGAGCCCGACGCCGAGGGCGGAGCCGAGGGCGAGGGCGCTCCGGTAGAGGATGCGTTGCCACTTCATCGTATTCATCATTTCACTCCTCTCGCGACCAGCGCGAACGATGTCCGAGGATCGAACGGACGCTCGTCGAAGTCGCCGAACAGGACGACTTGCCGGAATCCGGCGGACCGCATCATCGCCTCGAGGGTCCTTGCCCGCAGCGGATAGAGCGGCACGTCGCCGTGATACTTTTCATCTTGGTATGTGAGTACCGTTTGGAAGCGGAGGATCCCGCCTTCCCTTCGATATCCGCGCACAAACGTCCGGCCGTCCGCGCGCAGGGTCGGAAGGGCGGTGACGTTCTGGTCGAGGACGCGGTCGTAGTTGACGATCTGGACCACCGCGCATCCGCCGTCGACGAGGGCGAAATACATCTTCCGGACTAATTCTTGGATGTCTTGTTCATCCGTCAGGTGGGGGAGAGTGTTCCCGATGCAGTAGACGCCCTGGTAGAGCGCGTTCGCGGAAAGCGACCGGATGTCCGCGACGCCGAAGGACGCCGGCGAGCCGGCCGCCGCCGCGTTTCGTCTGGCGATCCGGATCATTGCCTCGTCGAGGTCGATCCCGTCCGCCCGGAAGCCTTTCTTGCGAAGCGCGAGGACAGTACCGCCGGTGGCGCAGCCGAGGTCGAGGATTCGGCCTTTCGCGAAGCTCTTCGCCAGGAAGCCGACCGTCTCGGGATCGGTCGGGAAGATGGAATCGTAATGGTCCGCGAAATCATGGTAGAGCGGCATCGAAAGTTCCTCCTTACGCTTCGTCGATCCGGACGGTCGACAATCCGGACATCTTGGCGAACCGATCGAAACAGGCCGCAAGGGCCGTTTCGAACGCCTTCGTCGGTTTGAACCCGTCCTCGAGCCACACGTGCCTGACGGCGAGGACGTCTTCCTTCTTCAGGGTGCGCAGCTCGACCCGTCCCGCGAACGCTTCGCCATAGAGGAGCGGGAGCGTGTAGTGCGCGAACTTGACGTTCGCCGGAGGCGTGTAGATCTCCCAGGTATAGTCGAAGCCGAACAGCGTCGAAATCAGTTTCCGGTCCCAAAGCATCCCGTCGAGCGGCGCGAGGAGCGAAGCCTTCTTCGGATAGGTCCTATCGGACTTCGCCGCCTCGACGAGCGGCAGGTCTTCAGACTTCAGATAGAACGGATCCTTCACGCCTTCGACGTCGGCACGGACGATCGATTCCTCCAGAAGCAACCGCGAAAAGGCTTGCTTGCGAGATGCGGCGGTGAGGCCGCCGATGCCGAGGAAGGCTTCCGGTCCCTTATCCCAGAGGAGACCGACCGCGCCGACGCGGCGGAGCACCCGCCAGGCCAAATGGCTTGCTTCATCCGGATGCGGGTCGGGAGCTTCGTAGAGTTCCTTGGGAAGCAGACGGATCGCGGGGGCGAAGTGGCGGATCTTGCCTTCCTTGTGGTGGATCAACAGTTCGCCTGAGTAGAACATCGCCTCGAGCGCCGCCCGAGCGAGCGTCGTCTCGCCCCAGTACCAATCCGCTTTCCCGAGATCGAACTCCTTCGTCGAGAAGGATTCCTTCGACCGGAAGAGGTCGCGCATCGTCGGGGCGATCTGATCGATCGTCTCCTGGACGCGTCCCCACTGGCGGATGCCGTGGCGGTTCCTCGCGAAGGCGGGATAGTCTTCGATCGGGATCACCGACATCTGCTTGTCGAAATGGTCGTAGAGCAGGCGGTCATGATAGAGCAA
>CAIMSF010000016.1 GCA_903844055.1 uncultured bacterium
CGGTCAGGATCTTGAGCGGACCCATCTTCAGGCGTTCGCTGTACACCTTGTTCGGATAACCCTTCGCGATGTACTCCTTCAATCGATCGAGCGTCGGGAGGTTGCTTTGCGCGCGGATCCGCACCGTCAGGAGTCCCGCTTCGTCGAGTTCCCGGTACACCTCGATCATCCGTTCGAAATCGTCGGGAAACGCATGCATCAGATCGTCGGTCTGGAGGGTCGTCACGCCGTAGCGGTTGGCGTAACGCATGCCTTTGATGAGCAGCCGCTTCACTTCGTCCTTGGTGGTGACCAAGCCGCTCGTGAAAAGGCAACCGAGCGCCTTCTCGGTCACGAGTCCGGTTGGATAATCGATCGTACCGCCGTCGACGCGCGTCGAAGCGTCGATGTCCGAACGCAAAAGTGCCGCCGTGTTCGCGACGGCGATGTGTCCGCAGACGCGCGTGACGATGATCGGAACGTCCCTCGATACGGCGTCAAGGTCCGCTCTCGTGGGAAACACCTTGACGTCGAAACAGTCCTGATTGAAACCGCGTCCGGTAAGGTAATCGCCATTGAAAGCGGGCGATTGGAGATAGGCGCGAAGCTTTTCCTGCAACATCCCCACGGAGGTGACGTCCTGAAGCGACAGCCGCTCCATCGTGGCCGCCATGCCGTAGAGGTGCATGTGGCTGTCGTTGAAGCCGGGGACGACCAGCGCGCCGTGCAGATCGACCGTCTCCCCGCCGGTGTGTCTGGCAAGTGCTTCGGCACGGTCACCGACATAGACGAAACGGCCGTCCTCGACGAGGACGGCTTCGGCGTAGGACCCGCCGACGAAGAATCGGGCATTGTAGTATAGATCCGTCATGAGACTACCTCTTCTGCGGCTTGACTACGATCAAAAGTGCGATCGTAAAGCAACTCCATATCGAGAGAAACCCGGCCAACATGCCGTACTGCAGCGCCGGCGCCGCCGATCCCTGCGGCGCGACGATCTGCATCGCCACCCGGACCGTCCACAAGACGACCGAGAGCCCAAGCATGACGATCCGCGCGAAGCGGTCGGAGCCGACCAGGACGATCAGCAAGTCGGCGATTCCGATCAACACGAGACAAAGCGAAAAGAACACGTTGATCGCGCGGACCGCGACGATCAGTTCCGGCGCATCCGCCGAAATGTACGAGTACCAATCCCATTGCGCCGGGATGAAGAAATGCCAGATCCCGAACGCCGTCGTCGCGGCGCACGCGAAGATCACGAGAAGGATCCACATTCGATGGGGCTTCTCTCGGTTCGGCATCAGGCATCCCTCCCGGACGATGGTCGATCGGGGAGCTTCTCCCCAACTTGTTTGTACTTCCGCTTGACGATCATCCGCCGACATCGGGGACGCGCCATCGCTTTCCCTTCCATTGTATCGGGTATTCATGACGAATGCAATCTTCCGTCCGGTTTTTCGCAGTCGGAATCTTGCCGGTGACGTCGCGGACGGACCTGAGCCAGTCATGAAGCGATCAAGGCCGGCGGGACCAGGTACGATGCGGAAGGGCTCGACGAATGGCACTCCGCCGATCGGTGCACCGCCGCATCGAACGAGGGAACGGATTCCGACAGGATGGTCCGGCGGTGCCCTTCACCGCAAACGACAGGCGGCTGGTCGTGATTACGCCCGTCTTTCGCCTTAACGTCACGCGATTTTCACCAAAGATTCATCCGGATGGTGGTATAATAAGAAGCGTCGCGGCGCCAAACAGGCCATGACTTGCTTGATTGCGCCCATATCGTCCCATCCATCCATCCATCCATGAAAGGCAGGTGATGGTCCATGTCGATCCGCCCGAACGCAATGCGCCTCGGGATCCTCGGTTTCTACCTCGTGCTCGTCGGATTCACGACCTTCGTCCTGCTTTACCAGTTCGTCATCCCCCACGGCGGGATCGTCATCACCGATCCCGTGATCACGACCACGATCACGACCACGATCACGACGACCGGACCCGTCACGACCGTCACCACCGCGGACGGGACGACGTCCGTCGGTCCAGGCACCACCACCGAACCCGTAACGACCACCACCGCCGGACTGACCTATCCCGGCACCGTTCCGGCCGTGCTCAGCGCCGGAACCGTCATCGGCACGTATGAAAGCCCGACGGTCCTCCTCACCCTGTATCAGATCCGCGCGTCGAACTCCGACGTCTACGTCGCCGACGTCGTCGTCGAAAGCGCCTACGAGATCCTCGGCGCGTTCGCCTACAACACCTTCGGCGGCACGAACATCGTCGAGACGGTCTCGACGATGGCCAACAACCACGACGCCGTGTTCGCGATCAACTCCGACTACGCCAGCCACTACAGCGTCGGCTTCGTGATCCGCAACGGCGCGATCCTGCGCTCGACGGTTTCCAACCGCAGCGCCGTCGCCCTCCTCGCCGACGGCACCGTGATCACCCTGAAGGAATCCGAAACGACGGTCCAGGCGGTCTTTGACCGGGGCGCATGGCAGCTTTGGTCGTTCGGACCGATCCTCGTCGAGGACGGGCAGATGGTCGCGAGCGTCAACGACGGCCTCGAGCGCGACCGCGTGAACAATCCCCGCTCCGGCTTCGGGGCGGTCGGTAAAAACCACTTCATGTTCGTCACCGTCGACGGCCGCACGGAGATTTCGCACGGCGCCGACATCGAGGAGTTCGCCTGGATCATGATCTCGCTCGGCTGCGTCACCGCCTACAACTTCGACGGCGGCGGATCGGCCACGATGTGGTTCGACGGCGCCGTCGTGAACAAGCCGAGCGAAGGCACGGAACGGAAGGTGGGGGACTGTGTCTACATCAAGCGAACGTAAGATCCTGAAGAAAGAAGCGCTCCGCGGCCTCTGCTTCGCCGTCTTCCTGGTCGCCTTCAACCTCGTCTACGGCATCTTCGCGCACGGCGTCCGGTCGATCTACATGCAGACGGCCTTCGTGATCCCGCTCGTCGGCGGAAGCCTTGTATCGCTCCTGCTGTTCTTCCTTCCCTATCCCAACGCGATCGTGAAGGCGGTCTGGCCGATGGGCCTTGCGACCCTTTCCGTCGGATTCCTGCTGCACGGCGTGTTCGACATCTACGGCACGGAGGAAGAACTCGTCAACGTCTTCTTCTACGCCGGCGTCATCCTCCTGTCGATCACAGGCATCCTCTACATCATCCAACTCGTCCAATCCCGAAACAAGAAATCGAAGCCGCACCCGTGAGGTCCGCCATGAACGTCATCATCATCCCCGCTTATCAGCCCGATGAAAAACTGAATCGCCTTATCGACGGGCTGATCGCGCTCAAAGGCGGCCCGATCGTCGTCGTCGACGACGGCAGCGACCCCTCCTGCGCGCCGGTCTTCGCCGCGGCCGAAACGGCCGGATGCCTGGTCCTCCGCCATCCCGTCAACCAAGGCAAGGGCGCGGCGATCAAGACCGGCATCCGCTACGCTTCCGAAACCTATCCCGACTGTTCGGGTTACGTCACATGCGACGCCGACGGCCAGCACCGGCCCGACGACATCCTGAAAATCGGAACGGCCCTGGACGACCATCCCGCCGCGCTCGTCCTCGGGACGCGCGATTTCTC
>CAIMSF010000017.1 GCA_903844055.1 uncultured bacterium
GCACCATTGCAGGAAGGTCCAGGCGGCTTGTTTGTCGCGGGCGTTCTTGTAGATGCTCCAGGTCGTGCCGCCGAAGCTGAACATCTTCCCGCCGGGGGGCATGCAGATGCCGAGGTTGCCTTCCTGGTCCACGGCGTTCTTCTTGATGTGGTAGTCGGGCGCCCAGGCCGGGCAGATGTTGAAGACGTAGTTGCCGTTGTTGTAGGTGGTGAAATAGGCGGCGGTCCATTGGTCCATCCGGCCGCACAGGCCCTCGTCGACGAAGACTTCGAGCTTTTCGAAGACCGCGTCGCAGACGGCCTCGACATTCGACATGCCGTCGACCAGATAGGGGACGTTGGTCATGCCGACGAGGATGCAGTAGACGTCGCCGATGCTGGCGAACGGCGTGACGGTGCCGCCGCTGTCGGCCTTGATCTTGCGGCAGGCGGCCAAAAAGCTTTCCCAGGTCGAGAACATCTCGGAGAGTTCCTCCGGGTCGTCGGTCCCGAGGTATTCGAGGGTCAGGTCGCGCTTGTAGAGCAGTCCGGTCGGGGCGGGACCCGCCTCGACGCCGACGACGTTGCCGTCTTCATCTTTTCCAAGCTCCAGGACCCAGTCGCTGATCAGGCCCGTATCGAGATTGTAAGGGGCGTCCGTAAGGGTCTCGAGGATGTCGAGCGAATAGATCTTCCCGCGCTTGAAGTAGTCGCCCCAGATGATGTCCGGGACGTCCTCGTCGACGAACAGCGCCGTCTGCAGCAGTTGGTCGTAGGCGTTGCCGTCGACGGGAACGTTTTGCACCCGGATGTCGGGGTAGATCTTGTTGAATTCCGCGATCATGATGTCGGTGAGCTCCGCGTCGTAACTCCAGACGACGACGTCGTAGCCGTCCTCGGTCGTTTCGGCGCAAGCCCCGAAAGCGAACAGGACGGACGCAACGGTGAGAATGAGCATGAGATGCCTGATGAATTTTTTCACGTTAACCTCCGTTTGTGTTCTAGTTTGTGCGACACGCCGGAATCGACATGCGTTTGATCAGGGATTCTGGGATTATGCGGCGGGAGCCGGTTTGACGCCGAGGGTGAAGGACCACGGCGAGGTGTAGGTCTCGGCGTAGGCGCCGGCCATCACGTAGACGCCGTCGATCGCGCCGAAGTAGGTTTCGGCAATCGCGAGGACGGTGACGCCTTCGAAATTCTGCAGCGTATACTCCGCCTGTCCGGCGTTCTTCATGTAGACTTCGTAGCCGCCGGTGACCTTGACGAACTTGATCGAGTACTGTCCGCCCGCGGCGGGGACGCCCTGGCTCACGCCGATGTGCGACCAGCCCTCTTCTTCGCCGATGTTGTGGGCGCGGAGGGTGACGTTGCCGTTGTTGTAGGCGAACATGAAGAAGAGCGTGTCGGCGGTGCCGGCGGCGTTGTTGAACCACGCCGGTGCGGCCGAGAGGGCGATCACGTAGAAGTGGTTCGTCCCGCCGTCGATCCAGCTGTCGACGCTGTAGAGGATCTCGAGGTTGTCGAATCCCACCTTCGTCGCGTACAGGCCGCCCATCGTGGAAGGCGGATTGTTGGTGTCGCCCCAGTTGGTGCCGCCCCTGCCGGTGAACTTCACGCAGGCTTCCGCCGCGTCGCAGGATTCCATCAGGATGTCGCTGTCGTAGGTCGTTCCGCCGACGAGGCCGCCCGGCAGGAACTGGCTGAACCCGTTCACCATCGCCGGAGCGGGAGTGACGCCGAGCGTGAAGGACCACGGCGAGGCGTAGGTCTCGGCGTAGGCGCCGGCCATCACGTAGACGTCCTCGTCGCCGCCGAAGTAGGTTTCCGCGATGGAAAGGACGGTGATGCCTTCGAAATTCTGGAGGGTGTAGGCGGACTGATCGGCATTCTTCATGTAGACTTCGTAGCCGCCGTCCACCCGGACGAACTTGATCGAGTACTGGCCGCCCGCGGCGGGGACGCCCTGGCTCACGCCGATGTGCGTCCAGCCCTCGCCTTCGCCGATGTTGTGGGCGCGGAGGGTGACGTTGCCGGCATTGTAGGCGAACATGAAGAAGAGCGTGTCGGCGGTGCCGGCGGAGTTGTTGAACCATGCCGGCGCGGCCGAGAAGGCGATCACGTAGAAATGGTTCGTGGCGCCGTCGATCCAGCTGTCGACGCTGTAGCGGACCTCAAGGTTGTTGAGCGATACGGGAATCGTGTAGTAGCCGCCCATCGTGGAAGGCGGATTGTCGGTGTCGCCCCAGTTGGTGCCGCCCCTGCCGGTGAACTTGACGCAGTCCGCTCCGGCGTCGCAGGATTCCATCAGGATGTCGCCGTCGTAGGTCGTGCCGTTGACGAGGCCGCCGGGCAGGAATTGGTTGAATCCGTTGAGGGTTGCCAGACCGGCGTTGACGCCGAGCGTGAAGGACCACGGCGAGGTGAAGGTCTCGGCGTAGGCGCCGGCCATCACGTACACGTCATCGACGGAACCGAAGTAGGTTTCGGCGATCGAAAGGACGGTGACGCCTTCGAAATTCTGCAGCGTGTATTCGGTCTGTCCGGCGTTCTTCATGTAGACTTCGTAGCCGCCGTCGACTTTGAGGAACTTGATCGAGTACTGTCCGCCCGCCGCGGGGACGCCCTGGCTCACGCCGATGTGCGTCCAACCCTCTTCTTCGCCGATGTTGTGGGCGCGGAGGGTGACGTTGCCGTTGTTGTAGGCGAACATGAAGTACAGCGTGTCCGCCGTTCCGGCGGCGTTGTTGAACCATGCCGGGGCGGTGGAGATGGCGATCACGTAGAAGTGGTTCGTGCCGCCGTCGATCCAGCTGTCGACGCTGTAGAGGATTTCAAGGTTGTCGAAGGACACCGGTTTCGTATAGATGCCGCCCATCGTCGACGGCGGGTTGTTGGTGTCGCCCCAGTTGGTGCCGCCGCGGCCGGTGAACTTCACGCAGTCGTCCGCCGCGTCGCAGGATTCCATCAGGATGTCGCTGTCATAGGTCGTGCCGCCGACGAGACCGCCCGGCAGGAACTGGCTGAAGCCGTTCAGCGTTCCGGGAGTGACGGTGACTTCGCAGGTCGCGGTGAACGTCCCGATCGTGGCACGGACGGTGACGGTTCCGACGTACACGCCGGCGACGGTCGCGATCTGCCGATTCACGGCATCCGGCGTCAGCGTCACGTTGGTGTCGGCGTCGAGGATCGACCAGAGCACGTTCTTGTTCCCCGCGTTGAGCGGCAGAACCGTCGCGGTCAGCTGGCCGGTCGTGAATTGTTCGATGGTCAATGTCGTTGCGTCCAGTTCGATGCCCGTCGCATCGACGTCGGACGGGATGACGGTGATGGCGCAGGTCGCCGATTTGCCTTCGACGCGTGCCGTGATCGTCGCGGAACCTTCGCCGATCGCCGTGACGACGCCTTCCGCGTTGACGGTCGCGACGTTCACGTTGCTGGTGGAGTAAGTGATGTTCTGATTGCTCGCGTCAACCGGGTTGACGGTCACTTCCAGTTCGGCGGTGTCGCCGGCCATGATGGTCTTGGTCGCTTCGGTGAAGGCGATCGAGACGACGTCCTTCAACGTCGACGCGCTATGGTCGATGCCGAGCGTGAAGGCGTATTCGTCCTCATACTGGGCGCCGGGGTTGCCGATATGGGCGCCCGCCATGAGGTACACGTCATCGTCGCCGAACAAGGTTTCGATGATCGGGATGTAGTAGGAGTTGATCGTGTCGAACCATTGCAGGACGCCGTTGAGATAGAGGGTGAGGCCGGCGTCGGTCATGTTGAACTCGATCGTGACCATCGTATCGGTCGTACCGTCGACGCCCTGGCTCTTGCCGAGATAGCTCCAGCCTTCGCCGAGACCGATGACATCGCGGTAATGCGGCTGTAGTTTGATCTTGCCGCCTTCATAGGCGATCATCACGAAGAAGGTTTGCACCGGGTCGGATCCGTTCCAAGCGTTGAACAGTTGCTTTTCGCTCTCGAGGGCGATGAAGTGCCAGTGGTCGCCGCTGAATTCCATCGGGTCGTCCAGTTTGAACAGGACCTTCAGTCCGTCGATCTGAACGGCCGTATCGTAATAGCCGCCCATCGCGTCCGGAACCATGTTGTTGGCCGTATCGGGCCAGCTGAGTCCGCCCTTGCCGCTGAAGCGGACGGCGTTCGTTCCGACCGCCGTGACGGTCACAGGATAATAGGTTCCGCCCTCGGTGCCGAGGAGGCCGCCTTTTTCAAACGGTTTGAAGCCGTTGACCGTTTCGACCACGACGGGCGCTTCGACCGTCACGACGCAGGTCGCCGTCGCGGATCCGGCGGTGGCGGTGATGGTCGCCACCCCTTCGGAAATCGCGGTGATGAGGCCGTCCGCATCGACCGTCGCGACCGCGTTGTCGCTCGATGAGAAGGTGATCGTCGGATCGGTCGCGTCGGTCGGCGCGATCAGGGCTGTCAGTTCATGGGTCTCGCCTTCGGTCAACGTGATCGCGGATTCGCTCACCGAGATGCTGTCGACCGGGATCGTGGTGACGCCGGTGCATGATGCCAAGAAGAAAAGGAGCATCACCAGGAGCGCGCCAGAAACGCCTTTGAAGAAACGATTGACATTGGTACTCATTGCCTATTTCCTCCTTTGACGATGGGTGACATAAAACTAAGCCCATTATAGCAAAGGCAAAAACCCAATACAATTCCACAAAATTATCATTTTTTGCAAGTTTTTAAGAAAGGGTTTTCAAAGGACGGCGGCCGTAATTCGCATCGAAACGAAAGGGTTTGAACCCGATTGCGGCTCAAACCCCGGCATCGACCGATCGCCGCGATCAGGCCTTGTTGCCGCGGTTCTTATATTCGACCGGCGTCATCTGGAACATCTTCTTAAAGCAATTGCTGAAATACTGCGTGTTGTTGAAACCGACCATCTCGCCGATCTGGCTCATCTTGTATTTGCCTTCGTCGATCAGCTTCTTCGCCTGGTTCAGGCGGTATTCGTTGACGTAGGCGTTGAAGTTCATCCCCGTTTCCTTCTTGAACAACTGACTCAGGTAGACGGTGCTGATGTTGAGTTTCTTCGCGGCGTCGTAGAGCCCGATGTTGAAGGCGTAGTTGGCGCCGATGAACTTGATGCACTTCGTGATCAGGAAGTTGTACTTCTTCTGCGACGACGAGACGACCGCCTTGGCGAGCGCCAGCACGGCGTGCAGCGTATGCTCGGCGTTGGAACGCAGGGACAGGTCGGCGATGGCGGCGTCGTACTCGGCGTTGCCGAGAAGCGTGTCGCCGCGCTTGCTGCGCAGCAACTCGAATTCGAATCGCAGATACTCCTTGAGTTTCAACAGCTGGTCGTAGGAGATTCCCTTCATCACGTCCGGGGAGAACAGTTTTTCCGCGCGATCGGCGAACTCCTCGTCGTTCTCGATGCCCTTGA
>CAIMSF010000018.1 GCA_903844055.1 uncultured bacterium
AACAACATCATCTATTTCTTCTCGTTCATCTTGCCGTTCTGGTCGACGCCGCTGGTCAAGCGGTTCCGCACGAGCGCTATGCGGATCAACACCGATACGAAGTCGAAATGGAACGTCGACGGCGAGTCCGGAGGTACCGGAAACCAGGAGATCAAGGTCTGCCGCAGGGCGATTTCGATCATCGTACCGGAGCGGGCGAAACAAAAGCACTTCCCATCGCAATACATCCCAAAAAAATGACAAAATGCCCAAATATGGGCAAATTAACGATATAAATAAAATTCGGAGCAGTCAATGTTTACTGAGATATTCGTCGTCGAAGGCATGCACGACAAACAAAAACTCGAATCGGTCTACCCCGGCATCGAATGCATCGTGACCAACGGCAGCGAAATCGCCGAGGGGACGATCGCGCTCATCAAGAGCGCTTCAAAACGTCGCGGCGTGATTCTTTTCCTCGACCCCGACCATCCCGGCAGGATGATCACCGACCGGATCCTCCTGGAAGTTCCGAATGCAAAGATCGCCTTCCTCCCGCGCAAGGCCGCAATCAGCGAGAATGGCCGCAAGGTCGGCGTCGAGCATGCGAGTCCGATCGCGATCGATTCCGCGCTGCGCGGCGTCTACACGATCGGCGGGACCTTCCCGGGCGCGGTCACCGGCGCCGATCTCTATGCAAGAGGCCTTTCGGGTTCTATCGATGCCTCGAAACGCCGCGAATCGGTGTCGGAACGGCTCGGGCTGCCCCCGTCGAACGCAAAAACGCTCCTCAAATGGATGAACATGCTCGGTATTCCCGCCGAGCGTCTGGATGGATGACATGAACGAGTCAGAGAGAGGCGGCGTCGGCCGCATTTTGACGGAAAGCGGGTTCCGGATCAAGAAGCATCTGGGCCAAAACTTCCTGACCGACAAGAATATCCTCGATAAAATCGTCAAAGCGGCCGGAATCACCCCGCAAACCGGCGTCATCGAAGTCGGCCCGGGACTCGGATCGCTGACGATTCCGCTCGCCGCCGCGGCGAAAACCGTGCTCGCCTATGAGATCGATGCCGAATTGATGCCGATTCTCGCCGAGACGCTGAAAAGTTCGCCCAACGTGATCCTGCTCAACCGGGACATCCTGAAGGCGGACATTGATCAGGACGTACGGACGCTTCTGAAAGACTGCACGGAGATCGTCGTCGCGGCGAACCTTCCCTATTACATCACCACGCCGATCCTGATGCGGTTCCTCGAAACCTCGAAGTCGGTCTCCCGCCTCGTGCTCATGATGCAGGGCGAAGTCGCGATGCGCGTCAGTTCCGAACCGGACACGAAAGACTACAACGCACTGACCGTCGCGATCCGTTATCGCGCGTCGGTGAAGCACCTTTTCAAGGTTCCGCGGACCGTTTTCGTTCCTCAACCGAACGTCGATTCTGCCGTCGTGATGGTCTCGGTGGATCCAAAACCGGTCTGTCCCGCGAAAGACGAAGCCTTCTTCTTTGAAATGGTGCACCGCTGTTTCTCGCAGCGCAGGAAGACTATACTAAATAACATACGAGATGCATATACTGAAAAAACACGGGATGAATGGTCCGCGATACTACGGGAAGTCGGTATCGATCCGAGCTGTCGAGCCGAGACGCTTAGCGTCGCCGATTTCGTCCGACTCTCCGACCGACTGACCATGAACGGTGTCGAAAGGTAGGGATCGGCGATGAAAAAACTGTTCGGCGTCGGCGCCATCCTGGTGGCCGTCATGTTCTGGGGAGTCTCCTTCATCTCGATCGAAGCCCTCGTCACCGGCGGCTTCATCGACTCGGTCACACTTGGATTCTTCCGCTACGTGTTCGCGGTCGTCTTCGTGTTGATCGTCGCCTTCGCGTCCAGGATGAGTTTCAAAATCACCAAACGCGACTTCGTGACGTTCTTCCTCGCCGGGTTCATGGGCATCTTCATGTATTCGGTCTTCGAAAATTCCTCCATGCTGTATATCTCGTCCGAAACCGCCTCGATTCTCGTCTCGCTCACGCCGATGGCGGCGGTCGTCGGGAATCGCCTTGTCTATAAAGAACGGATCGGCGCACGCTCGGTATTCCTCATTCTCGTCTCGATCGCGGGGGTCGCGATGGTCGTATTTCACGACGGATGGTCTCTGGGCGGACTAGAAAACGCATGGATCGGATATCTCTTCATGGTCCTCTCCATCGTGTTTTGGACGTTGTACACCCTGATCACGAAAAAGGCCGGGATGAAATACAATAGCTTGAAGATCACGACAATCCAGTCGATCGTTGCACTGTTTACTTTCCTGCCAACGTTGATTTTCAGGCCTTTCCCTGACTTTCTGTCATTCGGTCCGACGCAGTGGTTTCACCTCGTTTTCCTTGGCGTCATCTGTTCCGGGGTTTGTTACTACCTGTATGTTTTCTCCGTCGACGCGCTCGGCGTCACGCTCCCGAACGTCTTCATCAACTTCGTCCCGCTCTTCACCGTCCTGACGAACATCCTGGTGTTCGGCGAGACGATCGACGCCCTCACCATCATCGGCGGACTGGTCATCATCCTCTCGATGACGCTGCTTACGATCCAAAGCATCCGCACCGCCGAAACAAAGCCGGTCAGTTGACGGCTTTTTTCTTTCTATTCTCAAAAACATATGATATGATTGATGTGTAACCATTTCCACACAGGTTCGGAGGCTTACCATGTTCAAGAAACTACTCATTCTATCCACCTTATCGATCGCGATGACGGCGATCGTCGGATGCGGCTTGCTGACGGTGACGACGACGGAGCCCACAACCACGTTATCTGATGAAACCACCAGTACGACGGAGACGGAAACGTCGACGGAAACCACGACCGAGCTCACGACGACCACCACGACGACCGGTGCCACGACGACAACCTCGCTCATCGACCTGATTCCCGAGGAGTGCAGCGCCATCCCCATCGTCGACGGCTGGATTCCGACTTGGTGCGACGAGTTCGAGGCGGCGCTTCCCAATACCATCATCGATCCGACCAAATGGACCTACCAAGCGGGCGGCGGCGGGTTCGGCAATCAAGAACTCCAGTATTATAAGAACGCCGATCCCGACAACGTTGCGATCCGCGACGGGGCGCTCGTCATCACCGCGCTGAAGGAGGTCTATTCCTCCAACAACTATACCTCGACCAAACTTTGGACTCAGGCAACCGCCAGCTTCAAGTACGGCAAGATCGAGATGCGGGCGAAACTGCCCTACGGACGCGGCACCTGGCCGGCGTTCTGGATGATGCCGAAGACATCGAAATACGGCGGCTGGCCCGACAGCGGCGAGATCGACATCATGGAACATGTCGGATATGACATGAACACCGTCCTCGGCACCGTCCACACCGAGCGCTTCAGCGGTACCAACGGCCGCGGCGGGACCACCGATTCGCTGATTCCGAATACCGTCCCGTCGATTGACGTCGCCAACACCTGGCATACCTACGGCATCATCTGGAACGAAGAGAAGATCGAATGGTACTTCGATGGACACCTGTTCGGCACAGTCGAAGCGGATGAGAAGTGGGGCAACGGCTACAGCGCCGATCCGAGCGTCGACTGGCCGTTCGACCAGTCGTTCTACATCATCCTCAATCTCGCCATCGGCGGAACCTGGGGCGGCGCGCAGGGCGTCGACGATTCCATCTTCCCGGCGACCTTCACGATCGACTACGTCCGCGTCTACCAGCAGGACTATGTCACCGGAGATGCCGAAAGTCCCTCTACGATCCGGATGCCGCGCATCTATTGGCAGAGCGGGAACCAGGCGTTCATCTCCTGGACGCCGGCGACCGACGACCTCCGCGTCAAATCGTATTATGTTTATGTCAACGGCGTCATGTCAAAAAAGACATCCGTGAATGCCGTCCTGCTGATCAACCTGAGACTATCCTTCGACAACATCGTGACCGTCATCGCCGAAGATTACGCGGGGAACCTGTCCGATCCGTTCGACTTGATCGTCACCGCCTGATCCGGAGCGCACAATGAAAAAAACCCTTCTTCTCTTGATCTTGATCGTCGGCGTTTTCGCCGCCGTCGCGTGCGATGCCGCGACGACCCTGTCGACGACGGACACGGAAACAACCTCGTCCGCAACCACCACCGATACGACCACCGACACGACCACCACCATCAGCACCCTAGACCCCGACAGCCTCGAAGCGAACATCCCCGCCGAATGTGCGGACGTCCCGATCGTCAGCGGCTGGGTCCCGACCTGGTGCGAGGAATTCAATTACGAAGGACCCGTCGATTCCACCAAATGGCGCCATCAGACAGGCGGCGGCGGCTTCGGAAACAACGAGCTCCAATATTATACGAACCGCGCCGAAAACGCCTATGTCGACGGCGAGAAGCTGATCATCACGGCACTTCGCGAAGACTACGGCGGACACGACTACACCTCCGCCAAGATTTGGACGCAAGGTCTCAAAAACTGGAAGTACGGCAAGTTCGAGATGCGCGCCAAGCTGCCCGGCGTCGCCGGCACATGGCCCGCATTCTGGATGATGCCGCGCCTAAGCGTCTACGGCGGCTGGCCCGCCAGCGGCGAAATCGACATCATGGAACACACCGCCTTCTACAACATCGACAACGTCGTCGGGTCCCTGCATACGAACGCGTACAACCACAAGATCGGCACGCAGATCAGCTATGGCCGCGAGACGCCGGGGCTCACCACCGGTTTCCATGTCTATTCCGTGACCTGGAACGAGTATTCGTTCACCTGGTGGGTCGACAGCTATAAATATGGAACATATGTGTTCAATCCCGCCGCGGTCGCTTATGGCGACTTCAGCATCGCCGACGCCTGGCCGTTCGATCAGGAATTCTATCTCATCCTGAATCTCGCGATGGGCGGGGCGATGGGCGGTACGGTCGATCCGCAGTTCGTCATCGACACCTACGAAATCGACTACGTGCGGGTCTATCAACGCGATTACGTCACCGAAGATTCCGGCGCGCCGCGCGCCGCGACGGCACTCGAGGCCGCCCAGGCGGTCGGCACGACGGCTTACGTCTTCTGGACCAAGGCGGTCGACGACAACCAGGTGCGCCGCTACAACGTCTATGTGAACGGCGTCTTCTTCAAGAGCGTATCGCTCAACATCGTCAAGCTGACCGGACTCGTCGTCGGCACGCCGGCGCTCATCGAGATCGAAGCCGAGGATTATGCGGGCAACCTTTCGCCGAAGGCCGCGATCAGCGTCACGACGACCGAACCCAGTTGAAAACATGAAACCGAAAGGCACTCTCCGGAGTGCTTTTTTTCAACGTCAGCCGGCATAATGCGGTGTTTTTCCCCAACCAATCATGATATAATCTTGTGTGGAAGGTGAATCGCCGTGCCCATGATCGTCAATCACGAAACCGCGCTCAAGACCTTGCGCCGGATGACCCATGAAATCCTCGAGAAGAACGACGATGTCGCCAACATCGTCCTCGTCGGCATCCTCAAGAAAGGTCTGCCGATCGCCCGGCTGATCCGCGACAACATCAAACTCTACGCAGGCGTCGACGTTCCCGTCGTCGAACTCGACATCTCGATGCATCGCGACGACGACAAGCGCCGTCCCGCAAGCAAACCGGACTTCGCCGTCGGCGGCAAGGTCTGCATCCTCGTCGACGACGTCCTGTTCACCGGAAGGACCGCCCGCGCGGCGATGGACGCGATCGTCGACCTCGGACGACCGAAACGCATCGAGTTCGCCGTCCTGATCGATCGCGGTCACCGCGAACTTCCGATCCGCGCCGATTACGTCGGCAAGAACACCCCGACCGCGCTCGATGAAACCGTGATCGTCAACCTCTCCGGCCCCGATGCCGGAGTCTACATTGAAAGGAAAAGGTGACAGCATGACCAGACTGCAGGAAACCGATTTGGAACTCTTTACACTGATCGAGAAGGAAGCGGAACGCCAGCGTTCCCACATCGAGCTGATCGCATCGGAGAACTTCGTCTCCAAGGCCGTCCTCGAGGCCGCCGGCAGCGTGCTTACCAACAAGTATGCGGAAGGCTATCCGAAGAAGCGCTATTACGGCGGATGCGAATTCGTCGACATGGTCGAGGATCTCGCCCGCGAACGCCTCAAAGCCCTCTTTGGCGTCAAATACTGTAACGTTCAGCCGCATTCAGGGTCGCAGGCGAACATGGGCGCGTATCGCGCCATCCTGAGCCCGCGCGACGTCGTCATGGGTCTTGCGCTCGACCAGGGCGGCCATCTCACCCACGGCCACCCGCTCAATTTCTCGGGCGTCGACTATGAGTTCCATCCCTACTACCTCTCCCGCGAAACGGAGACGATCGACTATGACGCGCTGGCCAAGCAAGCCCTCGAAGTCAAACCGAAGCTGATCGTCGCCGGGGCGAGCGCCTATCCCCGCATCCTCGATTTCAAGCGGTTCCGCGCCATCGCCGACTCGGTCGGCGCGATGTTGATGGTCGACATGGCCCACATCGCCGGCCTTGTCGCGGCCGGACTCCATCCGAACCCCTGCGAATATGCGGACATCGTCACCTCGACGACCCACAAGACGCTCCGCGGCACGCGCGGCGGGGTCGTCCTGACGAACAACCAGGCGATCGCCGAGAAACTCGACAAGATCGTCTTCCCGGGCATCCAGGGCGGACCGCTGATGCATGTGATCGCCGCCAAGGCGGTCGCGTTCAAGGAAGCGATGACCCCCGAGTTCAAGGAATACCAGCAGCACGTCGTCGAGAACGCCAAAGCGTTCGCCGACGAGTTCGTGAAGCTTGGCTATCACGTCGTCTCCGGCGGCACCGACAACCATCTTTTGTTGCTCGACGTGAAGTCGAAGACCGGCATGACCGGCAAGAAGGCCGAAAACCTGCTCGACCGCGTCGACATCACCTGCAACAAGAATACGATCCCCTACGACACCGAAAAACCCTTCATCACCAGCGGCATCCGCCTCGGCACGCCGGCGATGACGACGCGCGGCTTCGACGAAGCGGACTTCCGCAAGGTCGCCCGCCTGATCGACCGCGCCCTCGCGAATCCGGAAGACGAAACCGTCCTGGCCGGAATCAAGGCCGAGGTCGCCTCGCTCGTCCTGCATCACCCGCTGCCCAACTGAGATGGCGCGCGTTCTCGTCTGCGGTGAAGACCAATTGACGGTCCTCCGGATCGGCCGGGAACTCGCCGCCCGCAACATCGCCTTCGAACTGCGGAAGGCGCAGGTCAAGAAGGACGACCTCATCGGCTTCGACCTGCTCGTCATCCACTCTTCCTGGAAGATGCCGAACCTGTCGGGCTTCATCGGCAATCTCGTGCTGTCCCATGATCGTCCGGTGGTCTACCTGTCCGCGCAGATCGGCATCGGTCCGTTCCGTCCGTTCCTCGACGACCCGTATTTCGCATTGATCGACGACCAGCGCATCGACGCCGAACTCGGCGTCGCCGTCACCCTTCTCCTCAAGACCGCCGCGGCGCTCCGCGAGACCGCGGACAAGGCGAAGAAGGCGGCGCAGCGCGCGGATCTCAGGCGGGAGATGGATCTGTGCAAGAAGCGCCTGACCGACCGCGGGATGACCGAACCCGAAGCCCACGCGCTGATTCTCAAGACGGCGATGGACCGCCAAATCTCGAAATACGACGCATGCGCGTTGCTCCTTGGCGAAAATAACGTCGAATCGGATTGATTTTGATCGTCATCGCCAGTATAATGATGTAAACCGACGGACAATGGCGCCCGTCAACCCGAAAGGCCGCGTCCCCGTTCATGAGTGCGTCGCATCGTCAGAGGGGAAAGCGAACCAAAATAGAAATGCCGAAATTCACGAAGGAAGAGATTCTCCGCAACGCCAAGGAAGAGAACGTCCGCTACATCCGTCTGACGTTCACCGACATCAACGGCACGATCAAGAGCGTCGAAATCCCGGTCAAGCGCCTGGAGACGGCGCTCGACGGGAAGGTCATGTTCGACGGGTCGTCGATCGAAGGATTCGTCCGCATCCTCGAAGCCGACATGTACCTTCACCCCGACTACAACACCTGGCTCATCATGAATTGGGAGGAAACCACCTACGGGAAGGTCGCCCGCCTCATCTGCGATGTCTACACCCCCGAAGGCAAGCCGTTCCCGGGCGACCCGCGCTCGAATCTGAAGCGCATCGCCGCGCGCATGGAGAAACTCGGGTTCTCCGCCCTCAACATCGGCTTCGAACCGGAATTCTACCTGTTCAAGACGAAAGAAAACGGCGAACCCACGCTGGAGTTCACCGATCAGGGCGGCTATTTCGACCTCTCGCCGATCGACGGCGCGGGCGACTGCCGCCGCGACATCGTCCTCGAACTCGAGAAGATCGGGTTCACGGTCGAAGCGAGCCATCACGAGGTGGGCCCCGGCCAGTGCGAGATCAACTTCCAATTTTCCAATATCGTCGAAGCCTGCGACAACGTCCAGACCTTCAAGCTCGTCGTCAAGAACATCGCCCGCCGGCACGGCCTGCACGCGACGTTCATGCCCAAGCCGGTCGCCAAGGTCGCCGGCAGCGGGATGCACTCCAATTGCTCGCTATGGGACCTCGAGGGCAACAACGCCTTCTACGACCCCAACGACGCGGCCGGACTCAGCCTCGTCGCCCGCAAATGGCTCACCGGCATCCTGACGCACGCCCGCGGCTTCTGCGCGATCACCAACCCCACCGTCAACTCCTACAAGCGCCTCGTCCCCGGTTATGAAGCGCCGTGCTACGTATCGTGGTCCGAGCACAACCGTTCGGTCATGGTCCGCATCCCGGCGACGCGGGGCCGCACGACCCGCACGGAAATCCGCAACGTCGACTGTTCCTGCAACCCCTACATGGGAATGGCGGTCATCCTCGCTTGCGGTCTCGACGGGATCGAAAGAGACCTGCCGCTGATCGGCCCGGTCAACGAGAACCTATTCGAAAAGACCGCCGAAGAGCGCGCCGCGCTCGGCGTCGTGAACCTGCCGGACAACCTGAAGGAAGCGGTCGGAACGCTTTCGGAGGACGCCGTCGTCAAGGAAGCCCTCGGACCGCACATCTACGAGAAGTTCGTCGAGCTCAAGACCCGCGAGTGGGATGATTTCCGTCAGGCGGTCACGCAGTGGGAGATCCATCAGTATCTGAAAGTCATGTGACAAGAAAGAGCGTCGGCTACGGCCGGCGCTCTCGGTTTTTTTAGGATTTGAGTGTCGATGCGACCGGCAGGAAGGATTTCAGGTCGTCGACGGAAAATTCGTACTTCTTGGAGCAGAAATGGCAGACGGTCTCGATCGGTTTGCCTTCGTCGATCATCTCTTCGAGTTCCTTCGCGCCGAGCGATGCGATCCCGGCGGCGAAACGCTCGCGGTCGCAATCGCAATGATAGTGCAGTTCGAGCCGCTCGACGATCTCGTGGTCGCCCTTGGTGATTTCCCGGACGATCATCTCCGGCGTGAAGCCGGCGTCGATCAGGTCGCTCACGGGACGCATCGCCTTGATGTTCGCCTCGATCTTGTCGATCGTCTCCGGTTTCGCCCCGGGCATCGCCTGCAGGATGAACCCGCCGGCGGACCGGACCGCATTGTCGGTTTCGACGAGGATGCCGAGGCCGACGGCCGCGGGAATCTGTTCGCTCATCAGGAAATAGTACGCGAAATCCTCGGCGATCTCGCCGGTTTGCAGTTCGGCGCTCGAGGTGAAGATGTTCTGGATGTTCAGATTCTTCGTGACGTGGATGAAGCCGTTGTTCCCGACGACGAAACCGACCGCAAGCTTCCCGTCATTGGTCGAACCATGGACGTGCGGATGGCCGACATAGCCGCGGACGTTACCGTAGGCGTCAGCGGTGACGACGATGCCGCCGAGCGGGCCGCCGCCGTCGATCCTGATTGAAATCGTCTGGTCGCCCTTGTACATGGCGCCCATGATCGCCGCCGCGGTCAGCGTGCGTCCGAGGGCGGCCGTAGCCGCCGGAAAGGTATCGTGGATCCGCCGGGCTTCATCGACGAGCACCGTCGTGCTCGCCGCGTAGAGGCGAACCGTTCCGTTGAATGCATATGCCTTGACGAGATAATCGCTCATGTGTAGTCACGCTCCGGCAACCATTATATCATAGACGGTGGCGCGATGCGATTTACTTTGTCTTGGCCCTGCGGCTTTGGTATAATGTGGAGGGAAAGTGGTGCAGACGATGAAGTGGAAGATCCGTGACGTGGAAATCGAGAATCAAGTGGTCGTCGCGCCGATGGCGGGAGTGACCAATCCGGCTTTTCGCCGCATCGCGAAAGAACTCGGTGCTGGACTCGTTTATACCGAGATGATCTCCGACAAGGGCCTGGGGCACAACAACCGAAGGACCAGGAGCATGCTTCGGATCGAGCCGGACGAACATCCCGTCTCCTTGCAGTTGTTCGGAGGGGACCCCGAGAGCATGATGGAAGCGGCGTTGCTGATCGATCGGGATACCGAGGCCGACATCATCGACATCAACATGGGGTGTCCGGTGAACAAGGTCATCAAATCGGATGCCGGATCGAAACTGATGAAGGATCCGGACAAAGCATATGAAATCGTCAAACGCATCACGGGTGTCGTCAAGAAACCGGTGACCGTCAAAATCCGCAGCGGATGGGATAGCGAGCACATCAACGCCATCGAAATCGCAAAGAAGCTGGAAGCCGCCGGCGTCAGTGCGATTGCCGTGCATCCAAGGACGAGAACGCAGATGTATTCCGGGAAAGCCGACTGGTCCATCATCAAAGCGGTGAAGGAAGCGGTGTCGATTCCGGTGATCGGGAACGGCGACATCGTAAAACCAGAAGACGCCTTGCGAATGATGAACGAAACAAAATGCGACGCCGTCATGATCGGCCGCGGGCTTCTTGGAAACCCTTGGCTGATACGACAGACCATTGATTATCTGGATCACGGATTTTACGAAGTCGAGCTCACAATCGAGGAGCGTCAAGCCGGCATCATGAAACATATGGATTATCTGGTGAAGGAACTTGGCGAGAAAATTGCGATCCTCGAAATGCGGAGTCATGCCCCTTGGTACCTGAAAGGACTTCGCGATTCCGCGAAGGCCAAACTAGATTTGTCAAAGGCAAGAACGCGTTTGGAGATGGAACAGATCCTGAGTGAGTTTTTCCACAATCTTGAGTAGAAACGATCGATATGGCGACTCCCCACAAGTCGCCTTTTCTTATGC
>CAIMSF010000019.1 GCA_903844055.1 uncultured bacterium
CCAAAAAAACGGAACGAATCATGACCCCTCCCCTTCTCCGACAACCCGCGCAGGCGGGTGGTCCGCTTGCATTTGAACATTTGAACATCGTTCATACAAATGTGTAAAAAATATGCACTGAAGTGCATATGAATGGTTATTTCGAGAGCAGTTTGCGCAGGATGAAATCAAGTTCGGCGTAATCCCGGACGTTGCGGCGGATCATGTCGTTGAAATGGACGAGGATGAAGGCGATCGCGCGGTCGACGCCGAGCGTGGTGAAGATGCGCGGATCGATCTCGTCCCTGTGCGCTTCGAAGGCGTTTTGGAAGGCGTTCTGGAAGATCGCCATGTGGGAGTGCTCGACCGAAGCCCGGGGGTTCGCCTCGGTCGAGGCGAGCACGGACAAATCGCGCATCAGGTTCTTCTGGAAGAGGTTGAAGTAGTCGAGCATCGAGAAGTAGATGTTGCGGAAGGCGTCGAAGATGGTCTTCGCCGAAGCGTCCGAGATCGTCGCGACGCAGTCGGCGAGCAGCCGCTCCATGACGTCGAAGACGAGTTCGGCCTTCGCGGGATAATGGTTGTAGACGGTGCCGACGCTGACGCCCGCCAGCTTGGCGATCGTCCGCATGTTGAAATCGACGAGGCCTTCCTTTTTCAGAAGGTCGCCGGCCGCCCTAAGGATCTTCGTCTTGGCGTTTTCGATCGTGCGCATCGCGTCATCTCCCCAAACATCTGAACCATGTTCAATATAACATCGTCGGATTCCGATGTCAAGCGCTTACACGCAAATATTTCCAAAAAAAATAAAAAAAAACCGATCCTTGCGGACCGGGTTGCGTCAATATTGGTCGATGGCTTCTTTCAGCGCCCGGACGAGATCCTGCTGCGGGACCTTCCGCTGTACGACGCCGTCGATGTAGAGCAGCGCCTCATCCTTCCCACCGGCGACGGCGATGTGGGCGCCCTTGGCCTCGCCGATGCCGTTCACGGCGCAGCCCATGATCGCGACCGTGATGTCTTTCTGGACGGTGTCGAGATACCGCTCGATTTCGGTCGCGATCGGGATCATGTCGTACTGAATCCGGCCGCACGTCGGACAGCTGACCAGGCGCGGTTTCTTCCAGAGGTTGAAGTTGGACAGGATCTCCTTGGCGACCTTGATCTCCTCGACGGGGTCGGCGGTGAGCGAGACGCGGATCGTCGAACCGATCCCCTCGTGGATCAGGATCCCGAGTCCGACGGACGAACGGATCGTTCCGCCCACGGCGGTGCCGGCCTCGGTGATGCCGAGGTGGAGCGGATAGGTGAAGGTCTTCGCGGCCAGTTCGTAGGCGGCGACGGTATGGAGCATGTCGGTCGACTTGAGCGAGAGGACGATGTCCTCGAACCCGAACTTCTCAAGCAGGGCGACGTGGCGCTTGGCCGATTCGACCATCGCCTCCGGAGAAGGGGTGCCGAACTTCGCGAGGATGGCCGGTTCGATCGATCCGGAATTGATCCCGATGCGGATCGGTATGCCCTTCGCGCGGCAGGCCTCGACGACCGCTTTCACGTGTTCGTCGGCGCCGATGTTGCCGGGATTGATGCGGATCTTGTCGACGCCCTGGCGGACCGCCTCGAGGGCGAGCCGATGGTCGAAGTGGATGTCGGCGACGAGCGGGATCGTAATGGCCTGTTTGATCGCGCCGATGGCGCGGGCGTCCTCCATGTCGAGGACCGCGACGCGCGCGATCTGGCAGCCGGCGCGGGCGAGCGCGTCGATCTGCGCGACGGTCGCCGGGACATCCTTCGTCTTCGTCGTGGTCATGCTTTGGATCACGATCTTGTCGTTTCCGCCGATCTGCACGCCGCCGACGAAAACCGGTCTGGTACGGGTTCTCTGGAACATCTTCATCACCTGTTTCCATTATACTACAGTTGGTCGAAATGTGTTCCCGGTTCGATTTTCCAAGGGACCGCGACGGTCCGAAAATCGATTGTGGAAAACCTGTGAAATCCGTTCGAAAATCGATGCGGACCACTTGCATTTTCAAACGGATATTCTATAATGAAAGTGAGGTCCATGATGGATGAAACGACCTCCCCCGACACCCGATTTGTTGACTCAAAACATATGATTTTGGGTACACCAACAACAAAGAGAAAGGAGAGTTCTCAGATGGCTGAAATCAAGAAACCGGTCGCCCCGGCCCCCGCTCCGAAAGTCGCTCCGAAGCCGGAACCGAAGCCCGCTCCGAAACCCGCTCCCAAACCCGCCGGCAAGAAATAACATTCAGACGGCACCGCCCGCTCCAACCCGCATGTGATTTTCAAACGCTCCGAGCCAAAGGCTCAGGGCGTTTTTTTGTTTCACGGATGCCATACATAGATGTAACAAAACCGTGAAAGTCGGTTCATGCTACACGAAATTCCGCATTTGGGTGTTGACATTCGTCCTTTGAATGATTATGATATTTGAGAGCGATATTTTGAAATTCAAACTATATCAACATGACGCTCGGAAAGGTTGTCCCCATGATCATCGAACAAGTGAAAGCCCTCATCGCCAAAGAATTCGGAGTCGACGGCAGCAAGCTCTCTCCCGCGACCCGTCTCGTAGAAGACTTGAACATCGACAGTCTCGACGCCGTCGAGCTGATGATGCGCCTCGAAGAAACGTTCAGCTTCAAGATCGGCGACGAGGAAGCGTCGGCGCTGAAGAGCGTCTCCGACATCGTCAACCTCGTCACGACCCGCACCGCATCCCGCGCCTGACCGCATCACCCGAGGAGTTGATCCGCATGACGCTCAAAGAGATTCAAGGCATCATCAAGGATTTCGAATCGTCCAATCTCACGACGCTCGAACTCGAGACCGGCGACGTCAAGCTGAAGCTGTCGAAGCTGACGGCTCCGGCGCCCGCCGCGAACGCGCCGGTGCTTTCCCCCGCCCCGGCCGCCCCCGCGCCGGCGGAAGCCCCCGTCGAGAACCGCACCTGCGTCGCCGTCAAGAGCCCGCTCGTCGGCACCTTCTACGCCTCCGCCACGCCGAGCGGCGAAGCGTTCGCCAAGGTCGGCCAGATCGTCCGGAAGGGCCAGACACTGTGCATCATCGAGGCGATGAAGATCATGAACGAGATCGCTGCGCCGGTCGCCGGCGTGATCGAGCGGATCGACGTCAAGAACGGCCAGGTCGTCGGCTACGACCAGGTCCTGTTGACGATCCATACGGGAGCCGCCGATGCCCAATAAGATCCTCGTGGCCAACCGCGGGGAAATCGCCGTCCGGATCATCCGCGCGGCGAAGGAGCTCGGTATCCCCGTGGTCGCCGTCCATTCGACGGCCGATGCGGGAGCCCTCCATGTCAAGCTGGCCGACGAGGCGATCTGCATCGGCGGTCCGCAAAGCAAGGACAGCTACCTCAACATGACGGCCGTGCTGTCCGCCGCGATCGCGACGGGCTGCAACGCGATCCACCCCGGTTACGGGTTTTTGTCCGAGAACGCCCGCTTCGCCGAAATGGTCGAGAGCTGCAACCTGTCGTTCATCGGTCCTTCCTCGAAAGTGATCGCCATGATGGGCGACAAGGTCGCCGCACGACGCGTCGCGCAGGAGAACGGCGTCCCGGTGGTCGAAGGCAGCGAAGGCATCCTCGAGAACGTCGAGGCCGGCCTCAAGGTCGCGCGCCGGATCGGCTATCCCGTGATGATCAAGGCCGCGAGCGGCGGCGGCGGACGCGGGATCGCCGTGTGCCAGGACGACGAGTCGTTCTCGCGCACGTTCGCCCGCACCAGCCTCGAAGCCGAATCAAGCTTCGGGGATAAATCCCTCTACGTCGAAAAATACCTCGAACGGCCGCGCCACATCGAAGTGCAGATCCTCGCCGACAAGAGCGGCAACGTCGTCTATCTCGGCGAACGCGACTGCTCGATCCAGCGCCGCAACCAGAAGGTCGTCGAAGAGTCGCCGGCGGCGAACCTCTCCGAGATCCTTCGGAAGAAGCTCGGCGCCGCCGCCGTCAAGCTCGCGAAGGCGGTCGGCTATTGCAACGCCGGCACGATGGAGTTTCTGGTCGACGAAAGCGGCGAATTCTATTTCATCGAGATGAACACGCGGATCCAGGTCGAACATCCCGTGACCGAATGGGTCACCGGCATCGACCTCGTCAAGGAACAGATCCGGATCGCCTACGGAAGCGATTTGTCCTTCCGCCAGCTTGATGTGAAGACGACGGGCCACGCGATCGAATGCCGCATCTGCGCGGAAGACGCGATGAACGATTTCAAGCCGGCACCCGGCACCGTGCTCGGCGTGATCCTCCCCGGCGGACCCGGGGTCCGCGTCGACACGCACGTCTTCGCGGGATACGTGATTCCGCCGTACTACGACTCCCTGCTCGCCAAGCTGATCGTCTACGCCCCGACCCGCAAGGACGCGATCCGCAAGATGCGGATGGCGCTCGAGCAGTTCGTCATCGACGGCGTCAAGAACAACATCGAATACCTCTATCTCATCATGCATGACCCTGACTATGTCAAGGGTCAGGTCGACACCGGCTTCATCTCCCGTTTCCAATTGACGATCGGAGGCGAACGGTATGCCCGATTCGCTGAGTGAACGCAAGGAGCGTCTCGCCAAATTCAAGAAGACGATCCTGAACAAGGAAGATTCCGCCCGTTCGGTCGACATCCCCGAAGGGCTTTTCGTCAAATGCGAAGCGTGCGGGAACGCCGTCTATCAGCGCGTCCTCGACCAGAACGACGGCATCTGTCCGCACTGCGGCTATCATTTCAAGATCGGCGCCCGCCGGCGCATCGACCTCGTCGTCGACCCCGGCACGTTTCGTGAGATGGATGCGGACATCTCTTCTGAGAATCCCCTCGGGATGCCCGAGTACGAGGAGAAGCTCGCCGCCGGCAAGAAAAGCGCCGGGATGCCCGAGGCCTTCTTGTCCGGAACCGCCGCGATCGCCGCTAGAAACGTCGCGATCGGCGTGCTCGACAGCGCCTTCATGATGGGTTCGATGGGCTCCGCGGTCGGCGAGAAGGTCACGCGCCTGATCGAGGCCGCGACTGCGCAACGGCTCCCCCTCGTCATCTTTTCGGCATCGGGCGGCGCCCGCATGCAGGAAGGCATCCTGTCGCTCATGCAGATGGCGAAGACGTCGGGGGCGCTTTCGCGCTTCCGCGACGCCGGCCTCCTCTACATCAGCGTCCTCACCAATCCGACCACCGGCGGCGTCGCCGCCAGCTTCGCGTCCCTCGGCGACGTCAACATCGCCGAAAAATCGTCCTTGATCGGCTTCGCCGGTCCGCGCGTGATCAAGCAGACGATCCGCCAGGAACTGCCGGAAGGCTTCCAGACCGAACCGTTCCAGCTCAAGCACGGCGCGGTCGACCTCGTCGCCTCGCGCAAGGAACTGCGCGTCCTGATCGCCCGGCTCCTGCAATTCCATCCGGAGGTGCGCTCATGAACGGCGACAACAGGAACGTCGCGTGGGAGAAGGTCAAGCTCGCCCGCCATCCGAAGCGGCCGACGGCGCTCGCGCTGATCGCCCGCCTCTTCCCCGACTTCCTCGAACTGCACGGCGACCGCGTCTTTGGCGACGATCCGGCGATGGTGTGCGGCCTCGCCACCTTCGACGGCCGTCCCGTCACCGTGATCGCCCAGGAGAAGGGCACGAACACCGACGACAAGATCCACCGCAACTTCGGGATGCCCCATCCCGAGGGATACCGCAAGGCGCTTCGGCTGATGCTTCAGGCGGAGCGGTTCCACCGCCCGATCGTGACGATCATCGACACCCCCGGCGCCTATCCCGGGATCGGCGCGGAGGAACGCGGACAGGCGTCCGCGATCGCGACCAACCTGCGCGAAATGATGTCGATCAAGACCCCCATCGTATCGATCGTGCTCGGTGAGGGCGGCTCCGGCGGGGCGCTCGGGATCGGCGTGGGCGACCGCGTCGCGATGTTCGAGAACGCCACCTATTCGATCCTGTCCCCGGAAGGCTTCGCGGCCATCCTGTACAAAGACGCCGAGCAGGCGCCGTTGGCCGCATCCCTGATGAAACTCACCGCATCCGACCTGTACGCGCTCCACGTCGTCGACGAGGTGATGCCGGAGGGGCCCGGCCTGCACGAGGACCCGACGACCGGCTTCGTCGCCGTTTCGGGATACCTTTCCCGCGCCTTGGTCGCGCTCGGCGGACTTCCGACCGAGCGGCTCTTGGACGAACGCTATGGGAAATTCCGCGCGATGGGCGCCATTTACGATCCGATGCATCACGGAGAAACCGATGAAAACCAGGATTAAGCTCGTCGGGACGGGACGCTACATCCCCCCCGCTACGATCACCAACGCCGACCTCGAGAAGATGGTCGACACCACCTCGGAATGGATCGAAACCCGGACCGGAATCATGAACCGCCACCGCGCCGTCGGCGAGATGACCTCCGACATGGCCTGCAAGGCCGCCCGGAACGCGATCGAGAAGGCCGGATACGACAAAGACAAGATCGACCTGATCGTCACCGCGACGATCACCGGCGACCAGCAGACCCCCTCGACCGCCAACTTCATCCAGGCCAAGCTCGGCCTGACCAAGCACCCGGTCGCGGCCTTCGACGTGAACGCCGCCTGCACCGGCTTCATCTACGCCCTCGAGACCGCGAGCAGCCTGCTTCAGACGGGACGCTACCGCGCCGCCCTCGTGATCGGCGCCGAGATGCTCACCCGCTGCGTCGACTACACCGACCGCAATACCTGCGTCCTCTTCGGCGACGGCGCCGGGGCGATGATCATCGAGCCGGCGAAGCTGCCGGCCAGCCCCGTCCATTTCTTTACCGCCTCCGCCTGCGATCCCGAAAGTGCTCTGACCGTCATCAAGGACCGGATCCGGATGGACGGGCAGAAAGTCTACGCGTTCGCCGTGAACGCGGTCGAAACCGCGATCCGGCACATCCTCAACATGGCGGCGATGACCCTCGACGACATCGAGGTCGTGATCCCGCACCAGGCGAACATCCGCATCATCCAGTCGGTCGCCAGGGCGCTCGACGTCCCGCTCCACAAGTTCTTCATGAACATCCGCGATTACGGCAACACCTCGGCGGCCTCGATCATCATCGCCCTCGACGAGTATCGCGACTTCCATCCCGAAGCGAAGGGCAAGCGCGCCCTCCTGGTCGGCTTCGGCGGCGGCTTCACCTGGGGCAGCGCGATCATCACCTTATAGGAGGCACCATGAAAAACATCACACAACTGCTGGGATCGAAGTATCCCCTGATCCAGGGCGGGATGGCCAACATCGCCACCGCCCAGCTATGCGCCGCCGTCTGCGAAGCGGGCGGATTCGGCCTGATCGGCGCCGGCGGAAACGATCCGGAATGGGTGAGAACCCAAATCCGCGACTGCCGGACCAAGACCGACAAGCCGTTTGGCGTCAACATCATGCTGATGAGCCCGCACGCCGCGGCGATCGCCAAGGTCGTCGTCGAGGAACACATCCCGGTCGTCACGACCGGCGCCGGCAACCCCGGCATCTACATGGAAGCCTGGAAGCAGGCCGGCATCAAGGTGATCCCGGTCGTCCCGTCGGTCGCCCTCGCGCAGCGCGTCGAGCGCTCCGGGGCCGACGCGGTGATCGCCGAAGGCACCGAATCGGGCGGCCACATCGGCGAACTGACGACGATGGCGCTCGTGCCCCAGGTCGTCGACGCCGTCAAGATCCCGGTGATCGCGGCCGGCGGCATCGCCGACGTACGCGGCGTCCTCGCCGCCTTCGCGCTCGGCGCGAAGGGCATCCAGGTCGGCACCGTCCTCCTGGCGACCGAGGAATGCCCGATCCACGACAACTACAAGAAGATGGTCGTCGACGCCCGCGACACGTCCACGGTCGTCACCGGCCGGCAGACCGGCGCGCCGGTGCGGGTCCTCAAGAACCCGATGGCCAACGAGTACCTCGAACTTGCGAAGAACGGCGCCACCCTCGAGCAGCTGGAAAAACTGACGCTCGGTTCGCTCCGCCGCGCGGTCTTCGACGGCAACCTCGAAACCGGTTCGTTCATGGCCGGGCAGATCGCCGGACTGATCAAGAAGGTACGGCCGATGAAGGAAGTCATCGGCTCGCTCTTCGAAGGCGTCCAAGCCTACAAGGACAGCCTCGAGGTACTCTAGATGAACCGCCTCGGCATCCTCTTCGCGGGGCAGGGGGCGCAGCACGCCGACATGGGCGTCGGCTGGACCGCCGCCGATCCCGTCGCCGCGAAGACCCTCGCGGAAGCCTCGCGCATCCTCGGCTACGATCTTCCGGACCTCTTGACGTCGGCCGACGGACGGCTCGACGAGACGCTCTTCGCCCAGCCGGCGATCGTCGTCTCCTCGCTTCTCGCCTTCCAGTCGCTATGGCGTTCGACCGGCATCCGGCCGGATGCGTACGCCGGCTTCTCGCTCGGCGAGTGGACCGCCCTCGGCGCATCCGGCACCTTCGATTTCGAACACCTCCTCAAGTTCGTGCAAATCCGCGCACATGCGATGCAGGCGGCCGCCAAGGCCAACCCCGGCGCGATGGCCGCGATTCTCGGACTCGCCGACCTGCAGGTCTGCGACGTCTGCGCCGAAGCGACGCGACCCGGATCCTACGTGATCGCCGCCAACTTCAATTGCCCGGGACAGATCGTCGTCTCCGGCCACGCCGACGCCGTCGGCCGCGCCGCGGACCTGGCCCGCGCCGCCGGCGCGAAGCGGGTCGTCATGCTCAACGTGTCGGGCGCGTTTCACACCGGACTGATGCATTCGGCAGCCGAACGGCTCGCGCTTGCCCTCGCGGGTGCGGAACCGTTTCCCGCCTCGGCGCCGGTCTATTCGAACGTCACGGCGATGCCGTACGGCAAGGATGAGCTCTTGCGGCTCCTGCCGCTGCAAATCACCTCGCCGGTGCTGTTCGAGCAGACGATCAAGAACATGGTGTCCTCGGGCATCACGCACTTCCTCGAAATCGGACCGGGTTCGGCGTTGTCCGGATTCGTCCGCAAGATCAGCCTGGATCTTCCCGTCGCCCGCCTCGACGGACCGGAAGACCTCGCGAACGTGAAGGGATGGTTGAAAGAACATGGATTTAGCGAATAGGACCGCGATCGTCACCGGCGGCGCCGTCGGCATCGGCCGGGCGATCGTCCTCGAACTCGTCAAGCGGGGCGTAAACGTCGTCATCAACTATCATTCGAGCGCCGCCGCCGCGGAAACGCTCCTTTCCGAAATCGCCGCGCTCGGCGGCCACGCCTTCGCCCTGCAGGCGGACGTGAGCGTATTCGCGGAAGCGAAGCGGCTCGTCGATTTCGCCGTCGAACGGTTCGGCGGACTCGACATCCTCGTCAACAACGCCGGCGTCGTCGCCGACAACCTGCTCCTCCGGATGACCGAAGAGCAGTTCGACAAGGTCGTCGACACCGACCTGAAGGGCGTCTGGAACCTCTGCCGCCACGCCTTGAAGCCGATCCTGCGGAGCACCCAGGGGCGGATCGTCAACATCTCAAGCGTTTCCGGCATCCTCGGCAACCCCGGCCAGACCAACTACAGCGCGGCCAAGGCCGGCGTGATCGGCCTGTCGAAGGCGCTCGCCCGCGAAGTCGCCTCGCGCGGCGTCACCGTGAACGTCATCGCCCCCGGCTTCATCTCGACCGCGATGACCGCGGCGATGCCGGCGGAAGCCGTCGCCAAGTGGACCGAGCAGATTCCCCTGAAGCGGATCGGGAGTCCCGAAGACGTCGCGAAGGCGGTCGCCTTCCTCGTTTCGGCGGATGCCTCCTACATCACCGGACACACGCTCGCCGTCGACGGCGGGATCGTGATGTGAGGTGGGGTCGATGAAGCGCAGAGTCGTCGTCACCGGCCTCGGGGCCGTGACCAGCGTCGGAAACGACGTATCCTCGATGTGGTCGGCGATCAAGGCCGGCAAGAACGGGATCGCCCCGATCACCCTGTTCGATCCCGCCGACCTCAAGGTGAAGCTGGCCGGCGAAGTGAAGGGGTTCGACCCCGTCCCGCTCGTCGGTCCGCGCGATGCGCGCCGTCTCGACCGCGTCATCCTGCTCGGCATCGCCGCCGCCGACGAGGCGTACCGGCAATCCGGTCTCCAGCCCGGCAGCTTCGATCCGTTCCGGTTCGGCACCTACGTCGCCTCCGGGATCGGCGGCCTCACGACGATTTGGGAAGAGGCGAAGAACGCCGTCGCCAAAGGCCTCGACCGGATGAGCCCGTTCTTCATCCCCAACGCCATCATCAACCTCGTCGGCGGCAACATCTCGATCCGTTACGGGATCCGCGGTCCGAACATCCCGATCGTCACCGCCTGCTCGGCCGGAACCAACGCGATCGGCGAGGCCTTCCGGGCGATCCGCGACGGCTATCTCGACCTCGCCCTCGCGGGCGGAGCCGAAGCCGCCGTGAACGCGTTCGGCGTGGCCGGGTTCATGAACATGAAGGCGCTCTCGACGTCGACCGATCCGGACACCGCCTCGACGCCGTTCGACAAGCGCCGTAGCGGGTTCGTGATGGCCGAGGGCGCGGGCATCCTGGTGCTCGAGGAATATGATCGCGCGATCGCGCGGAAAGCGCCGATTCTGGGCGAAATCGTCGGATACGGATCGACCTCGGACGCCTATCACATCACCGCTCCGGACGAGACTGCCGAAGCCGTCGCCGCCTGCATGACGGGAGCCCTCAAGGACGCCGGGATCCAACCCGAGGACGTCGGCTACGTGAATGCCCATGGCACCTCGACGGTGCTCAACGACAAGTATGAGACGCTCGGCCTCAAGAAGGCGTTCGGTTCCCACGCGTATGAGCTGTCGGTGAGCTCGACCAAGTCGATGACCGGCCACGCCCTCGGCGCGACCGGCGCGATCGAATCGATCATCACCCTCCTCGCCGTCTCGGAAGGGATCGTCCCGCCGACGATCCATTATCTCGAACCCGATCCCGACTGCGACCTCGACTACACCCCGAACGTCGCGAAGAAGCGGGTGCTCGCCTACGGCATGAACGTCAACCTCGGGTTCGGCGGGCAGAACGCCGCCGTCCTCTTCAAACACGTCCGAGGAGGGGTAGAATGATGCTTTCCCTGGAAGAGATCAAGGCGATCCTGCCGCACCGCGAACCATTCCTGCTCGTCGACGAAGTCCTCGACTACACGCCGATGAAGGGCGGGATCGGGATCAAGCACGTACACGCCGACGAATTCTACTTCAAGGGCCATTTCCCCGGGCATCCCGTGATGCCGGGGGTCCTGATCACCGAATCGCTCGCCCAGATGGGCGCGATCGTGCTGCTCTCCGATCCGCAGTACCGCGGGAAGATCGCCTATTTCACCGGCATCGAGAAAGCCCGCTTCCGCAAGAAGGTGGTCCCCGGCGATACCTTGAAGCTCGACGTCGAGATCACCAAGATGCGCGGCCGCTTCGGGTTCGGCACGGCGGTCGCGACCGTCGAGGGCGAAGTCGCCTGCGAAGCCCAGTTCTCCTTCGTGGTCGGTTGATACCGCCACTCCGGAAACCGATGGAATCCAACCGTTTCTCGAAGACCGCGCGCATCACCAAGGTCGCGCTCTTCACCGCCCTGATGGCCGTGTCCGTCTGGGTCATACCGCCGATCACGATCCCCGGCCTCGCGGTCCCCTTCACGCTCCAGTCGTTCTTCGTCGTCTTCGCCGGCTTCCTGCTTGCGCCGATCGAGGCGATGCTCGCGATGCTCGCCTATCTCGCACTCGGCGCCGCCGGCCTGCCGATCTTCGCCGGCGGGCGGGGCGGACTCAGCGTGCTCCTCGGACCGACCGGCGGATTCCTGTTCTTGTTCCCCGCGATCGCCGCGACGATTTCGCGGTTTCGCCGCGTGTCGAGTCGAATCTGGTTTCGGCTGTCGCTCGGCGTCCTCGCCGGAATCGTGTTCCTGTATCCCGCCGCGGTCGTCTACATGAGCGTCGTCACCGACATGCCGTTTGGAACGTTGCTTCTGGCGATGGTCCCGTATGCCATCCTCGATGTCCTCAAGATCGTCATCGCCGAATTCCTCGCCCGCAAGATCGAACGGGCCGTGACACCCGAATAAAAAATGCCGGTCCTCGTGAAGAACGAGGGCCGGATTTTTTGGAAGTTGGTCAGAGATAGAGGTTCATCAGGAAGACGTCGACGAACGTCCCGTCGATCTGCATGTACCTTTCATATTTCCCGATGTGAACGAAGCCGATCTTTTCGTATAGTCGCACGGCACGGAGGTTGTCGCAGCGGACCGAGAGGTGGATCACCTTCAGGACGCCGGTGGCCCTGGCGAAGGCGACGAGATGCGTAAGCATCGCCGTCGCGACGCCCTGGTGCCAGTACGCCTTGAGGACGGAGACGCCGATCTCGGAGGTGTGCGCGATGCGCGCACGGGTCGGCGCGTTGATGTTCACGACCGACACGATGCGGCCGAGGACGGTGCCGACGAACAAGGCGGAAGTCTTGGCTTCGGCCAGCTCGCGCAGCCGCTCGCGTTCCTGTTCGAGGGTATAGGGAACGCCTTCGGCGCCGAAGAGCAGGTTGTCGGACTCGCCGCCGACCGCCGTCAGATATGCGAGGATCGCCGCGGCGTCATCGGGAGCGGCGCGGCGGATCGTCAGGACTTCATTGTTCTTCAACAGGATCTCAGGCATGGGTGTCACCTCTTGGGGATATCATACAGCGGCTTTCCCGACTTGTCAACGGAGCGGGGGAGATTTCGCGCCGATGGGCATTTTGCCTTTCATTTCTGATATAATAAAATTACCTTGGATATCCCATCACTTGGGGGATGCGGGAGAGAATCGACATGGCACAGGAAAACAAGACGCAGCCGACCGGCGCGGACGTCGGCGCATTCATCGCCGGCATCGCCGACGATGGGCGCAGAAGGGACATGGAAACGCTCGTCGCGTTCGTCGGGCAGATCCTCGATGAACCGCCCATGCTGTGGGGCGGTTCGATCATCGGCTTCGGGTCGTTTTCCTACCGCGGCAAGAGCGGCCGCACCGGGACCTGGATGGAAGTCGGGATCGCCTCGCGGAAGGCGGCGATCGTCTTCTATCTTTCGTTCGACCTGTCCAAGTATCAAACGATCTTGTCGCGGCTCGGCAGGCATGCGACCGGCGTCGGCTGCCTGTACGTGAAGCGGCTGGCCGACATCGACCTTGCGGTCTTGCGCGAACTCGTCGAAGCGACCCAAAAGGAGACAAGAAGCTTCGCGGCGTAACGTCCTTTGGACGTTGCGCGTCAAAGATGATTTCGCTTGCATTGCACCGCGCGTTGGTGTATAATCTTTTCCGTCGGTCCACACCGACCGGAATGGCGGTTTCGTCTCGATGGGAAAACCGCGGATCGTGCCTACACGATTACCCTGACGAAGGATCCGCGCTGCTTTCACGCCGTGCCGACACTTGTTTCTCCTTAGGAGACGAAACCACCTCACCGTTACGTATGACCATCATCGAAGCGAAACGGGACGGCTTGCCGCCCCGTTGTTATTTTTCCCACGGAAGTCATGAACCAACGCAACAACAAGAAGAAGGAATGAAGCATCATGAGCAGTCTTTTGAAAATGGACCCCCACATCGTCCTCTCGCTCGTCAACACGAAGCTCCGCGACCGCGCAAAGTCGCTCGACGGCGTCTGCGAGGAACTCGGCGTCGACAAGCATCTCCTCGACGCCTTCCTCGGTGCGCTCGGGTACCGCTACGAACCGTCGCTCAACCGCTACGCCGCGGTCACGCCGACCTCACGCTAACCACCAGACGGAAATCCACTCATCCTATGGCAAACCCGATCTCCGGAGTCGCTTCCCGGAGATCGGGTTTCCTATCGAATGGAATATCGATTGCAGTCATCCGGCCGTCAGGCGTCCGGATGATCGATCGGAATCGCGGTCCCATCGAACTTGTAGCCGATACCCCACACGGTGGTGATGATCGGCGGCACATCATCAAAGACGAGTTTCTTGCGAAGTCGGCTGATGTGGACGCTGACAACGGCTTCGTCGTATTCGGTTCCCTCTTCCCAAATGAGTCGGAAGACCTCGGTCTTGTCATAGACGACTCCGGGATGGGTGACGAAGAGGCGAAAGATGTCGAACTCGCGAACGGTGAGATTCAATCGGATGCCGCGATGGAATGCCTCGCGTTGCCGCAGGTTGACGACGATCGAACCGATTCGGAGCCATCGGGTTGAATGGACCTCGGCCTGACCGCGGCGGAGAACCGCCCGGATGCGGGCACTCAACTCGATCGGAGAGGCGGGTTTGACGACATAATCATCCGCACCGAGGTTGAAGGCAACGACTTTCTCGATATCGCTTCCTTTTGCGGAGACGACGATGACCGGAATGACGCAATCACAACGGAGCAAGGATAAAAACTCCGTTCCGTCGATGCCGGGAAGACCGAGGTCGAGCAGGATCAGATCGTACCGTCCGCGCTTCACCAGGTCGTATCCGGTTTCACCGTCGACCGCCGTCTCGATGATGTAGCCGTCGTTCTCCAAAAAAGCTTTCATGGTTCGGAGGGCGATTTGGTTGTCTTCGATGATGAGAATCCGATGCGTCATAGCATACCCTCCTCGAGGATTAGGAGTGCCGGGTTTTTATGTGGCACTTAAAAATCATATCGCATTTCGTCGTTTGTGTCAATCGTCGGTGCGGTTGTGTGAATCATACGGGAATTTTTAAGATATTCTTCACAATTGCGAAATTGTATGGGATTTCGCAAATGGGTATTGACGGTTATCCCAAGAGGGCGTATACTGTATTTGTCAAAAGCAAAACTGATGAAAGTCAGCGACGCAAAGCTATAGGGCCTGCCGCATCCGCGGCTGGCAGCCAGTTGCCGTTATCGATACGATAATGGCATTTTCTTTTTTCCGGGCATCTTTTTTACCTGGAAACAAGGACAACGCCAGGCCGTGCGATGATGGCTTTTTTATTGCCACATCGCCACCTGTCGCATCGTCGGACCATCTTGTGGTTCGGGGGGGACATTGCATGCGCAAATCACTGACCAAACTGAATGTCGACTGGCTGTCGCTTCTTGATCCTGGTCTTTCCGAGCAACACGTGTACGGCGACTTGTTCGCCCAGATCCGCATCGACAGCGACATCGATGTCACCGAGGCCGTGCTGTTCGACGAATCCGGCAAATGCCGGTCTTTCGACGAGTTCGGAGCCGAAGTGAAGCCGTTGTTCCCGTGCGAACGGTATCCAATCGACGATGCATCGAAAACGTTTGTGATTGACGCCGCGGACGGCCTTAACTGGCTAAGGGTCCGCATTCCCGGAGGGGTCCTGATATTCGGCAGCGGTTCGCGGTTCGGCGAGGTCGAGTCAATCGATGCTTTTGTGCACTCCATGTCCTTGTTTTTCATCCGTCGAGCGGAGATCACTCATCGCGCGTCCGCGGAACGCAACGCGCATCTCTATAAAATATTATTGCAGAAGATCATCGACTTTATTCCGGAATATGTCGCGTTCAAAGACACCGACAACGTCTATCGAATCGCGAACAAGCGCGCCGAAAGCATGTTTTCAATTCCTGCCGGGACGATTGTCGGACTTTCTGTCGATCAGGTCTATCCGCCGGACGAGGCTGAAGTAGTTCATCGAATGGATCGTGATACGCTGGCTTCTCCCATCGCGATTCGCACCGATTTCCAACCCCTAACGCATCAAGGACGGGTTACGCTTGAGACGATTCGCGAACGGGTGATGAACGAAGAAGGAGAACCGATCGGCATCATCACGATCAGCCGCGACATCGAAGGCGAGCGCAAGACGACGATCCAGCTCGATCGCCGCATCCGCCTCCAAAAGATCCTGATGAAGATCGCGACAGATTTTATCAACACACCAGAAGATGAGGCCGACATGATCATCGACGATGCCCTCAAGATCGTTGGCGAATTCATTCAGGCCGACCGCGCATACATGTTCACATATGATTTTGAACATGGGCTCATGCACAATTTGAACGAATGGTGTGCATCGGGGATTGCGCCTGCCATCAATGATCTGGCGAACGTTCCGATTGAAGATTTCCGAGATGACTGGGTGAACCCCCATCTAAATGGGTTGACGATTTATGTCGAGGATATCGATAAACTCGACCGTCAGAGTAATTTATTTAATATCCTGAACCCGCAGGGAATCCGCTCGCTCGTCACCATCCCATTGCATTTTAAAGATGACACACTCGGGTTCGTGGGCTTCGACGCTGTCCGATCGATTCGGAATTGGGGTGAAGACGATCTACGGTTGCTCAAGGTGCTTGGGGAGTTGTTCACGAACTTCATGATCCGGCGTCGCCGGTATGAAGAAATGCTCAAGGCGCAGGAACTCGCGCTCTCGGCAAACCAGACGAAAAGCAGCTTCCTCGCCAAAATGAGCCATGAGATCAGGACGCCGCTCGTCAGCGTCTTCAATGCCATCTACTTGATCGCGAAAACGTCGCTGTCGCGGGAACAGAAAGGGTATCTCGACATCATCAACACCTCGCTCGACCTTCTATACACGCTCGTGAACAGCATCCTCGACCTTTCGAAGATCGAGGCCGGGAAAGTCGAAATCGAATCCAAGCCGGTCGACTTGGAAGTCGAGCTATACAAGATCGCCAAGGCGCAATCGTACGTCGCTTTCGACAAAGGACTCCGGTTCATCTTCGACTTTGACTACTCCGTGCCGCGGATCGTCGTGACAGACGCCGTCCGGCTTCATCAGATCATCGTCAACCTCATCAACAACGCGATCAAATACACCGACCGCGGCCAGATCGAGCTGAAGACGACGTTCATCGCCTCGACGCCCGATACCGTGACGGTCGAATTCGCGGTCACCGACACAGGAATCGGAATTCCAGCCGATAAACTCAAATACATCACTGAGAAGTATTATCAGGTTTCCACCGGGGACGAACGCCACCTCCAGGGAACCGGTCTCGGTCTGACGATCGCGGATGAACTCGTCCGGTTGCTTGGCGGGCATCTGCGGATCACCAGCCGCGTCGGCGAAGGGTCTTCGATGTTCTTCCAGCTCAAACTACCGGTCCAGAAAGACGCGCCGCGTCCAGTCTCCCGTCTGCGCGGAAAGCGCATCGTGCTCGGCGGCGGCGACGCGCAGCTTCGCCGCACCATCGCTTCATTGCTCGTTTCAATCGACTCGATTCTGACGATCGCAACTGCACCGGTCGAAGGCGATTACGACTACTACCTGTTCATCGGCGCCACTGCCGACGGAACCGACGTGAAGATGTATGACCTCGACCGCGGCTCGTTCAACCGTGCGTTCGACGATTCCGCTTTGCTCGACAAAATGGCCGATGCCACGGCGATTCCGCTGCCGACGACCGCCGATCTCGTGTGCGACAGCCTGTTCGCCGGCAATCCGATTCCCGATGGTTCGGCTGGATCGAATACCGTCTCGCTGTGCAAGGGTATTCGCCTGCTTGTCGTCGACGACAACCCGATGAACCGCCATACCCTCGCGGCGATCCTGAGCCGGTCGGGCTATACGACCGACATCGCCCACAACGGCCGGGAGGCGATCGACATGGTCCAGGCCAAGAAATACTCGCTGTTGCTCGTCGATATCCAGATGCCGGAGATGAACGGATACCAGTTGACCGAACGGATCCGCGCAATCCTTCCGAGCAAGCCGCATCTGCCGATCATCGCGCTGTCGGCGAACGCGATGAAGAGCGATCTGGAATTGGCGGCGACCGCCGGCATGGACAACTATATCATCAAACCGATCAAGCCCGAGCAGTTGCTTGCGCTGATCAAGGAGTATCTGCCGATGGCCGAATCCGAAGAAACGACCGATTCCGTCGTCATCATCATTCCGGAAGTATATCCGCCGTTCGATGAAATCGGCTTCCGCGAACGTTTCGATCATGACCGAATATTGGCCGACGAGATGCTCAACGCCTTCTTCGAAGAGTACGTTCGAGACATCGACGCCATCGAACAGGCCATCGTCGCCCAGGATGCCGCGGGAATCGTAAGCAGTGCCCACTTCTTCAAGGGATCCTGCCTCTACGTCGGCGCCTCCCGCCTCGTCTGGCTGTGCCAACTGGTGATGCGCGAGGCCGGAGAGCACAACATCGATTATCTCAAGGGCGTGACGACGATGATGCACATCGAAGCCAAATCGTTCGAAAATACCGTCCATCATCTTTACTTCAAGGAGGAATCATCCCTATGAAAGTACTCGTCGTGGAAGACAACCGCCTTAATCGCCTCATGCTGGTTTCCTTCCTCAACGATTTCGGGGCCGAAATACTAGTTGCCGAGGACGGCATCCAGGCACTCTTCCTATGGGAAACCGAATTACCTGATATCGTCATCACCGATCTCTCGATGCCGGGTATCAACGGAATCGAGCTCGTATCGCGGATCCGCGAGCGGGAACAGGTAAAATATACATACATCGTCGTGCTCACCGTCAACGATGACAATGCGACGCTCGAGAAAAGTTATGAGGCTGGCGCAGACGATTTTCTCGTCAAACCTTTCAACCGCTCCGAACTCAAGCACCTGATCGCGGCGGCGGAGAGGATCATCAGCATGTTTTCTCAGCAACTTGTGATTTATGCCCTCGCGCAATTGTCTGAGATGCGGGATGTCGAAACCGGACAGCACATCGAACGCATCGGCATCTTCTGCAGAGTCCTTTCGAAGGCGTTGAAAAAAGATCCCCACTACTCATATCAGATCACCGGTCAGTTCATCGAAGACATCGCATTGTCGAGCGCCCTTCACGATATCGGGAAAGTCGGCATCGAAGACCGGATTCTGTTGAAACCGGGAGCGCTTGACGATGAAGAGCGCAATCAGATGAAGCGCCATACCACCTTCGGGTCGCAGGTGATCGAATCGATCGGAACGAAATACCCACAGATCAAATTTCTCAAAATGGCCGCAGTAATCGCGAGATGGCATCACGAGCGCTATGATGGAACGGGCTATCCCGATGGACTGAAGGGCGAGGACATCCCGTTATCCGCCCGAATCGTTGCGGTTGCGGACGTTTATGACGCACTCGTCACCGAACGCGTATATAAGCCGAACTTCAGCCATCAGAAAGCGTTCGACATCATTGTCGCCGGTTCTGGAACGCAATTCGATCCTGGTGTCGTCGATGCCTTCGTCCGCTCGCAAAGCGACTTCGTCGGAGCTTATAACGCGATGAAAAATCAAAAAAGTGACGGCAATTGATGCCGTCACGAATCAGGATACGCCCAGAAATGGGCGTTTTCATTTGACATCCATCATCCATCCGTCGGGGGCGTTGACATCGCCGAACTGGATTCCGATGAGCAAATCGTAGAGTTTTTGGCACCACGGGCCGACTTCCTTTTCGTAGGGGAAGGCGTGACGTATGCCGTGGTGGGTGATCGCGCCGATCGGCGTGATGATCGCCGCCGTGCCGCAGGTCGCGGCTTCGGCGAATTCGTCGAGGTTGTCGACGAACACCTCGCGTTCCTCGACCTTCATATGGAGCCGTTCCTTGGCGAGATACAGGAGCGATAGTTTCGTGACCGAAGGCAGGATCGACGGTGACTTCGGGGTGACGAAGGTGCCGTCATGGGTGATCGCGAAGAAGTTCGCGGCGCCGCCTTCGTCGATCTTCGTGTGGGTTTGGGGATCGAGGTAGAGGCAGTCGGCGAACCCGCCCGCCTTGGCGAGGGCATTGGGCATCATCGAGGCGGCGTAGTTTCCGCCGACCTTGACCGATCCGGTGCCGTTCGCCGCGGCGCGGTCATACTCGGTCGTGACGAAGTCGACCGGGGTGAGACCGCTCTTGAAGAAGAGTCCGACCGGCATCGTGACGACGCCGAAGAGATAGTCCTTCGACGGGGCGAGGACGAGGTTCAAGCCGACGCCGATCATGAACGGCCGGATGTAGAGGGTCGCCTTCGTGTCGTGCGGCGGGACGAATTCGGAGTTGTAGCGGGCGGCTTGGGAGATGGCGTCGAGGTACCGTTCGACGGGGAGTTCGGGCATCATCAGGCGGCGGCAGGACCGCTGGAACCGCTCCGCGTTCTCGCGCGGACGGAAGAACTGGATCCCGCCGTCCCGGCGGCGGTAGCACTTCATGCCTTCGAACGCCTGCTGGCCGTAGTTGATGCCGGTAGAAAGAGCGTGGATCGTGATGGTATCCTCGGGGATTAGCGTTCCTTCGTCCCAGACGCCGTCGCGACAATAGGAGACGTAGATACCGTTGGTCTTGACGGGCGCGAAGGAGATCTTGGTGAAATCGACGTTCGGACTCGGGGATTTGATCATGGGATACCTCAGCGGTAATGGACTGATTCTATCTTACTATACTAATCTCAAAAGTTCAAATGCAGATCGCGATTTTTTATTGCGTTACTTCGCTGTAGCGATCGACGGATGCGAATCTATAAATGAATAGATCGGATGATAAGAAAATCCCGAATGGCAGACAAAGCGGATAAAACAAGCTACCATTCTTCGTGTGATTGTCACAGTGGATGAACGATGAATCCAATGACATGTTAGCGACCGTTCGACGAACGCATTGCGTCCACCCAAATTTATCGGTTGATCCTCACTGTGCGATCATCACGCTTTAAAGCAAGAGGCTGTTCGGTTCATGGAGTCGCTTGCGAAATTCGGCCACTGTGGCGTCAATCAATAGCTTTGCTTCCTCCAAGCTCAGATCGTTTTCCAGCCGCAAGGTGATTGGAACAAGCCGGTATACTTTTAGATATCCGCTATTCCGGATGACGGCGACGGCGTCAATCCATTGTTTTACGTCAATCAAGTGGATTTTAAGGATCTTGCGGTTGAAGGTCACTTTGGCGATCAGATGACGTTTCCAGCGGAAGTTTTCACTTGCGAAGGCGATCCTGGCGCGAACCTCCGGATGCGACAGCAACTCATCGTGCACCGCTCGGTAACGCATGATGATTTCGTGGGTTGCATTCTTCATCTTCTCGGAAAAGGACCTCCTAACAGGTCGCATTCTCGTGGCGGTTACGATTGCGTCGGTCTCACCGGGATCATAAGTATCCTCGCCATCGGTCAAGTCGATCTCCTCTTCCGTCTCCTCATCCTCATCTGCGCTGTTGTCGAGGTCAGGCGCAATCGCGGTAATAAACCGGCGTTTACGTATGAAAAGACCAACCAAGCCGCCGAGGAAGACAGTGCCGAATGTTCCGATCCCGATGTACAGAAGGGACGGTAGTTCACGTTTCCACGAGGCGTAGAGCGTGATCGGTCCGAACGTTCCTTCCGTGATTTCCGTAATCTTCTCGCCATTGCAGCCTTCGTTGCTGTACCAGCCGAGGAAGGTGTAGCCTTCGCGCGTCGGAACCGGAAGCGACACGAGGCCGCCGATCGTATAGACGACAGGTTGATCCATGTTAAGCGTTCCTCCATCTATGCGAAAAGTGACTTCATATATTTCCATGGTCCACTTTGGAAAGAGCGTCACGTTGTCCATGACGGAATCATCGAACGAATACGCCTTCGATAGGCATGCATCGGCGAACCATCCTCCGAACACGTGACCGTCTCGCTGCGGGTCGTCAGGCTTCTCGAGGCGGTCGCCATAAGGCACATCGACTGTAGTCCAACCCTCGAATCGCACGGTATAGATATTAACGCCCCATTTCGCATATAGTACGAGATCCACCGCACCGATTGAACTGTCTTCATAGGGGATCATGCACTCTTCATCGACGTACCATCCTTGAAACCAATGACCGATTTTTTCGGGGATGGGAAGGTCAATCTGAGCGCCGAAATCATCATTGATGTCCGATACTTCCGCCCCCCCGTTTAATACGAAGTGAATCGCATATTGATTGATTGTCCATTTGGCATAGACGATCGTATTCGATGTTGGCATCGTCGAAAAAACGAAAGGTGTCGTCAGATCGACATCTGCATACCAGCCGGCAAAGGTGTAGCCGACTTTCGAAGGCGAGGACGGTTCGTCGACGGTCGAGTCCGTCGGCTGCGTCAGCGCGGGAACGTCGGAACCACCTTGTGAATCGAATGTCAGGATTTGATCCAACGCGGACCATTTGATGAACAAATCGATGTCTTCATTGACGACCTGTGGGAACAAAAATTGATTCGTCAGTTCTACATCCAGGTACCAGCCGTTCCAAGAGTAGCCCGGCCGGGTTGGGATAACCTCTGCGGGCGATTCGCCATATGGGATGTTCACTTCGAGCATTACATTCAACAGGTGATCGAAGTAACGAACTAAATTGGTTGCGTTCGTCCATTCCGCGTATAGCGTGATGTCGCTATCTCCGATCAATATCGAATCTGATTCATGGTAGAGCACTCCGGTGCCGTCAGCAAGCAGACTCCATCCCAAGAACAATTGATTGGGGATTGCGATCGATCCGATGCCAAGAACGCAAACCGACTCGCCTTTGTAGTAGGACGTTTCGTCCACGACCGATTCGGTCACGGTGGTCACATAAGTCACCTTATGTACATTAAGGACGAATGACACCGATGTTTCCGCGCTGTCGTAATACCCGGGTTTGGATACAATGGCCGTCACGGTGATGCTGTCATCAATCACAATCGGTCTGTCATAGGGCGTCGACTCGCCATAATTGATTCGATAGTAGATAGAGCTGCCGCTAGAGGCAGTCAAAACTAAGACCGACCCCTTCTCGACAATTCCGCTTTGGAGCGATGACTCTGGCGGAGTTAGGATACCGAGTGGATCAACAGCAATCGTGAAATCGGCTGTGTCCGTACTCCCATTATAGAGGTCGGTGACGCGAACTTTGAAGGAAAAAGTACCGAGTTCCATCGGACTTCCCCAAAGTCGCATCACGACCGTGTCACTATGTTGCGTCGTGAGGCTCAGACCTTCAGCCAGGTGACCATCAATGATTTCGAAGGCATATCCACTACTGCCGTTTTCCGCTCCATAAGTTTGATCATAGGGTTGATTGTATGTCGCATCAGGAAACGCATGGTCTTCCATCGAGACCTGCTGGATCGCCCAAACCGCATAGACGGTGATGTCGTCGGATGTGAAGGTCAGCGTCTCGCCGGGCAGATGGACGTTTCCAGGTTGCCCATTGTCAAGGCTCCATCCTAAAAACGAGTAGCCCAATTTGATGACGTTCGCGATACCGAGCAGAACTACCGTCTCATTCTTGACATAGTAGGTTCCGTCATAGGGTGCCGAGCCGATGTCAATCGATCCGGCTTCGTAATGGATGTATCGCTTGACCTCATACGTATAGGTTGCAACTTGGCTGGGTTCGTACCCGGTTCGCACAATGAACGTCTTAACAACGATGTCAGAAGAAATCACCAGTGCATCCGAGTACACGGAGGACGCAGTGGTGGGAGTCGACCCATCGGTCGTATAGTAGATTGTTCCCGTCCCGTTCAGGTAAACAACCGTTCCGGCGTTGACTATTCCGTCATCGGGATATGCCGCAGGAGCATTCGCCACGCCTGCCGTTCCGACAACAATCGTGAATTCGGCTGAGACGATGTCAGCGGTGTAGTAATCGGTCGCTTCGATGACGAACGTGAATGTACCGGTTTCGATCGGAACACCCGAAAGCACGAAGTCGAAACCGGTTCCAGATCGTTCTCCGGAGATTCCAGTCGGCAATCCGCCGGACGTGATGCGATACGTGAAATTCCCGCTGCCATCGACCGCAGTAACCGTTTGATAGTAAGTTGTACCATATACCCCTGCGGTCAGCATCGAACCATCAAATATAGCTGCATTCTTCTTCCATACTGCGAATAGCGTTATATCACCGGGTCCCATCGTCAGCGTTTCACCGGGCAGATATATGACGCCGCTGCCATCGTTTGCCAAACTCCATCCCTGAAAGGAGAAGCCGAGGCGTATGACCATCAACGGTTCTTTGATTTGAACGGTTTCTCCGTTCACATATGCATAACTATCATATGGAGACGAACCGGAATTCACGTTTCCAATCACGTAGTTGATGTGGCGATTGACTTGGAATTGAAACGTCGCCACCGGGCTGGCATCATAGCCGACACGTATCGCGATCGCTTTGATTGTCATGTCGCCGTGAATCGTTAAGGGTTCTTCGTAAACCGCACATGACGTCGTCGGAGTCGATCCATCAGTCGTATAATAGATGGTCCCGGCGCCGTTTATGTAGATTGCCGTCCCATCGTCGACCTTTCCTTCGACCGGCGAAGTGTTGGGGGCAAGTGATATGCCCGCTGTATTGACAACCAACGTGTAGTCTCCGGTCGTGGTTTCAGCCGTTGCGTTGTTTATTGCCTGGAAGCGCACCTGGAACGTCCCGGTTTCGATTGGAGCACCCGCCAGAATCCACGGTAGATTCGGTAGCATTGGCGCGTATAGACAGATACCATTAGGAAGTGCACCGTCGGCAATCGACATTCCGTAACTGATGTCTGAATCGTTCAATCCCACCGTTTCATAATAGAATGAATTGTAGGTCGCATTGGGCAGGCTACCGCCGTCAAGGACGAATGTGGTATTTGAGTCGGCAAAGAGATTTGCGAACGCAGTAGGGTCGCTAATTGTGACGAAATCTGTTTGTCCGGAGAAGAAGAACATCGTTAAAAACGCTATCGCTAGTGTCATTTCGTACTTGGTTACCACATTATTTTCTCCTTTATTATATACTTTGATGATTTTCTTCAAGATGCCATGCGATGGGAACCCGTTCACAGATGTTCGATCGTCTCAATCAAAAAACAATAAGTCAGAAGTGTTTGTCAATCACTTCTGACTTTAGTATACGAAAAAACCTCTTAACAACTAGAGAGGTGAGGCAACCGGACCGTATGGGGAAAGGGGGGTGTCATTCAACATACGGTCCGGCGGAGAATGATGAATC
>CAIMSF010000020.1 GCA_903844055.1 uncultured bacterium
TACCGCCTCGGCGTCAAGCTCGTCAAGGTCGACAAGAAGGTCCTCCCGCCCTCGCACGCCTCGACCGAAGACATCAAGCTCATGTACACCCTGCTCAAGCCGAAATACGTGATCCCGATCAACGGCGAATACCGCTACCTCCAAGCCCAGGGCGACCTGGCGGTGGAGTACGGCTATCCGGCCGAGAACGTCCCCGTGATCGACAACGGCGAGGTCGTGACCTTCGAGAACGGCATCCTCGAACTGAAGCACGACACCGTCATGAACGCCTCGATCATGGTCGACGGCAACTTCGACTCCGACGTGAACGACGTCGTCATCAAGGAACGCGAATTCCTCTCCCAGGACGGTTTTCTGCTCATCATCGCCAACATCGACGCCAGGGAGCGGCTGATGCTGAACGAACCGGAGATCGTCTCCCGCGGCTTCATGTACATGAAGGACAACGAAGAGGTCATCAAGCAGATCGAACTGATCTACCGCAACATCACGGCGAAGCAGTTCGCCGCCAAGTACATCGACTGGCGCGTCTACAAGGAATCGATCCGCGACCAGGTCGCGGACTATCTCTTCAAGGAAACGAAGCGCAAGCCCGTCGTCATCCCCGTCATCATCGACACCCAAAGCGACAAGATCTGCAAGGTCCTCTGATTCAGGGAGTGCATATGGCCAACAAATACGAAGAGTATACCGACCGTTTGACCCGCCTCGGCATCGCGACCGAGCAGGAAGTCGACATCGACGACCCCGCGGAACACGAGGCCCTGGTCGCGGCGTTCCTCAAGAACGACCCGCTCCCCGAAGGCGTCTATTTCGAGGAGTTTGGCTACGAGGACGTCGAGGACATGGACGAGATCGCCCGTCTCGAAGCGCTCTACGATGCCAAGCAAGACCTGCCTCCGGGGGTCCGCTCGCGTCTGTACGCGGACGGGACCGGCACGTTCGAACGCTACGAGATCCGTTTCTACCGGATCGAACCGGTCCCGCAGGAGGATCTTGACGTCGACTTGTCCATCGTCAACGCCGAGAACCTCGCAAAGGCGACGAAATACCTGCGCTTTCTCGCCGGACTCGGGACCTTCGCCCTGATTGCCGGCGCATTCGTCCTCATCTACTTCATCACCCGTTGACATGATAGCGGATTTCCCTCGGGAGATCCGCTTTTTTCAGCGTTTCGGCCGGTGCGGTTGACAAGTCGGCGTTCCCTCTCTATAATTAACATGAACGATCGAATCATCCACGATATCCCCTGAACGGAGCTGATCCCATGGCCGGCGTCATCGTCTTCTACGTCTTCCTGTCCCTCATCGCCCTGGTCGTCCTCTGGCCGTTTCGAACATTGCCCTGGTTCTATCGGAAACCATTGTATTTCACCTGGAAGGAACCGCTCCTGCCGCTGTTGTACATCTTCGTGTTCTTCATGGTCCTGCCGTTCGTGCTCGTTTCGACGGTCATTTTCCTGGAGATCGCGGAAGACTACTTCCGGTTCGAAGGAATGTGGTTTTTCCACGGGGAACTGTGGCGGCCGATCTGGGGATCGTACTTCCTCGGCTACTCCGTCGTGTTGAGCGTCGTCCTCCTCCTGATGGCGATGACGATCGCCAAGCGTTCCGAAACGCATCCCGAACGGGAGCGGAAGAATCCCTTCCGATTCCTCGCCGTCCGCATCGTCATGACCGTGTTGATCATCGCCTGCGGCAGCCTGATGTACGAATACCGCACGTTCGGCGACTTCGGCTACGATTTGGAGGCCGACGTGGTCGTCTTCCCCGAACCGTACCGCTGGGCAACCCCCGACACGTACGATGCGATCGCCGACATCGCCTCGATCCGCATCGAATCGGCGACCTATACGCGCACCACCTGCCGGATCCACTTCACCGTCACGATGACCGACGGAAGGACGGCGGTATTCCGCGAGGAGCGCAGCAGTAGCGCCTATTCCTCCTATCTGACGCACCCCACGCGGCTGGAGGACCTCTTCCTGGAACATCCCGGACTGTTCAGCTTCGCCGACGCACAAACCCAGGCCGAATTCATGGAAGCGATCTCCTGGGCGGACGAAGATCCGTCGAATCTCTGAAAAAAGTGTCATCCCATCAAAAAGGGTTCGCCGCGGCGAACCCTTTTATATGCTTGCTACTTTTTGGCTTTCGGACGGAGCACCGTGACGCCGCCCATGAAGGGGACGAGGACGTCCGGGACCTTCACCGACCCGTCGGCCTGCTGGTACTGCTCGACGATCGCCGGGAAGATCCGCGAGGTCGCGAGCCCGGAGGCGTTCAGGGTGTGGCAGAACTTGGTTTTTCCGGTCGCCTTGTCGCGATAGCGGATCTTGCCGCGGCGGGCCTGGTAATCGCGCGCGTTGGACGCGGAGGAGACTTCCTTGTAGATCCCCATCGAGGGGATCCAGACCTCGATGTCGTAGGTGCGCGCCATCGAGTGGCTGCAGTCGCCGGCGGCGAGCTTGGAGGTCTGGAAGTGGAGCCCGAGCTTGCGGACGATGCGCTCCGCCTTTTCGACCATCTCGTCGAAGGCGGCGTCGGAGCCCTCCTCGGTGGTGTACTGCACCATCTCGACCTTGTTGAACTGGTAGCCGCGCACCATCCCGCGCTCTTCGGTGCGGTAGGAACCCGCTTCCTGGCGGTAGCACGGGGTGTAGGCGAAGTATTTCCTCGGCAGGTCGTCCTCCTGCAGGATCTCGTCGCGGTGGAGGTTGACGAGGGCGGTTTCCGCCGTCGGCAGCATGAACTTCTCGGGATCGGCGCCCTTGAGCCAGAAGACGTCGTTCCGGAATTTCGGGAACTGGCCGGCGGTATAGCCGCTTTCCTCGTTCAACAGGTGCGGCGGCAGGATGAACTCGTAATGGTCGGCGAGGTGCTCGGAGATGAAGAAGTTGAGGAGCGCCCATTCGAGCTGCGCGCCCAGGTTCGTATAGATCCAGGTGCCGGACCCGGAGATCTTGGCGGCGCGGGCGTAGTCGATCAAACCGAGCGATTCGCACAGCTCGACGTGGTTCTTGACGGGGAAGGCGAAGACCGGCTTATCCAGGTTGGTCCGGATCGGCTTGTTGTTTTCCTTCCCGCCGGGCAGAAGATCCTCATCGGGGGTGTTCGGAAGGGCCGCGACGTATTGGTCGATCTTGGCCTGGAGGTCCTTCAGCTCGGCTTCGGCGGCGGCGTTCTTGGCCGCGAGCTCCCGGACCTTGGCGAAAATCGCCTGGACGTCGCCGTTTTGTTTCTTGACGGCGGGAACGGAGGCGGAGAGGCGGTTCTGTTCGGCCTTCACGGTCTCGATCTGCACGAGCAGTTCGCTTCTGCGGGTGAGATCGTTGTTCAGGATGGTGAAATCGGCGTCCCAGCCCTTGCGGCCGAGCAGTTCCTTGACTTTTTCGGGGTTTTCCCTGATGCGGTTCAAATCGAGCATGTTGTTCCTCCTAATAATATAAACGTCCCTTACCCTGACGGTAAAGGACGATGTGAGATCGCGGTGCCACCTTTGTTCCGGGGAAACCCCGGCGCTTTGGGTCCGATAACGCGGACGGCGGACGTTTTGACGTCACTCGGGAGATGGATCGGCATCCGCGCGCACCGGCTCGCATCGCCCGCCGGCTTTCTGAAACGCACTGTGATGCCCATGTCTCCGTCTTCGTTTGCATCCATTATACTTGCGCCGGGCGCCGTTGTCAAGCCGGCAAGGGCGAAGAACTGCGGTTTTACAGGGAGACGTTCGTACGGACGCGCTGGTGGCCGGTAATCGTCTCGATCAGGTCGGCCAGCTGGTCGGCGGCTTCGATATGGGTCGCCGCCTGCGGGTGGTAGTCGGAGCCGAACGGATGGGTCGTGCCGCCGGCGACCATCTGGAGGCCGTGGACGAGACCGCCCAGGGTCTCGTTCGCCTGGGCGATCACGGCGAGCTGGGACGCCCCCATGCGCCAGGTGTCGGCCATGATGCCGTACGCCACGATGATATGAACGTCCGGGTAGACGTTGTTGAGATGGAGGAGGAATGCCACGTAATCGGCGACGAAACGCGCCCTGAGGGCCGTTTTGTCGGTTTCGTTCATGGTATCGTAGCCCGGCGCGTTGAAATCGTTGGTGCCGAGCGTGATCACGATCACGTTCGGGACGAAATCGGTGGTGTCGTAGCGGCCCCAGTCGGTGCGGACCTTGTTCGTGCCGTCGATCGCGAGGTAATCGAACGCGTTCACCATGTTCTCCACCTCGTCGACCGCCCCGCCGGGAGTGTTCCAGCCGCGCGAGACGCCCCAGCCGCTCGAAGCGACGATCGAATAGGCGGCGTCGTGGATGTAGGCGGAGAGATACGCGAAATCGAGCAGGCCGTCGGAATTGGACGTCGTCTTGGGGGTTGTGACGGAGGTGGCGAGATTGCCGTAGCCGGTCATCGAACTGTCGCCGATGAAGAGGATCTTGAAGTCCTGGTTTTCCTCCGGCGCCGTGAAGCGGCCGTCGGTCGACAGGCTCTTGAGGGCGATGTCGCCTTCGAGCGCCTCGCTCCGCTTCAGGACCTTGACGGTATGGTATCCTTCCGCAAGGCCGGTGGCGAGCGTGATCGTCGGCTGTGCGGTCGTCAGCTGGATGTGGCGGCCGGCGAGCGGGTTTTCCTCGCCGTCGATCAACACAACGATGTAGGGGCGTTTGGCGGCGACGGCGGTGTTGTAGGCCTTGAAGACGGCGGTGAGGCTCGTGCCGTAGAAGCCGACTTCGAAGCCACTGGCGGTATAAAACATCGTGCGGACCTGTTCGACCTCGTTGTAGCGGGTGCGGCCGATCCATTGGACATAGCGGAAATCATTCATGGCGTCTTCCTCCAGAAGGTTCGTGGCGTCGGGATCGACGAGTTCGGCGACGACGGGGTCGCTGTAGGGGGATTCGGCGTATCCGGAGGTCGCCGTACAGCGGATCCGAAACGTGTAGGTCCCGTAATCGAGGATCAGGGAGAGGTTGAATCCGGAGGTCACGTAGTACTGGCGGATCGTTCCTTCGGCGTCCTCGACCGAGAGTTGATAGCGGTCGGCATGTTCGACGGGATCGAAGGTGACGATGTTGTCCTCGACCGCCAGGCCGGTCGGCGTCGGATACGGAGGATGGGTGACGGTGGTCGTCGTGGTCGTCTCGGTGGAAGTCGGAAGGGTCGTCGTCGTTTGTGCGGTCGTCGTCGCGGTGGTGGCCGAGATACCGCAGGCGGCGACGAGGAAGACGATGAGGAACGCGTTGATGAGCAGGAAAGCTTTCTTCATGAGGGTGCCTCCAGAGCGAATCCGACGGTGGGTCATGGACCCTTCAAGCGAGCCGCCCGGCCGGAGCCGGGCGGCTTGATCGCATCGGAGTTCTAATAGTTCTGAGTATATTATATTATATATATATTATCTGTGGCAAGATATATCGGCGCTCAATCCTTGCGCTTCCCGCGGATGACCTTGAGGTTGGCCTCGTGCTGTTCGGCGAACGCGGCTTCCATCTTGGTATGGAGCTGCGGCTTGTAATAGACGACGTCCTTGAGCTCCGTCGGAAGATACTGCTGGGGTGCCACATGCCCCGGATACTCGTGGGCGTAATGGTATTTCTTTTTGTCGTCGTAGGTCGGGTTGTTGATGAGGTGCGAGGGGATCTTCGGGGTCTTGCCCGCCCGCACGTCCTCGAGCGCGGCGTTCACCGCGAGGTGGGCGGCGTTCGATTTCGGGGAGATGCAAAGTTCGATCGTGATCGCGCCGAGCGCGTTCACGGCCTCCGGCCAGCCGAGGTGGCGGGCGATATCGCAGGCGGCGGCGACCTTCGGCCCCATCGCCGGATTGGCGAGGCCGATGTCCTCGTAGACGATCGCGGAGATGCGCCGGAGGAGGCTTTCGAGGTCCTCGGCGACGATCAGGCGGGCGAGGTAGTGGAGCGCGGCGTCGACGTCGGAGCCGCGCACCGACTTGTGGAAGGCGGACAGGATGTCGTAATAGTCGTCGCCGTTCTTGTCGACGGAGACGGACGGCTTCCCGACGACTTGGATCGCGAAGGCAAGATCGGCCCGTTGATCCCGGTCGGCCTGGATGGCGATCATCTCGAGCATGTTCACGGCGGTGCGGATCTCGCCGTTGCTCGCGGTGGCGAGGTAATCGTATGCCTCCGGCGACACCGTCAGGTTCTTGTCGTAGGCGGAGAGGTCGATTTTTTCGAGATACGTGCGGATTTCGGCGGAAGACAGCCGTTCCAGCCGGAAGATCGAGACCCGGCTGCGGATCGCCGGGTTGCAGGCGATGTAGGGATTCTCGGTCGTCAGGCCGAGCATGATCACCTTGCCGCTTTCGACATAGGGCAGAAGATAGTCCTGGATGTCGCGGTTCATGCGGTGGATCTCGTCGATGACGAGCAGGACCGAACCGTACAGCTTGGTCGTCTCGACGATGTCCTTCAGGGTCGCCTTCGAATCGGTCGAGGCGTTGAATTTGTAGTTGTTGAGCGGGAAGTGCTCGGCGACCAGCATCGCGATCGTCGTCTTGCCGGTCCCGGTGGGGCCGTAGAGGATCATCGAGACGACTTTGTCCTCGGCGATCATCTTCTTGATCAGGGAAAGCACCCGGGTCTGCCCGACGACGTCGTCGAAGGTGCGCGGACGCAGGCGGTTGGCCAACGGTTCGTACATCGTAACCACCATCCGTTCCTAGTTTTTGTCGCACCCATTATATCATAATCTTGGCATTTTCGGGCGAAAAGACTTATAATAGAGCCATGACACCCCCCGGGAGGAACGCTCATGCTGCAAGATGACATCATCCGCCTGAAGCGCGAGAAGAACGCCGTCATCCTCGCCCACTATTACCAGGACAAGGACGTCCAGGACGTCGCCGACTACATCGGCGATTCGCTTGAACTCTCGAAGATCGCGGCCAAGACGGAAGCCGACGTGATCGTGTTCTGCGGCGTCAACTTCATGGCGGAGACCGCCAAGATCCTGTCGCCTTCGAAAAAGGTCCTGCTGCCGGTCAAGGAAGCGAAATGCCCGATGGCGATGATGGTCGACGCCCCCTCCCTCAAGAAGTACAAGGAAGAGCATCCCAACCGCATCGTCATCTGCTATGTCAACAGCTACGCCGACGTCAAGGCGCTTTCCGACGTCTGCGTCACCTCGGCGAACGCCGAGAAGATCATCATGTCCTATAAGGATCAGAAGATGCTCTACGTTCCCGACAAGAACCTCGGCATCTACCTGCGCGACAAGTACCACCTCGACATCGAGGTCTGGCCCGGGTTCTGCTGCATCCACAACCATCTGAAGATCGCCCAGGTCCTCGAAATGCGCGAAAAGCACCCCGATGCGCTGGTCCTGATCCATCCGGAAGCCCCCCTGAAAGTCCTGAAACAGGCGGATTTCATCGGGTCGACGAAACAGATCATCGATTATGCGACGTCCTCGCCGGCCCAGGAGTTCATCATCGGCACCGAAGAGGGAATCCTCCATCCGCTCCGCAAGAAGAACCCCGGCAAGCGATTCCACCTGCTCACCGCGGATCTGCGGTGCTGGGACATGAAACTGACGACCCTCGAGGACGTCTATCTCTCCCTGAAGAACGACACCTATGAAATCACCGTTCCCGCCGACGTCATGCAAGGGGCGCGGCGCGCGCTTGACAAAATGATGGAGATGAGCTGACATGGATCAAAAAACGGACGTCCTGATCATCGGTTCCGGCCTCGCCGGACTGGTGACGGCGCTTTTCATCGACCCGCAGTTTTCCGTCGCCGTTGTCGCCAAGGAAACGCTTGCGAATTCCAACTCGATGCTTGCGCAAGGCGGCATCGCCGTCGAACTCGAAGGCGAAGCGGAAGGCCGTTTGAGCCATTTCAACGACACGCTCAAGGCCGGCGCCTATCTGAACGACCCCGAAGCGGTCCGCCTGCTCGTCGACAAGGGCGGCATCGCGATCAAGAAACTGATGGATCTCGGCGTCGAGTTCGACCGCGACGCCGAAAACCAGATCCTGTTCACCAAGGAAGGCGGCCACAGCCGGCGCCGCATCGTCCACGCCGGCGGCGACGCCTCCGGATACCACACCACCAAGACGCTCCTCGACCTCGTTCTCGAGCGCTCCAACATCGAGCTCTACGAGCATACGATGGCGCTCGACCTGATCGTTCAGAACGGCGTCTGCCGCGGCGCGACGGTGTTGAAAGCCGATTCCGAGTATTTCGCGGTCTATGCCAAGAAGACGATTCTCGCCACCGGCGGGATCGGTTCCGTCTACGGTTCGACGACCAACGACCTGTCCGCCACCGGCGACGGCCTCGGCCTCGCCTTCCGCGCCGGCGCCGACATCAAGAACATGGAGTTCGTGCAGTTCCATCCGACGGCCTTCTTCAACGAAGAATCGAAATCGCGCCAGCGTTTCCTCATCAGCGAAGCGGTGCGCGGCGAGGGCGCCAAGCTCTTGAACGTCGAAAAAGTGCGGTTCATGCCGAAATACAACGCCGAATTGATGGAACTCGCCCCGCGCGACGTCGTCAGCCAGGCGATTTATCGCGAGATGTACGATACCTGGACCGACCACGTCTACCTCGACACCACGCACATGGACCCGAAAATGCTCGAAAAACGCTTCCCGACCATCTTTTCGACATTGAAAAGCCACGGCATCGTCATGGGCATCGACTTGATCCCCGTATCGCCGTGCGAACACTTCAGCTGCGGCGGCGTGAAAACCGACCTGCACGGCCGTACCAACGTCGGAAACCTCTACGCCGTCGGCGAATGCGCCTCGACCGGCGTCCACGGTGCGAACCGGCTCGCCTCCAACTCCCTGCTCGAATGCATGGTATTCGGCCTCGAAGCCGCGAGCGACGTCAACGCGACGGTCACCGCGGCCTCCCTCGTCGAACTCAAGTACCCGGCCCCCGTTCCTTCCTACAGTTACAACTACAAGCCGATCCGCAAGAAGATTGGCGACTACATGGACGAACACGTCGGGATCGTCCGCAACACCGACGGACTGATCCTGACCCTGCAGATGGTCGATACGGTCATCCAGAACCTGAAGAAGTATCCGAATCTGACGAAAAACTACTATGAGACCCTGAATCTGGCGACGACGTCGAAACTCATCACCGAACAGGCGCTCGCCCGGAAGGAAAGCATCGGATGCCATCTCAGGATCAAATGATGAAGAACAACTACCACACCCACATGTATCTCTGCCGCCACGCGGTCGGAAACGTCGAGGCTTATGTCAAGCGGGCGATCGAGCTCGGCTTCACCTCGATCGGGATGTCCGACCACGCGCCGTTCGAGGAACTGAAGGACCGCAGCGTCCGCATGCGTCCCGAGGAACTCGAGACCTACCTGGTCGAGTGCGAAGAAGCGGTCCGCCAGAACGGCGACAAGATCAGAGTCCTCAAGGGCATCGAGATCGAATACTTCCCGCA
>CAIMSF010000021.1 GCA_903844055.1 uncultured bacterium
TACCTGATCGAACAGGAACACATCAAGCCGGAATTCGTCGTGATCACCGAACCGACGGCGTGCCGGATCTACCGCGGCCACCGCGGGCGGATGGAGATCCGGGTCGCGGTGGCGGGGATCTCCTGCCACGGCAGCGCCCCCGAGCGCGGCGACAACGCGATCTTCAAGATGGCGCCGATCCTGCTCGAACTGCAGGAACTGCACAAGCATTTGAAAAACGATCCGTTCCTCGGGAAGGGTTCGCTCACGGTCTCGGAGATCTTCTTCACCTCGCCCTCCCGCTGCGCCGTCGCCGACTCCTGCGCCGTCTCCGTCGACCGCCGTCTGACCAATGGCGAGACCTACGAAAGCGCGCTCGAGGAGATCCGCGCCCTCCCGTCGGTGAAAAAGGCCGGCGCCGTCGTCACGATGTACGACTACGACCGGCCCTCCTACACCGGCCTCGTCTATCCGACGAAGTGCTACTTCCCGACCTGGGTGCTGCCCGAGGACCATCGAGTCCTGAAGGCGGCGGTCAAGACCTACGAAAGCCTGTTCCAAGCGAAGCCCGTCGTCGACAAGTGGACCTTCTCGACGAACGCCGTGACGATCATGGGACGCCACCGGATCCCCTGCGTCGGGTTCGGACCCGGACGCGAGGAAGAGGCGCACGCCCCCGACGAAAAGACCTACAAGGACGAACTCGTGAAGGCGGCCGCGTTCTATGCGGCCCTTCCGCAAGCGTATATGGACGGCCCGAGCGGCCGCAAGGAGGAGTAAGAAACCATGCAACCCCTGTTCAAAGGAAGACATTTCATCACCCTCGAGGAATGGACGAAGCCGGAGATCGACAAGCTCCTGGAGGTTTCGTACCAGATGAAGCACGATTTCCTGCACAACGTCCCGACGCCCTACCTGCAGGACAAGACCGCCTTTCTGATGTTCTTCGAACAATCCACCCGCACCCGCAACTCGATGGAGGCCGGCCTCGCCCAGCTCGGCGGCCACGCCACCTTCCTCGACACCTCGATGATGCAGGTCTCCCACGGCGAGTCCGCCAAGGACACCGCGATCATCCTCTCCTCCTACGGCCACGCCATCGCCTGCCGCAACTGCTTCTGGGAAGTCGGGAACAAGTACCTGCGCGAAATGGCCGCCTGGTCGAGCGTCCCGATCATCAACCTCCAGGACGACTTGTTCCACCCGATGCAGGCGCTCGCCGACCTGATGACGATCCAGGAAGTCAAGGGCGAGACGAAGCATCTCAAGGTCTCGATCATCTGGGCCTACGCCACCACCCACAAGAAGCCGATCTCGGTCCCGCTCTCGCAGATCCTGCTCTTCCCGCGCTACGCGATGGACGTCACGCTCGCCTATCCGAAAGGATACGAACTGCCCGACTGGGCGATCGAGAAGGCGAAGAAGAACGCCGCCGCGAACGGCGGGTCCTTCCGGATCACCCACGACATGAAGGAGGCCTTCACCGGCGCCGACATCGTGATCCCGAAGAACTGGGGATCCTGGGTCAATAACCAGTCGAAGGCGGTCGTCGACGACCTGCTCGAGGCCAACCGCGGCTGGAAGTGCACCGAAGAGATGATCGCTCTCGGCAAGCCGGACGTCAAGTACATGCACGCCCTGCCGGCCGACCGCGGCAACGAAGTCGTCGACTCCGTCATCGACGGACCGCACTCGATCGTCTACCAGGAAGCCGAGAACCGCCTCCACACCGCCAAGGCCGTGATGGCGATGGTGATGGGAAACAAGTAGGCACCGCAAACAAAATGCGACCGGATTCCCCAAGCGGGAACGGTCGCATTCTTTTTGATGGGAAGCGCGGCTCAGCGCCGCCCGTCCGGGTCGTACCCGATCCGGGCGACGCCCGACGCGACGGCGGCCGCGCGGACCGCGGCGGCGACGTCCTTGTGCACCGCCGGGTCGAAGGGCGAAGGGATGATCATGGCGGCGTTCCGATCGGCTTCCGGGACGCAGGCGGCGATCGCCCGCGAGGCCGCCTTCATCATCGCGACGTTGATGTCTTTGGCGCGGACGTCGAGGGCGCCGCGGAAGATGCCGGGGAAACACAGCAGGTTGTTGATCTGGTTGGGATACTTCGAGGAGCCGGTGCCGACGACGGCCGCGCCGGCGGCGAGGGCGTCCTCGCGGGAAATCTCCGGAATCGGGTTGGCGAGCGGGAAGACGACGGCGTCCCGACGCATCGAACGGATCATCGCGGCGTCGACGCAGTTGGGTCCGGAGACGCCGATGAAGACGTCGGCGCCCTCGATGGCGTCGCGCAACCAACCGCGCGTCAGGAGGCGGTTGGTCTTCCTGGCGAGGGCGAGATGCGAGGGGATCAGGCTGGGGTCGGTTTCCGCGAGGATCCCGAACCGGTCGCAGACGATCATGTCGGTGACGCCGAGGTCGAGCAGGAACCAGGCGATCGCCTGACCGGCGGCGCCGGCGCCGTTGATGACGACCCGGACCGTGGAGAGATCCTTATGGACGACTTTCAAGGCGTTTGAAAGCGCGGCGCCGACGACCGTGGCGGTGCCGTGCTGGTCGTCGTGGAAGACCGGGATGTCGCAGATCGCCTTGAGCCGCGTCTCGATCTCGAAGCAGCGCGGCGAGGCGATGTCCTCGAGGTTGATCCCGCCGAAGCTGCCGGCGAGGAGGGAGACGGTCCGCACGATCTCGTCCGGATCCTTCGTCCTGAGGCAGAGCGGGATCGCGTCGACGTCCCCGAAGGTCTTGAACAGGAGGGCTTTACCCTCCATCACCGGCATGCCGGCTTCGGGACCGATGTCGCCGAGGCCGAGGACGGCGGTGCCGTCGGTGATGACGGCGACGGTGTTGTGGCGGCGGGTATAGACATAACTCAGATCGGGATCCCGCTGGATCGCGAGGCAGGGGTCCGCGACCCCGGGGGTATAGGCGAGCGAAAGGTCCTTGCGGTCGCGGATCAGGATCCGCGGCGCGACCTCGATCTTGCCGCGGAGCCGTTCATGGAGCAGGATGGCTTCGGTTTTATCGTTCATGGGAATCCCTCTTTTCGGTTCGGTCGGAGCAGAAGTCGTTTGAATGAAAGGATATCGTGCGTGCCCGTGAAAGGGACACCCCGTCGGCGACGACCGGGGTGTCCGCGGTTCTGGGGCGTTTCAGTAGTTGGTCTTGACCGTCTGCGCGTTGTACAGGTCGAACAGCTTGAGGCATTCGTCGCGGTCGACCATCGTCATCTTCTGCTGGAGGGCCTTCTTCGACAGTTCGTAGAATTCCTTGTCGCGGAAGCCGA
>CAIMSF010000022.1 GCA_903844055.1 uncultured bacterium
AGCCGTAGAGGAAGTTCTTGAACTGCGGATCGTCGGTTTTCACCGAGAGCGCCTGTTCGAACGTCTCGATGGCGTCGATCAGCTTGTCGGCGACGGGCTGCGAAGCGTATTGCTTCTCGCGCTTCAGCTCCTCGGCGTTGCGTTTCTTGAAGTTGTCGGTCTCCGCGAGCATCCGCAGATACTTGTCCTTCAGCTCGAGCAGTTCGTTTCCAAGCGCCTCGAGGTCCTCGGCGGGGACCATCTTCGGTTCCGCCTTGGCTTTCTCTTCCTTCCTGTCTTCCTTCTTCTCGGCGTCCGCAGGTTTTGCGTCCGGCGCGACGTCCGGCTTCTTGTCCTTGTCCTTGTCTTTCATCGTGGTGCTCCTTTACTTGTCTTCGTAGAGTTTGGTGAGGTGGCGCGTGAGGTACTTGATGAGGGAGATGACCTTGCGGTATTCCATGCGCGTCGGACCGACGACCGAGATCGTGCCGTGCTCGCCGTCGTGGGTCTCGTAGTTGGCGGAGACGACGGTGCAGTCGCGCATCGAGGTGACGGTGTTTTCATGGCCGATCTTGACGGATACGCCGTCGCTGTTCGTTTCGACGATCTTGAAGATCTCGTTGTTCTCGATCGTATTCAAAAACTCGCGCAGCTTCGTGATGTCGTTGAATTCCGGCTGGTAGAGCATGTTCGAGGATCCGGTGAGGTAGTATTTCGTCTGGGCGAACTTCGAGAAGGCCTCGATGAAGGAATCGACGATCGTTTCGCGGTACTTGAGCAGTTCCTTGACCTTCTGGCGTTCGATCTCGTAGTGGAGTTTCTCGGAGACCTGCGAGATCGGCGTGTCGGCGAGCAGTTCGTTCAACAGGTCGATGACCTTGACGAGCTCGCTCATCTCCATGTCCTCGCTCACGGTGATCTGCTTGGATTCGACGTAGCCCATGTTGGTGATCACGAGGATGAGCGCGAGCGTGTCCTTGAGGGGGATCAGCTGGACCTTCTTGACGCGCGAGTTGTAGGCGTTCGGACCGAGCGCGATCGCGGTGCAGTTGGTCGCCTGCGACAACAGGTTGATCGCTTCCTTGATGACGTCCTCGCGTTCGATCTCGCGGTTTTCGAACAGCTTGTCGAACTTGGTGAAATCGTTCGTGTCGTTCTCGACCTTCGCGAGGATCGTCTCGATGTAGTAGCGGTATCCCTTTTCCGACGGAACGCGTCCGGAGGACGTGTGGGTCTTCTCGAGGAAACCGAGGTCCTCGAGGTCGGACATCTCGTTGCGGATCGTGGCGGGAGAGACGTCCATCTGTTTCGAGAGGGTCCGCGAACCGACCGGTTCGGCGGACTTCACGTACTCTTCGACGATGAGTTTCAGTACCATTTCCTGACGTTCGTTGAGCACGTTTTCGCCCCTTTGGCACTCCGTTTACCGGATTGCTAACATCATTATACACGCGCGCATTAGCAATGTCAAGAGTTGAGTGCTAAGGGAATTGTGAAATTTCGGTGAAGCGGGAAACGGGTTCGGGATAGCGACAAAACCCGCTCTTCCCCAAGGTCGAGCGGGTCGGCATCTTGCATTTTTCCGGGCGGAGTGTATAATGATAGTTGGCTCATCCGGGGTGTCTATGGAAAACAAGAACTTGATGAAAAAGATCCTGCGTTTCTTCTGGAAAGACAAAGTCTTTTTGATCGCCTTCACGCTGGCGGTCGTTTCCTGTTTCTTCATTCCGCCGAATCCCGGTTATCTCGGCTACGTCGCCCAGAACTACCGCGTCCTCGTCATCATGTTCTCCCTGATGACGGCGGTCGCCGGACTCTATGAAGCGAACTTCTTCAGCTTCGTCGCGATCAACCTCGTCTCGAAGTTCTACTCGATCAAGTGGATCGCCCTCGTCATCGTCATCGCCACCTTCGTCTTCGGGATGTGGGTGACCAACGACGCCGTCCTGCTCACGCTCGTCCCCTTCACGCTGTTCGTGACGAAGCAGACGGGACAACAGAAGCACGCGCTGTTGATCGTGATCCTGCAGACGATCGCCGCGAACATGGGCAGTGCCCTCACGCCGATGGGCGACCCGCAGAACATCTATCTCTATTCGTTCTACAATATCCCCTTCGCGACCTTCATCCAGTCGATGGCGCCGATCACGATCACCGGCTTCATCCTCCTCGTCGCGACGACGCTCCTGCTCATCCCGAACACCCCGTGCCATCCGATCACGGTCTCCCCGAAGGTCGCCTGGAAGCGGCTCGCCCTCTACGGCGTCGTCTTCACGAACGCCCTCCTGTGCGTGCTGCGCGTGTATGAAGGACGCGAGTACATCGCTTTGATCGTCACCCTCGTGCTGATCCTGCCGTTTGCGAGCCATCTCTTCAAGAAGGTCGACTATACGCTGCTTCTGACCTTCTTCTCGTTCTTCATCTTCACCGGGAACATGTCCCAGCTCACCCAGGTGAAGGACTTCGTCGCGACCCTGCTCAACACCGACGCTTCGGTCTATTTCACCGGTCTGATCACGAGCCAGTTCATTTCAAACGTCCCCGCCTCGATCCTGCTTTCGACCTTCACCGACGCGCAGTTTTGGCGTCCCTTGTTACAAGGCGTGAACGTCGGCTCGATGGGGACCGTGCTCGGCTCGCTCGCCTCCCTGATCACCCTCAAGTTCGTCCTGAAGGACTTCCCGAACCAGGGAAAAACCTACCTCAAGATCTACACGGTCATCTGCGTCGTCTACATCATCGTCATCACCGCGGTGCTGTTCCTGGTCAACGCCTACTGAAAGTCGTTACCGAACCCAACCGCGAGTCAACCAAAAAGAATTCCCATCATGTCGACGGATATGATGGGGTTTTTTATCGGATGGGGTTTACAATCAAAAAATCTTGATTTATACTATATTTGACACTACGGGCGGTGGCATTACGAGATGAGCACACTGGAGAAACTACGAGCCAAATTCTTCGAAAGACCCTGTCGTACTGATCTTGATATCCGCGATGTCCGATGTTTTCTCGAATCGTACGGGTTCATCGAACGAAAACGCGATTCGGGTTCAAGCCACATCATCTTCGGACACGCGACCGGCACCATCGTCTGTGTCGCGGTGGTTGCGGGGAAGAACGTGAAAGCGTGCTACATCCGGGAATGCGTCAAAGCCGTCATCGAATGGAAGGAGGGGTCAAATCGATGAAACAAACCGATTTTGCGATCAGAGGTTATCAGATTGAAACAAAAGCCGGATTCGAATGGGTGATTGAATACCCGGATTTGCCGGGTGTGACCGGCGGCGGGGCATCCTACGACGAAGCCCTGAAGGAAGCCGAGGACAACAAGCGCTTCTACTTCGACTATCTGCGGGAGATTGGTCGACCGATCCCCGCTCCGCGCGACATCACCGACATCGCCGCGCTCAGCGGCAGGATCACGCTCAGGCTCACGAAGTCGCTGCATCAAAGCATCATCCGCCGGGCTGATCTGGAGCGCGTCAGCATCAACTCACTGATCAACGAGGGGCTTTCTCAATATCTATCGGCATGCGACGCCAAGACCTTGATTGAGAATGTCGTGAGTGGCAAGACCTCGTTTCCGCAAGCCGGTGCGGATCCCGTATTCGTGATTCAGGAACAACGCCGCGCTTATCGGAAAACGACGAAAGAGTAGACATCGTCGCTGCCGAAACAGATCGAAAAATGACGCCTCAGGGTCTTTCTCCCGAGGCGTCGTTTTGTCTATTCGTTTTCCGTCGGCACCAGTTCCTTGCCCTGTTCGTTCTTCAAATGACGACGTTCGTATTCCGAAGCGAATGCGGAGGCGATCTCCGGATCGAACTGCGTCCCGGAACACCGTCTGATCTCGGCGAGCGCCGCTTCGGCGGTCACCGCCTTGCGGTAGGGCCGGTCGGCGGTCATCGCCTCGAAGGTGTCCGCGACGGCGATGATGCGGGCGCGGAGCGGGATCTGTTCGCCCTTCAACCCCTTCGGATATCCCTTGCCGTCCCAGCGTTCGTGGTGGGCGAGGATGTCTTCGGCGATGTCGGCGTATTCGGTCGAGGAGGAGAGGATGCGGTACCCGATTTCGGGATGTCGGCGGACGATCGCCCATTCGTCGAAGGTGAGCGGTCCCTTCTTGTTCAGGACGGCTTCCTCGACGGCGATCTTCCCGATGTCGTGGAGGTTGCCGATCATCTTGAGGACGGAGACCTGTTCCTTCCGCATGTGCATCGCCTCGCCGATCAACTGGCAGTACTCGGCGACGCGGCGCGAGTGGGTGTCTTCCCGCGGGTTCTTGATCTTGAGCGTGGAGAGGATCGTCTTGATCGCTTCGCCGCGGTTACTGGAGATTTCGAAGAGCTTGTGGTCGTACATCTCGATTTCCGCGAGCTTGACCGAATTCAACAGGTCGGTGCCGTCGTGGTTCGTATCGATCCCGAAGGAGACCGAAACGGTCAGTCCGAACAGGATCGTCTGTTCCATCTCGGCCTTGAGGGTGTCGACGACGTCCTCCGCCTGGGCGCGCGTCGTGTTCTGCATGAAGATGACGAACTCGTCGCCGCCGATCCGGTAGATGCGGTCCTCGGGACGGAAATGCGTCTTGAACATCTCCGCGATCTTCAGGAGGAGCTGGTCGCCGGCGGCGTGGCCGAAGGCGTCGTTGGTGATCTTGAGGCCGTTGATGTCGGCCATCACGACGGAGACCGGATAGCTGTAATCGACCGCCGGACGCGCGAGTTCCTCGGAGTAGGCTCGCCGGTTGCGCAGTCCGGTGAGCGAATCGTGCCGAGCGATGCGGATGATTTCTTCGTCTTTCTTGATGCGCTCGCTGATGTTCTGGCAGAACTGGGTCGCGCCGATCACGTTCCCGCGGTCATCCTTGATCGGGCTCCAGAGCGCCTCGATCCAGAGCGCTCCCCCATGCAGGGAGCGTTCGACGGAGAACTGCGCGCCTTCGAGCGCGCGCTCCAGGTCGGGTTTGAAGACGTCGAAATCGGGATGGTCGCGGAACGTGTCGAGCCAGCTGTCGCCGATCTTGGGGGCGCGTCCGATGTCGAGCGCGACCTGGTCGCGGTATTCGTTGTTGAAGACGAGATAGCGGCAGTTGGTATCGACGGCCATCGCGGTCATGCCTTTCGGCGACTCGATCACGGCGCGCAGCAGGATGCGGTCCTGGCGGATGGTGTCGGCTTGTTCCAAACGTTGCTTCTGATTGTGGATGGCGAGGGCGAGGATGCCCGAAACGATCGGATAAAAGGCGAGAAACGGAAGCGCGATCGCCTGAATGACGGTGAAGGCGGTCGGCCACGGGATCGTCAGCTGGGCGGCGACGACGAACAGGTGGGTGACGATCCCGAACAGCACGAATTCGGGGAAGTAGCGGATGTCCTGGCGCTTCCCGCGGTACTTCTGCCAGAGCAATCCGAGACTGACGGAGAAGATCACCGTGAGGATGCCGGCGTAGACGCCGGGTCCGCCGAGGAAGGCGCGGTAGACGATCGCCAGCGCTCCGGCGATCAAGGACGGCACGAGTCCGAAGAAGGCCGCGGCGATCGACAACAGGACGCTGCGCGCATCGAAGATCAACCCGGTCGACAGTTCCCACGGGTTCATCATGACGAGCACGGCCGAGCCGCCGATCAACAACCCGGTGAGGATGTCGCGGACCAGACGCTTTTTGACGGCCACGCGCAAATCCATGATTCCGTAGATGAATACGAGCGCGAAGAGCAGGATCGCGTTTCTCAAGAGCCAGTTCAACATGTCCAACATCGTCAAGCGCCTCCTTCCGAGTTTGTTGTTTGATTGTTCTATTATAACAAAAAATGTGCGAATGCGATAGCATCCGACGTAAAACCGCCCGATTCAACCGCATTCGCACATGTCATGTCCGTTTCAGGATCGCCTGGACCTGGTGGTTGGTCTTCCGTTCCTCGCCGATCGTCGTGCGGTACTCGTGTCCGGGATGCACGACGACGCCGTCGGAAAGCCCCTTGAAGAG
>CAIMSF010000023.1 GCA_903844055.1 uncultured bacterium
CGGCGGATCGGCCTCCGCGCTCGCCGCGTCGATGGGCGCCGCGCTCGTCTGCATGGTCGGGAAGCTGACCGTCGGGAAGAAGAAGTTCCTCGCCCTCCCGGACGCCGACCGGTCGCGCTTCATCGGCGCGGTCGCGTCGTTCGAACCGCTGCGCGGAAAACTCGCTTCGCTCGTCGACGAGGACGCGAGGAGTTTCGACGACGTGATGGCGGCCTACCGTCTGCCGAAAATCACGGAAAGAGAGATTGCGGCTCGCAATCAGGCGATCGAGGTCGCCTTGCGCGGCGCGATCGCGGTCCCGATGAAGACCGCCGAACTGGCGGCCTCGGGGATCGCGAAACTCGCATCGATTCTCCCCATCGCCAACAAGTCCTGCCTCTCCGACCTCGGGAGCGCGGCGATGATGTTGTCGGCCGGGCTCGCCGGGGCGGCGATGAACGTCGGGATCAATCTCGGCGGACTGTCCGACGAAACCGAAAAACAGGCGTACCGGGAGCGAATCGAAGGATATCTCTTGATGCGCAGCGAAGCCGAGAAGATCGCATCGGAAATCCAAAAGAACTAAAAAATTGCGCGCCTCCGTGTTCGGGAGCGCGCTTTTGGATAGGTATCATGGGGAAAATCACGAAGGCGAAGGGCTCTTCGATCAAAATCGGACAGAACATCCATGATGCGCGTTTCATTTCAGAACGATCGCGGTTTCACCTTCAATCGTGATTCGATACGCCTTCGCCGCAACCTGGAAGGGCTCGGTCTCGCACGGAACAACGCATCGTGATTGATCCGAAATCGTCGTCTTTTCGGTGTCGCTTTTTCGCTTCCGGCATCACGCCGAGATTGAATACGATCTATTATTATGATATAATAACCTTCGGGCTTACAAACGCTTACAAACTAAAGGGGTCACTCATGAAATCAATCGTCATCGGGGTCATCGGCGCGGACGTCCACGCCGTCGGCAACAAGATCATCGAATATACCCTCACCAACGCCGGATACAACGTCGTCAACATCGGAGTCCTCTCCACGCAGGAAGATTTCATCCACGCCGCCATCGAAACGAACGCTCCCCTCATCCTCGTTTCCTCCCTGTACGGCCATGGCGAGATCGACTGCCGGGGCATGCGCGCGAAGTGCATCGAGTCCGGGATCGGCGACGTTTTGCTTTATGTCGGCGGCAACATCGTCGTCGGCAAGCAGGACTTCCAGGAAGTCCGCGAACGCTTCGTGAAGATGGGCTTCAACCGCGTCTACCCGCCGGGCACGCCGATCGACGAGGCCCTTTCCGACATCCGCAAAGACCTCGGTGAGTAAGATGAAGAACTACCTGATGATCGATTTCGGATCGACGTTCACGAAACTCGTCGCCGTCGACCGCGACCGCGAGGAAATCCTCGCGACAGCGATCGCCCCGACGACCGTGACGACCGACATCCGCACCGGGTACAAGGCCGCCCTCGCCGATCTCGAACGCAACATCGGCGCACCGACCGTCTTCGAACGCATCGTCGCCTGCTCGTCGGCCGCCGGCGGACTCAAGATGTGCGCGATCGGGCTCGTCGAGGAACTCACCGTCGAAGCCGCCAAGCGCGTCTGCCTCGGAGCCGGGGCCAAGGTCGACCTCGTCTATGCGCACCATTGCACGAAGGCCGAAATCCAGGCGATCGTCGACAAGAAGATCGACATCGTCCTGCTCGCCGGCGGCGCCGACGGGGGCAACACCGAATGCGCCCTGTTCAACCTGACCCTGCTCGGCGAGGCCGGCATCTCCGTCCCGATCGTCTACGCCGGCAACAAGTCCGCGCAGGACCAAGTCCGCGAACTGTTCGCGAAATACCGTCTCGACGGCCACATCGCCGAGAACGTCATGCCGAAGATCAACCAGCTCAACGTCAAGAGCGCCCGCGACGCGATCCGCGACATCTTCCTGAAGCGGATCATCGTCGCCAAGGGCATCAAGAAGATCGAGGAAGAGATCGACGAAGTCGTCCTGCCGACCCCCGAAGCGGTCCTCGTCGCCAGCGAACTGCTTGCGAAGGGATACCTGAACGAACCCGGTCTCGGCGAGCTTTGCGTCGTCGACATCGGCGGCGCGACCACCGACATGTATTCCGTCTGCCATTCGACGAAACGCTCCGACGTGATCCTCCGCGGCCTCGAGGAACCCTACGCGAAGCGCACCGTCGAAGGCGACCTCGGCCTCCGCTGGAGCGCTCCCGGGATCGTCAAGGCGCTCACCGAGGAAGAACTCGAGATGATCGCCCTCGACACCGGCGTCGACCTCAAGGCGGAGACCGACCGGCGGTTCGCCGACGTCTCCTTCCTGCCGCAAACCGAGCATGACGAATACGTCGACAAACTGCTTGCGGAGATGTGCGCCTACAAGGCGATGAGCCGGCACGCCGGCCGCATGGAGGAAGTCTACACGCCGCTCGGGATCGTCCAGAACCAGACCGGCAAGGACTTGACCGACGTTGCGACCGTGATCGGCACCGGCGGCCCGATCATCCGCTCGCGCTTCGCCGCCGCGATCCTCGCGAAGACCTCGAACGTCTTCCACCGGTCCGCCGAACTCCGTCCGGCGAAACCGACCTATTATCTCGACAAGGACTACCTGATGGCTTCGATGGGGCTTTACGCCAGGATCGATCCGCTCGGCGCCCTGCGCATCATGAAGAAGCACATCGTGCCCGTGCACTAGAAGGGAACCCCATTATGACGACACCCCTCAGAAACCGCAAACTGTCCCTCGAGGATTTCCTCGCGGAACGCCAACAGGTCCTCGCCGGCTGGAGGACGGGATCCGATCCGGACCTCGACCTCGACCGCGCCGTGGCTTATCTGCGCACCGTCCCGGAAAGCAAGAACTTCGCCAAGAAGCTCGCCGCCGCGAAGGCGGACGGCCGGACCCTGGTCCAGCCGCGCGCTGGCGTTCCGGTGCTCGAGGAGCACATCAAGCTGCTCCGCCACCTCCAGGCTTCCGGAGCCGATTTCGTACCGACGACGATCGACTCCTATACCCGCCAGAACCGCTACGTCGAAGCCGAGAACGGGATCAAGGAGAGCGCCGAGCAGCGCCGCGCGATGCTGAACGGCTTTCCCGCCGTGAACCACGGCGTGGCCGGCTGCCGCGCCGTCCTCGAAGCCCTCGACGTTCCCGTCCAGGCGCGCCACGGCACGCCCGACGCGCGCCTGCTCGCCGAGATCATCCACGCCGCCGGCTGGACCTCCAACGAAGGCGGCGGGATCTCCTACAACATCCCCTACGCCAAATCGGTGTCGCTCGAAACGACGATCCGCAACTGGCAGTACGTCGACCGCCTCGTGGGCTACTACGAGGACCACGGGATCTCGATCAACCGCGAGCCGTTCGGCCCCCTGACCGGCACGCTCGTGCCGCCGTCGATCTCCAACACGGTGGCGATCTGCGAGGCGCTTCTGGCGGCCGAGCAGGGCGTCAAGAACGTCACCGTCGGCTACGGCATGGGCGGCAACGTGATCCAGGACGTCGCCGCGATCCGCACGCTCTTGAAGCAGACCGAATCCTATCTCCACAAATACGGCTACCGCGACGTGGTCGTCACGACCGTCTTCCATCAGTGGATGGGCGGCTTCCCCGCCGACGAGGCGGAGGCGACCGGCCTGATCGCGATGAGTTCGACCGTCGCGGCCCTTTCGAAGGCCACGAAGATGATCACCAAGTCGCCGCACGAGTCGATCGGGATCCCGACCGCCGAAGCCAACGGCCTCGGCGTCAAGGCCTCGAAGTTCGTCTGTACGCTTCTGAAGGACCAGGCGTTCCCGGACTGCTCCGCGCTGAACCGCGAGATGGCGCAGATCGAGCGCGAGGTCGACTGCCTGATGACGTCGATCCTCGTCGTCGGCGAAGGCGACCTCGCCGTCGGGATCGTCCGTGCTTTCGAGCAGGGTCTTCTCGACGTGCCGTTCGCGCCGTCGAAGTTCAACGCCGGCAAGATCCTGCCCGCCCGCGACAACGACGGCTGCATCCGCATCCTCGAGTTCGGCAACCTCGGCATGAGCGAGGAGATCAAGCAGTTCCACCGCGGCAAGATCGCGGAGCGCGCCGCCTACGAGAAGCGCCCGATCAGTTTCCAGCTCACCATCGACGACGTGAACGCCGTCTCGAAGGGCCAGCTCATCGGCCGCGGCAAAGAGAAGCGCTAGAAGGGGATATGACACCATGAAAATCCAGAA
>CAIMSF010000024.1 GCA_903844055.1 uncultured bacterium
AACCTCGCAGGCGCTCGGCTTCGGCTTCCGCATCGGCTTCCTCGGCCTGCTCCACATGGAGATCTTCCAGGAGCGGATGGAACGCGAGTTCGACATGAACATCATCGCGACCGCCCCGTCGGTCGGCTACCGCGTCATCCTCACCGACCAGAAGGTGATCGAGATCGACAACCCGGCGATGCTTCCGGACGCCTCGAAGGTCGACCACATCGAGGAGCCGATCGTCAAGGCGACGATCATCACGCCCGCCGAATACGTCGGGAACATCATGGAGCTGTGCCAGTTCAAGCGCGGCACCTTCAAGGACATGCAGTACATCTCGACCTCGCGCGTCGAACTGCTCTACGAGATGCCGCTCGCCGAGATCATCTTCGATTTCTTCGACAAGCTGAAGTCCTATACGAAGGGCTATGCCTCGCTCGACTACGAACTGCACGGATACAAGAAGTCCAACCTCACGAAGATGGACATCCTGCTCAACGGCGAGCCGGTCGATGCGCTCGCGATCATCGTCCACACCGACTTCGCCTACGACCGCGGCTCGAAGATGTGTTCGAAGCTGAAGGAACTGATCCCGCGCCAGCTGTTCGAGATCCCCGTCCAGGCCGCCCTCGGCTCGAAGGTGATCGCCCGCACGAACATCAAGGCGCTGCGCAAGGACGTCCTCGCCAAGTGCTACGGCGGCGACATCTCACGGAAAATGAAACTCTTGAACAAGCAGAAGGAAGGCAAGAAACGGATGAAGGCCGTCGGTTCGGTCGAAATCCCGCAAGAAGCCTTCATGAGCGTACTCAGACTGGATGACGACAACTGATCGTCATCCTTTTATTTTTTTTGTTTGCTTAATCATGCGTGAGTGCTATAATGGATGCGTAAACGTTTATGTTCATTGGAACGTTGCCTGGAGGCTGCATATGAGAAAGAAACTGCTCGCGCTGTTCGTCATCCTGCTCGCCGGAACGTTGTCCGGCTGCCAGCTCCGCGGCTTCATCGACCGCATCCGCTTCACCGCCGACGTCGCCTCGTTCTCGGCGGCGTACGGCGATTCGCAAGCGTATGCCCTGCATATGAGAACCAAGGCCGACGTTTCCTACATGCAGTCCGGCGTCCGGACGACGAACAGCGTGACGGTCACCGTCGACAACGAGGTCGACCTCGCCGACTTCTACGTCGATGCGACGATCAGTGTCGACGGCATGTCGACGCGCTACATCATCGACGGAGCGGAAGAAGAGAGAAACGCCTACAAGCTGGTCGAAGGCAACCGTCTCGCCGAATTCGAACTCACCGAAGCGGACCTCTCCCTCCTGTGCGGATGCGAAGACGAGATGGCGTCGACGGGCGTCGTGGATTTCGACGACGTCGTCAGGAACGAGGACGGGTCCTATTCGCAGTCGGCCGATCTGGGCGACGACGAGGGACTGGGATATGAACTCGCTAATGAACTGGCGACGTCAATCGGCATCGACCGCGCCACCTTCGCCGGGACGGTCGTCACCGCGACGATCGAGCTCGATCGCGAGGACGGGACGATCACGACGACGGTCGACGTCGACGGCATCACGTTCTCCGAGGAAGGGATCACCTTCAC
>CAIMSF010000025.1 GCA_903844055.1 uncultured bacterium
ATGAAGGGAACGAAGATCTGTTGCGAAGGGATCGAGAACGAAACCCAGCAGGCGCTGCTCAAGGGCGTGAACGTCGACAACCTGCAAGGCTACCTCTTCGGGAAACCGGCGCCCGCCGAAGAATTCTGGAAACGCCTCAAGAACGATTGATCGATTCTAAGTCACCACCGCGAAAGGAGCGGATCAGGATGTATGTCATCGAAGCGGCAGGTTTCCAACCTGACGACATCATCAAGAACGGCAACCTGTTCTGTGTCGCGAACGGGCTCATCGGATACCGCGGAACGCTCGAGGAATACCGCGCCGACGATCTCGTCCAGCTCACGATGGGCGGCGTCTACGGCCGCCGCAAGGACGGTTTCGAAGAACCGATCGCCTTCTTCAACCCGCTCTACACCTATCTCAAGATCGGCGGACAGGTCCTCCATCCCCGCCGCGTCCCGCCGGAGAAGCATCTCCAGACGCTCGACATGGAAAACGGCCGGCATTTCCGGGAGACCCAGTTTTTGGCCGACGGGGCCGACGTGACGGTCAGCGCCGAGCGGTTCCTGCCGGCGCAGGACCCCTCGCTCTTCGTCCTGCGTTACCGGTTCACGATTTCCAAGGCGGTCGACGTCGAACTCTTCACCGGGATCGACACCAAGGTCGCCGACGGCCGCGGACCCCATCTCGACTATCCCCGATTCACCTTCGAGGACGATATCCAGACGGCGATGGCGCCGATCCTCGACGGGCGCGGCCAAATCGCCGTGAGCGAGACCGCGACGCTGTCGGAAAACTGCGAATACGACGCGGTGATGGTCGAAGCGATGCCGCTGCGCCGTTACCGGTTCCGCGCCGTGGCGAACCGGACCTACACGCTGGTCAAATACGCATCCGTCGCATCCGCCGCCGCCGACCCGACGCCGGCGACGATCCGGGCGATCGCCGCCGCCCGCGCGGTATCGTTCGACGACCTCCTGAAGGAAAGCGCGAAGCTGTGGCGGAAGCGGTGGAATCTTTCCGATATGCTCTTCCCGGACCATCCGAAACTGCAGTTCGCGATGCGCAACGCCGTCTGGCAGATGCTCGCGAACCGTCCGTCGACGCCGTTCCAGTCCGTGCCGATGCGCGGCCTCGGATGCCAGGGGATGCAGGGCGCGGTGTCTTGGGACACCGAACTCTGCCTGCTCCCGTTCTATTTGAACACCGACCGCGAAGCGGCCCGTAACCTCTTGCTCTACCGGGTCCACACCTTGCCCGGAGCCCGCGCGAAGGCCGCGTCCGTCGGCTGCAAGGGTGCTTTCTTTGCGATGAAGAGCCTCTCCGACGGATCGGAGGCGGCCGTGACCGAGAACGAGGGCATGGGCGCCGCCGAACGCGAGACCGTCGCGAACACGTCGATCTACACCTCGGGCGTCGTCGCCTACGCCCTCATGAGTTATTTCGCCCGCGTCCGCGATTATGAGATCATGGCCGCCGGCGGGTTGTCGGTGTTGCTCGAATGCGCCCACTTCTACGCCACCCGCTTCGCCGCCGAACCGGAGCGCCGCCGGCTGTCCGCCAAGGGCGTGACGGGTCCCGACGAGTACCATCAGAAGATCGACGACAACGCGCTCACGATCCGCCTCGCCGTCTTCACGATGGAGTCCGCGCTCGAGACGCTCAAGGCGATGAAGCAGGAAAATCCCCAATACGTGAAAAAACTGTTCGAGGCCAACAATTACGCCGAAGCCGTCGATGCGATCAAGGCGGCGATCCAGGTCATGCCGTCGTTCAAGATCGGAGCCGATTTCCTGATCGAGCAGTTCCCCGGCTACCACGCCCTCCAGGACGCCTCGATCAAGGACGTGAAGAAGAAACTCGCCACCCCGAACGAGTACCTCGGCGGACCGAAAGGCGTCGCCACCCCGACCAAGATCATCCGTCAGGCCGACGTCATGATGCTGCTCGCGCTCTTTGAGAGCGATTATTCGCGGATGGTCAAGAACGCCAACCTGCAATATTACGAACCGCGCACCGAACGCGGCACGCCGCTGTCCGGCGCGTTCCATGCGATCATCTCCGCCGCCCTCGGCAAGGCCGAGTCGGCCGCCCATTATCTGCAGAAGAGCGCGTATGCGAGCCTGACCTTCGAAGGCCGCCAGTTCATCGACAACCTCTTCGTCGGCGGCACCTATCCGACCGCCGCCGGCGCGGCGTACGTCGCGACCACCGCGGGTTTCTGCGGACTAAGGAACAAGGACGGCTTCATGGTCTGCGACGCACGTTTGCCGGAGGCCTTCAAGGAAGTGTCGTTCAAGGTCGTGAACTTCCAAAACGTCGCCAACGTCACCGTCAAGTCGACCGGCGGGCGGATCTCCTGGGAGAAACTCACATGATCCATGCGGCTCCGGAAACGGGGCCTTTTTCATCGTAATGCAAGGACATCCGATCGAGGATGGACTCCGCTGCCGCGGGGGAAGGCGCCTGCCGACCGCGCCGACATCGACATCATCCCTCGGGAACCGGCGTAACGGCGGACAACCAAGAAATCCGATCTTGCGCATCGCCTCCGGCATCGTGCGATCCGGCGAAGCGGCGAAGCCGTTATTTTCGCATGCGAGGCGTTTTCATCTTGCGTTTGATTGACTTTTCAACGTATTAGGACTATGATAATCTAGGCATTTCTCGCGCACGCATCGTGCGTTGACACAGACCGTCCCGTACGGTACAATGGACCAAAGGAGTGATTCTCATGAAACGTGACCAAAGTCGACTCATCACCGCGGTGATCCTGATCGTCGTCGGCCTCCTGCTTTTGGCAGACCGCCTCGGCTGGATCGATTTCACGCTGTTCTTCAACGGCTGGTGGACCTTGTTTCTGATCGTGCCCGGCGTCTACGGCATCGCCAAAAACGGCGTCCAGGTAGGCAACACCCTGCTCGTCGTGATCGGCGGGATCTTCCTGCTTCAGGCTTGGAACCTCGATCTTTCCAACTATCTGCTGCCGATCGCGCTCGTCGCGTTCGGCGTCGTGATGATCGCCAAGAAGAAGTGACATGTGCGTTTTCTGCGACTTGCAGGGCAAGCGTCCCTACGTCTACGAGGATGACCTCGTCTTCGCGATCGGCGACGCCTTCCCGGTCTCGAAAGGGCACACGCTGATCATTCCGAAACGGCATGCGGCGACCTATTTCGAGGCGACCGAAACCGAACGGCGCGCGATTTCCGAGGCGATCGTGAAGGTCAAGGAACTGCTGGACCGCTCCTATCGTCCGGACGGCTACAACATCGGCATCAACTGCGGCGAGGCGGCCGGACAGACGGTCATGCATCTGCACGTCCACGTCATCCCGCGCTACCGGGGCGACGAGCCGCACCCGCGCGGCGGCGTCCGGGGCGTCATCGCTTCCAAGAAAACCTATTGACCACGAACCAATCGATGGAGAAGGAGGGGGTCCGCATGGATCATCTGAGCATCCGCGTCAACGAACGCTTCGCCGGCATGACCCCGACCACCTTCCTCGCCGATTTCTGCGTCGCCCAGGCGAAGGTGACGAAGCTGTTCCACCTGCATGCGTTTTCGGTCAACGGCAAGCCCGCCGAACCGTTCCAGCCGCTCCTCAAGGGCGATGTCATCACGATCGACCTGAAACCGTTCGAAGGCCTCGACTTCGTCCCCGAGTATGGCGAGATCGACGTCCTCTACGAAGACGATAGCGTCGCCGTCTTCGCCAAGCCCGCCGGCCTCATCGTCCATCCCGACGACAAGACCAAGACCGGCGCGTTCGTCAACCTGATCGCCGGCTACTTCGAGCGCGAAGGGCTCGACCGCAAGGTCGGATACCTGCATCGCCTCGACCGCGACACGACGGGCTGCCTGCTCGTCGCGAAGCATTTCCTGGCGCACGCGAAACTCGCCTCGCAGTGGGACCACGAACTTGTCACGCGCACCTATCTCGCGCTCGTTTCGGGCCGTTTCCATCAACAACAGGGCATCATCGACCTGCCGCTCGGCCGCGACCGCCACGTCGCCGGACGCTACCGCGTCAATCCCGACGGCGAACGCGCCGTCACGCGCTTCCGGGTCCTGCGCCATTTCGACGGGTACGCGCTCGTCTCCCTGACCCTCTCCACCGGTAAAACCCATCAGATCCGCGTGCACATGAGCCATCTCGGCCATCCGCTGCTCGGCGACGCCCTCTATGAAGGACCGACCGATTTGATCGCACGCACCGCGCTCCACGCCGAAACGATCGTCTTCCCGCACCCGCTCACGGGGGAGAAGATCCGTGTCGTCGCCCCCCTGCCCATCGACTTCGCCCGGCTGATTTGAGTGACCGGGCATCCTGAAAGGACCCCTTCATGAATATCAGAAACGTAGCGATCATCGCCCACGTCGACCACGGCAAAACCACCCTCGTCGACGGGCTCTTGAAACAATCCCACGCCCTTCGCGAAAACCAGCACATGGACGAATGCGCGATGGACTCAAATCCGATCGAACGCGAGCGCGGCATCACGATCCTCGCGAAGAACACCGCGATCGACTATGCCGGATACCGCATCAACATCCTCGACACCCCCGGCCACGCCGACTTCGGCGGCGAGGTCGAACGCATCATGAACATGGTCGACGGCGTCGTCCTCGTCGTCGACGCCTACGAAGGCACGATGCCGCAGACGCGGTTCGTCTTGAAAAAGGCGCTTGAGGCGAAGGTCAAGCCGGTCGTCGTCATCAACAAGGTCGACCGCTATGCCTCCCGTCCGATCGAATCGGTCGACGAAGTGCTCGAGCTCTTCATCGAGCTCGGCGCCGACGACGACCAGCTCGAATTCCCGGTCATCTACGCCTCCGGCATCAACGGCCAGTCGAGTTTCCAGCCCGTCCTGAAACCGGAGGACGATCTCCGTCCGCTGCTCGATACGATCATCAAGTACGTTCCCGCCCCCGCGATGAACGCCGCGGGTCCGCTCCGCTTCCAGCCGTCCCTGCTCGACTACAACGACTATGTCGGCCGGATGGGCATCGGCAAGATCATCCAGGGCACGATGAAGACCAACCAGATGGTCTCGTGCGTCCGCCTCGACGGCTCGATCAAGGAATTCCGGATCCAGAAGCTCTACGGCTTCCTCGGCCTCGAACGCATGGAGATCGACGAGGCGTACGCCGGCGACATCGTCGCCATTTCCGGACTGCCGGACATCTACGTCGGCGAGACCGTCTGCAACATCGGTCTCGAGGATCCGCTGCCGCTGATCCGGATCGGCGAACCGACGGTCCAGATGACGTTCGGCACGAACACCAGCCCGTTCTCCGGACAGGAAGGCAAGTTCGTCACCTCGACGAAGATCGACGAGCGGCTCTACCGCGAAACCCAGAAGGACCTCGCGCTCCGCTTCGAGCGGCTCGGCGCCGGGGAACAGTGGATCGTTTCCGGACGCGGCGAACTGCATCTCGGCATCCTGATCGAGAACATGCGCCGCGAAGGCTTCGAATTCCAGGTCTCGCAGGCGAAGGTCATCCTCCGCACGATCGACGGCGTCCAGTGCGAACCGTTCGAGACCGTTCAGATCGACTGCCCGACCGACAGCGTCGGCGCGGCGATGGAACTCGTCGGCGCCCGCGGCGGTTTGGTCCAGTCGATGGACACCAAGGAAAACCAGACGCGCATCAACTACGTGATGCCCTCGCGCGGCCTGATCGGCTTCATGACCGACTTTCTGACCGCCACCAAGGGATACGGCATCTTGAACCACACCTATCTCGACTACCGCCCGATGATGTCCTTGAACGTCGGCCAGCGCAAGCTCGGCGTGCTCGTCGCCGTCGAGGAAGGCCTCGCCACCGCCTATTCGCTCGGCGGCCTCGAGGAGCGCGGGACGATGTTCGTCGAGCCGCGCACCCGCGTCTACGAAGGCATGATCGTCGGCGAATGCAACCGCGAGAAGGACCTCGCCGTCAACGTCGTGACCGAGAAGAAGCAGACCAACACGCGCTCTTCCGTGAAGGATTTCACGGTCGTCCTGAAGCGCCCGCGCAAGATGACGCTTGAGATGTGCCTCGACTACATCAACGACGACGAACTCGTCGAAATCACCCCGAAATCGATCCGCATGCGCAAGATGATCCTCACCACCGACGAACGCAAGAAGTGGGACATGCGTCGGAAACGCAGCACCGACATCGAAGAATGAAAAACGCCGGTGCGCGCCGCGCCGGACCGTTGTATAATGAAGTTGACGTCTCATCCGGAGGTATGCAATGAAACGGAAAACGAAAATCATCTGCACGATCGGTCCCGCGATCGATTCGCCGGAGATGATCGGGAAAATGATCGAAGCCGGCATGAACGTCGCCCGGCTCAACTTTTCGCACGGCACCCATGAAGACCATCTGAACCGGATCAAGATGATCCGCGCCCAGGCCGTCGAGAAAAACCGCTACATCGGCATCATGCTCGACACCAAGGGCCCGGAAATCCGGACCGGCATGTTCGAAAACAATCAGGTCCTTTTCAAGAAGGGCGACCTCGTGACCATCGTCCGGGACGAGATCCTCGGCAATCGCGACCGCTTCCACATCGCCTGCCCGCAGTTGTTCGACGACGTCAAACCCGGCGACTACATCCTGATCGACGACGGCAAGGTCCGAGTCGACATCCTTTCCGTCCATCCCGAGATCGGCGAGCTCTCCGGCCAGATCCGCAATTCCGGTCCGATCAAGAGCAAGAAGGGCTGCAACGTCCCGAATGTCCGCATCCGGATGCCGTTCATCTCCGCGAAGGACCGCGAGGACCTCCTCTTCGGCGCCGAAAACGGCGTCGATATGATCGC
>CAIMSF010000026.1 GCA_903844055.1 uncultured bacterium
CGCCGATCCGCCTGCTGTCCGTCGATCTGCACCTTGCGGACCTCGCCGTGTCGCTGGGCGAGGCGGTCGCGCTCGACGCGGTTCCCGCCGCCGACCAGGCGGTCGGAGACCTGCTCGCCGATCCGGCGCGGACCTTGCTTTCCCCGCCCGTCGCCGGATCGCTATCGTTCGAGGACGGACTGTACTTCCTGCCGATCGTCCATGCCGGACGCATCCGTCCCGCGGCGCGTTTCCCGATCGAACTCACGTATGAGTATGACGGCCGCGCGTACCGCTTCCTGATCGACGATTTCGCGTTCCGTTCCGCCTATGCCGACCCCTCCGCGTACGGCGAGGCCGTGCACCGCTATGAGCATCTCCGTTAAGCTTGCGGGCGTCACGAAGAAGTACCGCTCGCAGGGCGGCATCGAGGACCTCACCGTCACCTTCGACGACCGGCGCCTGAATCTCCTCGTCGGTCCCAACGGTTCGGGGAAGTCGACCCTGCTCAAGTGCATCGTCGGGGTCGTCCGCTACGAAGGCTCGATCGTCGCGACGCCGCGTTCGATCGGCTACGCCCCCGAGGAGTACCTGTTGCCGCAATTCATGTCGGCGCGCGAATTTTTGCATGCGGTCGGCCGCGTACGCGACGTCGAGCGCGCGATCCTGACGGACCGGATCGAGGAGATGCTCGGTTACTTCGGCCTGTCGGAGCACGCGCACAAGCCGTTCATCGGCCTGTCGAATGGGATGAAGCAGAAGGTCAACCTGATCCAGGCGGTGCTGAACCGTCCGAAGATCCTTCTGTTCGACGAACCGCTCAAGGCGCTCGACGACGAGGGACGCGAGCGCGCCGCCGCGTTGATCCGCGAACGCTCGAAGGAAAGCCTCGTGATCGTCTCGACGCACTATCCGGAACGGTTCCGGGTCAAGAACCGCCGGATCGTGAGGCTCGACCTGGGGAGGATCGTCGATGAGAACGATGCTTAAGGTGCAATGGCACTATCTTCTCGACAAGACGGCGACGGCGTTCATCGGGCTGTTCGCCGTCTTGGTCTTCCTCGCCGTCTTCATGTCCTCGGAGGCGACGCTCGGGATGTCCGTCCTCGACGTCGACCGCATCCGTCGGGCGTTCATGTACCGATCGTCCGCCCTGATGGCGATCCGTCTGGCTTCGGCGGTCCTCGCGATCTTTCTCGGCCTGCACGGCTGGTCCCGGACGCAGCAGCGGGCTTGCGTGTTCTTCGTCGCGAGCCGCAGGGACATCCTGGCGTTTGGCTTGGCCAAGGCCGCCGCGGCGGCAATCGTCCTGGTCGTCTTCGTGTCCGCGGCGACGCTCTGGTACGGCGTCGTCGGCGGTTATCTGACGCCGTACTTCGCGTTTTCGGAGCTCGATGGTAAGTTGTGCGTCGACATCGCCCTCGAAGCGTCGTTCTTCCTGATCGCGCAGGGACTGGTCACCACCGTGTTCGACGGCGTGTTCGCGGCGATTCCCGCCTTCGCCGTGCTCTGGATCCTCGAATCCTCGACCCCGGGAGAGGCGGGATGGGCCACGCTCCTGTTCGGCGCGATCCGCCATGCCCGGATCGACGAGGCGGGCATCGCCACCTACGGCGAACCATGGCGGCAAGCGCTCGTCCTGGTCGTCGCCTTCGTCCTGTCGGTCATCCTCTTCGCATGGAAAGACGTGAATTGAACGGACGAAACGTGATATAATGGGTTCATACCGAGAGGGGTGAATCCATGACGAACCGTACGACTGCGCCGGCTCCCTATATCGGCCGCGCCCGCATCCTTGAGTCCGCGGATCCGCGTCCGGCCCGACCGGTGTCCTTGATCGACCCCGAGCGCGAGGAGAAACGCTATGCGGCAGCCTTCCTTGCGGTCCGCGAACGATACCACACAACCTTGGAAAGCACCCACAACCGCCTCCTCGCGGACGCCGTCCGATTCCATGAGGCGATTCTGACGGATCCCGACCTGGCCGCGGATGTCCGCCGCGCGATCGCCGCCGGTACGCAGACCGCCGAACAGGCCGTCGAGGATGCCTATGGTCGGGCGATCGATGCGATCGGACG
>CAIMSF010000027.1 GCA_903844055.1 uncultured bacterium
GCGGGTAGTCGAGCGCGTACTGGAGCGGATTGAGGTAGTAGAGGTTCAAAAGCGAGGAGACGACGCCGAAGGCAACGCCGCCGAGGACCCCGGCCTTCCAGCCGCGGCGGTGCGCGAGGACGAAGATCGGCAACATCGCCGGGGAGATCGAGCCCCCGTAGCGGAACGGCGAGATCATCCCGAAGACGTAATCGAGGACGACCGCGACGGCGATCAGGATCCCCGCCTCGACGATCGCCTGGATGCTTTTCTGCTTTCTCATGATGACTCCCTCCCGGGAAACAAAGAGTCCCCCGTCACGAATGATGGGGGACCAAACGGCAAGCCGGATGTACCTACGCTGGCATTACCCAGATCAGGTCAGGTCTATGACGGAATAGTCATACTCTCAGCCCGGTTCCCCGAGCTCCCCTCATGTTCATGAACATTATACCACAGCTTGGCCGATATAGCAACTTTACCGGACCGTCCCGAGGATGATCGGCGGGATTCCGACGGCGTCCTTGACGATTTCAAAGGATTCGAGGACGGATGCGCGGATCTCGGCGGTCACCGGGGCGTCGGCGTAGAGGGTGGCGAGGACCTCGCCCTTCTTCACCTTCGCGCCGATCTTCCTGGCGAGCACGACGCCGACGTTCGGGTCGATCACATCGTCCTTGGTGGCGCGGCCGCCGCCGAGCTTCATCGTGGCGAGGCCGATCGGGAGGGCGCGGATCGTCTTCACGTAGCCGGCCTGCGGCGCCTTCACGGGTTCCACGATCTTCGCGTTGACGAAGCCATCGAGATCGTCGAGCTTCCCGCCCTGGGCGCGGATGAACTCCTGGAACTTGGCGAGCGCCTTGCCGTTGTGGAGGTTGTCGTGCAACAGCTTCTTGGCGGCTTCGACGGAGGGCGCCTTGCCGGCGAGATGGACCATCTCGGCGCCGATCTCGACGCAGAGCGACTCCAGGTCCGCGGGACCGCGTCCGGAGAGCGTCACGAAGGCCTCCGCGACCTCGAGGCGGTTTCCGACCGCGAAGCCGAGCGGCTGGTTCATGTCGGTGATGAAGGCGGTGACGCGCTTTCCGAAGGACTTGCCGATCTCGACCATCAGGCGGGACAGGCGGGTCGCGTCCTCGATCGTCTTCATGAACGCCCCGTCGCCGATCTTGACGTCGAGGCAGATCACGTCGGCGCCGCTGGCGAGCTTCTTCGACATGATCGAGGAGGCGATGAGCGGGATCGAGGGGACCGATCCGGTGACGTCGCGGAGGGCGTACATCAGCTTGTCGGCGGGGACGAGTTCGGCGGTCTGGCCGGCGACGGCGATGCCGATCTCGTTCACCTGCCTTAGGAAGCGTTCGGGAGAAAGCGAAATCGTGCAGCCGGGAATCGATTCGAGCTTGTCGAGGGTCCCGCCGGTGTGGCCGAGGCCGCGCCCGGACAATTTCGCGAGCTTCGCGCCGGCGGAAGCGACGAGCGGACCGAGGATCAGGGTCGTCTTGTCGCCGACACCCCCGGTCGAATGCTTGTCGACCTTGACGCCCGCGATCGAGGACAGGTCGATGACATCCCCCGAGTGGAGCATCGCGTCGGTGAGGAGGGCCGCCTCCGCGTCCGTCATGCCCTGGAAATAGACCGCCATCAGCCATGCGCTCATCTGATAGTCGGGGATGATGCCTTTGACGTACCCTTGGATGACGAAATCGATTTCGTCCTTGGTGAGGACGTGACCGTCCCGTTTCGTTTCGATGATGTCGACCATTCTCATGATAATATCCACCTCGCGAAATAATTATATCACATTCCGCCGCCGCATATAGTATAATTGTGGACGGTGATCTTTGTGAATCTGATCTGCATGGTGCGCCACGGCGAAACCGACGCGAACAAGAACATGATCGTCCAGGGGCGGATCGACAATCCCCTCAATGCCAAGGGCATGGCGCAGGCGGAAGCGATCGCCGCCGCCTTTTCGGCGTCCGGCGAAACCTACGACGTGATCGTCGCGAGTCCGCTCAAGCGGGCCGCCGCGACCGCGCGCGTGATCGCCGATAAACTCGGCCGCATCGGTGAAATCGAACTCGATCCGGGTTTCCTCGAACGCGATTTCGGCGAATTCGACGGCCATGCGATCAATCCGGACTATGCCCGGATGGTGATCGAGAACCGGATTCCCAAAATGGAAAAGCACGAAGTCCTCGAGGCGCGCGTCTTCGCCGCCCTGTTGGCCCTCTGCGAACGGCATCCCGGCAAGCGGATCCTGCTCGTGACCCACTCGCACGTGATCAAGGCCGTGCTGGTGCGGCTGTTGCCGCCATCCGA
>CAIMSF010000028.1 GCA_903844055.1 uncultured bacterium
CCGGGCAGCGCTTCGATCGCCTTCAGGACCGCCTCGCCGACGGCGGGGACGTCGATCGCGGTATAGCCGACCTCGCCCTTCACTTTCGTCACGCGGATCCCGGAGAGGATCCGGTCGAGTTCTTCGCCGGACACGGCGGCGGCGTGGTGCACAAGGACGCGGACGTCGCGGTGCTTCGGTCCGAAATCGACATTGGGATAGTTCACCGAGTTTGAGATCGAGCCGGTCGAAACGTACTGGACGAGCTGGTCGACGGCCATCGCCGCGCAGTTATCCTCGGCTTCCTCGGTGGATGCGCCGAGATGCGGGATCGCGATCACGCCGTCCATCGAGGCGGACGCCGGGTTCGGGAAGTCGGTGACGTACTTGCGGACCTTCTTGCTTTCGATCGCCGTCTTGATGGCGGCGTCGTCGACGAGGATGTCTCTGGCGAAGTTCAGGATGATGACGCCGTCCTTCATGAGCGAGAGCGTCCTTTGGTTGATCATCCCCTTGGTGTCGGGGAGGAGCGGGACGTGGACCGTGACGAAGTCGGAGACCTTGTACAGATCATCGAGGCTCTTCGCGATCTCGACCTCGGGATGCAGGCGCGACTTGACGGCTTCGGAGAGGAAGGCGTCGTAGCCGACGACCTTCATGCCGAGGGCGTGGCAGGCGTTGGCGACCTGGTAGCCGACGGCGCCGAGGCCGACGACGCCAATCGTCTTCCCGAGGATTTCCGTGCCGCCATAGGCGGCTTTCGCCTTTTCGACGGTCTTCGCGATGTCCGGGTCGGTCTGGTTCGCCTTGACCCAGGCGATCCCGCCGAAGATGTCACGGGTCGCCAGCAGCATGCCCGCGATCACGAGTTCCTTCACGGCGTTGGCGTTCGCGCCGGGGGTGTTGAAGACGACGACGCCCTGCTTGGCGAAGACGTCGAGCGGGATGTTGTTCACGCCGGCGCCGGCTCTGGCGACGGCGATCGTCTTCTTGGCGAGCGCCATGTCGTGCATGACGGCGCTTCGGACAAGGATCAGGTCGGCTTCGGCGGCGTCCTTGGTCAGTTCATAGCCCGCCGGCAGCCGGTTCAGGCCGACCGGGGAAATCTGGTTCAGGGTGAGGACTTTCATCTACTTCACCGGGTTGGCGGCTTCAAACTGCTTCATGAAGCCGACCAGCGCTTCGACGCCCTCGTAGGGCATCGCGTTGTAGATCGAGGCGCGCAGGCCGCCGACGGAACGGTGGCCCTTCAGGTTGTCGTAACCGGCGGCCTTCGCTTCCTTGGCGAAGCGGGCGTCGAGGTCTTCATTGCCGGTGGTGAAGGTGACGTTCATGAGCGAGCGGTCCGGTTTCGCGACGATGCCCTTGAAGAGCTTGGAGGCGTCGATCGCATCGTAGAGCAGTTTCGCCTTCTTCTCGTTCCTGCGCTGCATCTCCTCGAGTCCGCCGATCGAGAGGAGCCACTTGAAGACCTTGCCGCAGATGTAGATCGCGTAGCACGGCGGGGTGTTGTACATCGAGCCGTTTTCGGCGAAGGTCTTGTACTTGAGCATGATCGGGGTGGACGGATAGACGTCCTCCCGGATCAGGTCTTCGCGGACGATCGCGATCACGACGCCGGCGGGGCCGACGTTCTTCTGCGCGCCGGCGAAGACGAGTCCGAACTTCGACACGTCGAGCGGATGGGACAGGAAGTTGGAGCTGGCGTCGTTGACGAGGACGTGTCCCTGGGCGTCGGGGATGTGGAACATCGTCGAGCCGCCGATCGTCTCGTTTTCGCACATGTAGAGGTAGTCGGCGTTCTCGGTGAGCTTGAGGTGACTGACGTCGGGCATGTAGGAGAAGTTCTTGTCGCCGGAGGAGGCGACGACATTGACTTTGCCGTACATCGCGGCTTCCTCGGCGGCCTTCTTGGACCAGTGACCGGTCAGGATGTAGTCGAAGACGCCGTTCTTGACGAGGTTCATCGGCACCATCGCGAACTGCTGGGTGCCGCCGCCCTGGATGAACAGGATCTTGTAGTTCTGGGGAACGTTCAAGAGCGTGCGGAGGTCTTTTTCGGCGTTGGCGATGATCTCTTCGTAGACCTTCGAGCGGTGGCTCATTTCCATGACGGACATCCCGCAGCCGCGGTAGTCGAGCATTTCCTCCTGGGCTTCCCTCAGGACTTCCTCCGGCAGCATGGCCGGACCGGCGGAAAAGTTGTAGATGCGTTTCATCGGTGGTAATCTCCTTTCGGTCATTTGATCTTGCGGCATTCCAGGTAGTAGCGCTTCTCGGTGGCTTCGCCCATCGAGAAAGTCTTTCGCGGCAGCACGCCGTTCTTCGAAACGAATTGGACGAGGTCGGCCTTGTTCATCGGCGGGAGGGTGATCCCGACGGCGAACTCGTCGGTCTGGCAGACGGCCTTCAAGTTCTCGATGCCGTGGACGTAGTCGACGTGGGCGAACGGATTCTGCTTCACGTACTGGTCGATGTAGTCCTGGATCAGCTTCACCGCCGCCGGCGCCGATTCGGGCAGATAGAACGGCTTCGAGCCGCCCTTCTTGGTGTAGGTGAGGCAGAAGGCGTCGCCCTGTTCGAGCTCATAGAGGCCTTCCTTGAAGTCCTCGGTCGCGTTGAAGACGACGCGGTGGATCGGTTCGAACTGGAGCCCGGGGTCGTAGATGTTCTCAAGCTCCACCATCGCGTAGCGGGCGGGATGTTCGATCCGCTCGATCGGCGACAGGGTCGGCTTCAAGGCTTCCCAGCACACCTTCGCGGCGGCGAGGGAATGGTTCCCGTCGCCGACGGCGAACTGGAAGCGGTGCGGCACGATCAGGCCGTCGAGCTGACGGATCACCGCGGCGGTATCCTTGATCTGATATCCGGTGACGTGGCCGCCGCCCATGTTCAAATCGAAATCGTAGATTTTCGGGAGGGTGTCCTTCTTGGCGTAGAGACACTCGATGATCTTGTCCACGGGGTCGTCCATCAAAAGCATCACGTGCGGCAGTTCGAGGGAGGCGTGCTCGCGGATCTTGACGCGCGGGGGAATCCGGGCCGCGACCGTCTTCTCGGTCCCGCAGACGAGCGATTCGTTGTCGGGGTCGGGCGAGTACTGGTCGAGGTCGATCGACAGGATCAGGCCGAGCCGGCGCTCGCGGTAGGGCGTGCGACGGTCGACCAGGATGAACGACGGACCGAGGTCTTTCATCACGCCGTGCGCGAGATAGAGCTCCATCGTCTTGTTGATCTTGAGGATGCGGTCGAGCGGATGGTCCTCGAGGAAGGCCTCCGGCAGGATCATCTGAAGCGTCGAGGGGGCGGGTCCGATGAAGGCGGCCAGGTTGTGCCAGTATTCCGGTTCGGAGGTGAACTGGTCGCAGGCGACGACCGCCCAGCGGGTGAGGTCGGTCCCCTCGCGGGGAACGAGGATGTTCGGGGCTTTGATGACGCTCATGGACGCGCCTCCGGACTCAGAGGGTGCCTTGTTCGAGCATCGCCTGGTAGACCTTCAGGAACCCGGCGATGTTCGCGCCGGCGACGAGGTTGTGCGTGCCGGTGTATTTCATCGCGGCTTCGTCGGCCTTCTTGAAGATGCCGGCCATGATCTCGTGCAGCTTCGCGTCGACCTCTTCGAAGGTCCAGTTCAGATGCATCGCGTTTTGCGTCATTTCGAGACCGGAGACGGCGACGCCGCCGGCGTTCGCGGCCTTGCCGGGGGCGAACAGGACGCCGTGGTCGATGAAGTACTGGGTCGCATCGAGCGTCGTCGGCATGTTCGCGCCTTCGACGACCATCCAGCAGCCGCCCTTGACGAGTTCCTTGGCGGAATCGAGATAGATTTCGTTCTGCGTCGCGCACGGCATGGCGATGTCGCACGGGATCGTCCAGATCGACTTGGTGTCGGGGTTATAGACCGCTTCCGGATGGGTCAGACGATATTTGTCCATCACGACGGCGTTGGTCTTGGAAAGGTTCTTGAGCAGTTCGAGGTCGATGCCGTTCTCATCGCGGATGACGCCCGCCATGTCGGACATGGCGACGACCTTCGCGCCGAGCTCGGTGGCTTTCAAGGCGGCCATCCAGCCGACCTTGCCGGCGCCACTGATGATGACGCGCTTGTTCTTGAAGGTGTCCTGGCGGTACGCCCTTAGCATTTCCTGGGCGAAGTAGCAGACGCCGTAGCCGGTCGCTTCGGAACGGCCGAGGGATCCGCCGGAGGCGATGCCCTTGGAGGTGAAGACGCCGTTCCACTCGCGGCGCATCTTCTTGTAGAAACCGAACATGTAGCCGATTTCACGCGCGCCGACGCCGAGATCGCCCGCGGGGACGTCCTCGTTCGGGCCGATGTGCTGACTGAGCTCGGACATGAAGGACTGGCAGAAGGTCATGATCTCCTGGTCCGACTTGCCGGTCGGGTCGAAATCGGCGCCGCCCTTGGCGCCGCCCATCGGCAGACCCGTCAGGGAGTTCTTGAAGGTCTGTTCGAAGCCGAGGAACTTGCAGATCGATTCGTTGACGTTCGGGGCGAAGCGGATCCCGCCCTTATAAGGGCCGATCGCCGAG
>CAIMSF010000029.1 GCA_903844055.1 uncultured bacterium
ACCGAGACGACCGCGATCGACGGGCTCGCGGCCGAAAGCAGTTCCGCCGAGGTCGACGTCGCGCTGCCGTGGTGGCCGACCTTCAGGATGTCGGCGTCGGGCCAGTCGACCGCGCGTTCGACCGCCGTGCCGGCATCGCCGATGAAGATCCAATCGTCGCCGCCGACCGTTCCGAAAAGGACGATCGATCCGTCGTTTTCGGCCGCGTCACCGGCCGACAGGACGGAAAACGAGAGCGTTCCGCAGACCAGTCCGTCGCCGGTCGCGACCGTCTGCGTCGCCGCCCGGCAGCCGGGGCACAGTTCCCCCGTCGCGACGATCGCCCCGATCGTCAGGGCCTGGTCGAGGTCGGCGATTTCGCCCAGATGGTCTTCGTCGCCGTGGGTCAGCACGACGACGTCCAGCGCACGCACGTTCTCCTTTCGAAAAAAATCGACGAGGGTGTCATGCGGATCGGCCTTCCCGGTGTCGACGAGCATCCGGCATCCCGGCGCATAGAGGTAGCTCGCATCCCCCTGGCCGACGTCGAAGACGATGACGCCGCTCTCGCCCGGCATCGTCGGAAACGTCATGCAGACGAGGGCGATCGAGATCGAAAGCGCCGACTCCCGGATGATTCCCCTCCCGTTCGAGAGCCGGACCAGGGCGATGCCGGCGACGGTCCAGTAGGCGGCTTTCGCGAGATCGGAGGAAAAGTTCAGGGCGACCGACAGGTCGATGGCGCCGACGGCTTCGATCGCCGTGAAGAACCCGGTCCCGAGTCCATCGAGCAATGGTTCGGCGGCCGGGACGAAACAGACGAAAAAAGCCGCCGGCACCGCCAGCCGGTCGACGAACAGCACGAAGATGAGGTTCGCGGGGATGGAAAGGAGATGGAACGAGCCGTTCAGTTCGAGCAGGATCGGCAGCGCCGCCGCGTTCGCGAGCAGGCCGATCTTGAGGGTTTTTCGGACGGTGTTGGCATCCTTGACGAGATCCCCGCCGAGGACCATCGCCAACGAGACGAGATACGACAGCCGAAAGCCGGCCGTCGCGAGCGCGAACGGCTGGATCGCGAGGACGAGGATCGCGACGAACGCGATCGCGTCGGTGCTCGTGAACGGTACCCTGGCGAGCCGCGTGACGACGACCGCGAGATACACCAGGGCGGCGCGCACGATCGACACCGCGAATCCCGTGACCGCCGTGAAGAACAAGAGGGCGATGCCGATCAGCGCCGCCTGGACTCCCTGACGCAGATGCATCCGCCGGAGGAGCGCCTCGAGAAACAGCGCGATCGCCCCGACGTGCATCCCCGACACCGCGAAGAGATGCGAGATGCCGAGGTCCCGGCTGGAATCGACGAGCTCTTCCGGGAGCGCCCCGGCGTCGCCGAGCGCGAACAGCCGGACCATCGCGAGCGCTTCGCCGTCGAACCGCGCTTCGGCGTACCGGCGCAGCCAGAAGGCGATCATGCCCACGTCGAACGTCCGTCCGAGGATGTCGATGCGCGTCGCGTAGACGGATCCCCGGATCCCCTCCGAAAGCAGATAGCGGCCATAGTCGAATCCGTGTTCGACCGACCGCGGCTCCGATGTCATGGTCCGGGCGACGACCGCGACGCGATCGCCCGGTTCGATCGCGAGGGTCCCGTCATGGTAGACGAGTACCTTGACCCCGTCCGTCCGGACCGTGAACCGCTTCTCCTCGACGGAAGTCGCGACGCCTTCGAAGGAAGTGTCTTGAAACGCCGGGGCGGTCGCGACGATCCGATACCGGAGGAGCAACAGCCCGATGACGAAGAGCGCGCCGACGAAAAGCCGGCGCGCTCTTTTCCATAGGTAGCCCATCTCGAGGAGCAGAAAAGGCAAGGCGACGAGATGGTTCACCGCAAGCAGGGCGAGGACGCCGGCGATCCCGAGATGGATGTAGCGGCCGGCCTCAGACGCAGATGTCGTCCTTGATCGCTTCATAGACGGATTCCTTGATCCCGTCGACCTTCATGATGTCCTCGATCGTCTCGAACGCGCCGTATTCGGCGCGGTAGTCGATGATCCGCTGGGCCAGGATGTAGCCGATGCCGTAGAGCACGTCGAGTTCTTCGACGGTCGCCGTGTTGATGTTGACCTTGCCGGCGTTCTCGTCGGTGACCCCGGGGTCTTCCCCGTCCGGGTCGGAAACCGACGAGACGAAGGGGATCACGATCATCATCTCGTCCCTGACGGTCACCGCCAGGTTGATGTTCGAAGCGTCCGCGTCGGCCGTGAAGCCGCCCGCGAGCAGGACCGCGTCGACCACCCGTTTCCCCGTTTCGACGCGGTAGACGCCCGGAAAGCGGACCGCCCCCTTGACGTCGACGTAGACATAGGTGATCGGCGCGGCCGCGGCGGCGGGAACGGCGACGACCATCCCGTCGTAGAGGGCTTTGGCGAGGTTGACGGCCGAGAGGTCGGCGGTTGCGGCCGCGCCGCCGGCGAGGGCGATCGCATCGGCGACCGTGGCGGTCTCGGAAAGGATGTAGCGGCCGGGATGCAGGACGGCGCCGATGACGTCGACGGCGCAGAGCCGCGGTCCCATCGTCGACGTCGTCACGGCCGTGGTGGAGGCGGTAGTCGTCGCCTGGATCGTCGTGGTCGTCCGGATCACCGCGACGTCGGCCTCGGCCCGGCTGCCGACGTTCAGGAAGACGAGTCCGCCGAGCGACAGGAGCAATAAAAAAAAGCCCGCATAGCGTTTGACGAAAGCAATCATGGTATCACCTCGTCGAACATATTACGCCATGCGGGCGGTTTTTCTCATCGGTTCTTCTGCAGGACGACGATCGTCCGCTCGGGCATCACGACGCGGTCGAGTTCGGTGAAGCCGACCGCTTCGGCGATCCTGAGGTATTCGGACAGCGGATGCGTCTCTTCGTAGATCTTGAGGTCCCGGTCGCCGTCGGGCAGATGCAGGGTGACGGTGTGGACGATGCTGTGGGGGGTCTTCCCGCGGCGGCACTGCCAGTGGAAATGGTATTCCTCGTCGTCTTCGGAATAGCCGTCGAGGGCGTCGATGTATTCCGCCGACAAGACGTCGAAGAGGAAGACGCCGTGGTCGTTCAGGGCTTCGAAGATGTTGACGAAGCCGAACTGGACGTCCTCGAGGTCGGCGAGATGGTTGATCACGTCCATCGAGGCGATCACCGTGTCGAACCGCTCGGCGATCGGGTCGAGCATGTCGTAGACGTACTCGCGGATGTCGACCTTGCGCTGTTCGGCGCGGTAGCGGACGATCGCGAGCATCTCTTCGGCGAGGTCGGTCGCCGTGACGTCGTATCCGGCCGCGGCCAGCTCGACCGACAGGGTGCCGGTGCCGCAGCCGATGTCAAGCAGGGTGCCGCGGACCGTGTATTTGTTCAACAGGTCGAGATAGGAGTCGTAGACGGCCTGGTCGATGAAGGCGTCGTAGAAGGTTGCGAGATGGTCATAGCTGATCGTCGAGTCCATCGATCTTGACTTCCTCCCGCTGTATGAAGAGTTTTTCCAGCTGGTAGTATTCGCGCTCGTCCTTTTGCATGACGTTCACGATGATGTCGCCGAGGTCGACCAGGATCCATCTCGCCTCGGCCTCGCCCTCGACCTTCTTGATCGCGATCTCGGGCAGGGCGTCGAAGAGGTGCCGGACGGATGCGGCGACCTGGCGCTCGGTGTTGCCGGTGGCGATGACGACATAGTCGTACAGGGGTGAAAATCCGCGGAAATCCCAGATGCGGATGTCGCGGAGCTTCAGGCCGGACAACGCCGCGGCGACGCGTTCTATCATGGATGTCATGCTATTCCTCCAGTAGGTGGCGGTATTCCGCCCATGCCGCATCGCCGCGCTCGGCGCGGGTCCATCCCGTGCGGGCGAGGATGCGGTTCGTTTCGCGCAGCACCAACGCGACGCCCCGGGGCAGGTCGTCGAAACAGGCTTGGCGGATGGCGGCGTTGTCGTAATCGCGGTTCGGCTCGACGTAGTCGGCGACGAACACGATCTGTTCCAGAAGCGACATGCCGGGACGTCCGGCGCTGTGGTTCTCGATGGCGGCGAGGATGTCGGGGTCGTCGATGCCGAGCTCGGTTTCGGCGTATTCGACGGCGGCGAGGCCGTGCCAGAGCTTTTCCGGCCAGCGGTCCGCCTCGGCGGGGCCGTACTTGCGGTCGATGCGGCGGCGGAGCGACTGGGGATCCTCGTTTTTGACGACGTCGTGGAGGAGCGCGGCGATCTTCGCCTTCTCGACGTCGGCGCCGTGTCTTTCGGCGAGCGCCGCGGCGGTGTCGATCACGCCTTCGACGTGGCGGAAGCGTCCCGGCTTCCCGCGCGACAGGAAGCGTTCCCGGACGATCGGATAGAGTTCCGCGAAGGATTTCATCAGATGATGGCCGGACGGGCGTAGACGCCGACGACGAAGGGGGCGTGCACGCGGACGTTGAACGGACCGCGCAGGGTGACGAAGCCGAGGCCCGAGAAGACGATGTCGTATTTCAGGTTGTCGCGGATCTTGAAGTCGTGATAGACCCATTTCGGCAGCTTCTCCTCTTCGGAGAACGGCGGGGTGAGGAGCGAATAGAGCTTGGTCGCGTAGAGTTCGTCGGCGCGTTCCGTCTTGGTGCGGTGGACGTTCAGGGTATTGGCGAAATAGGTGATGACGTTGATCTTGTCGCCGGTCTCGCCGGAGACGACGTCGATCCGCGCGAGGCCGCCGAAGAAGAGGGTCTG
>CAIMSF010000030.1 GCA_903844055.1 uncultured bacterium
AACGTCCTCGCCCTGTTCCTCCTGCCGCTGTTCGGCGGACTGTCGGACAAGACGAAGACGAAGGCCGGCCGCCGCACGCCGTACATCTTCTTCGGCACGATCGTCGCCGCCTTCGCGTTCGTCGCGCTCTCCTTCGCCGACAACTACCAAACCGTACAGATCCAGGCCACCGACATCGTCGCCGACTACGACGACTACATGGCCGAAAAGACGGTCATGCTCAACTCGCTCCTGAAGGACGGCAAATCCGCCGCCTTGCGAGCGCGCGAACAGGCCGAAGCCGATTATGACAGCGGTGAAATCACCGAAGCCGAGTACAACGCAGCCGTCGCCGACTACAACCAGTGGCAAACCGACTGGGGCGTCGCGATGGTCAAATGGGGCGTGACCAACGCCGCCATCCTCCAGGGCAAGCAGGATGCGCTCGCCGCGGGCGAGATCACCCAGGGGGCGTACGACCGCTGGTACAACAATACCTATGAAGAAATGAAGGATATCTACTGGCAGGGTCTCGTCGCCGGCGGCCTCACCCAGGCTGAATATTCCTACTGGACCGACGAAGTCTTCGACGGCGTCTATGACGCGAGCCTCTCCGACGCGGCCTGGTCGATGACGCGGGACAATCCGGTGACGTTCATCGTCTTCGTGCTCCTCCTGTTCGTCGCCCTCGTCTCGATGGCGACCTTCCGTTCGCCCGCCGTCGCGCTGATGCCCGACGTCACGGTGAAGCCGCTCCGCTCGAAGGCCAACGCCATCATCAACCTGATGGGCACCTTCGGCGGCATCCTCTCGATCGCGATCCTCGGCGTCTTCGCCCTCGATAACCGCTCCTACGTCGAGTACTGGCCCGCCTTCGTCACGGTCGGCGTCCTCATGCTCGTCTTCCTCGCGCTCTTCCTCTGGAAAGTCAAGGAACCGAAACTCGTCGCCGAAAAAGAAGCCGACGACGTCAAGTACGGACTCACCGAAGAAGACGAACTCAAGTCGTCCCACGAGACGATGCAGGATCTCTCCCGCGAGAAGCGGAAATCCCTGTATCTGATCCTCGGATCGGTCTTCCTCTGGTTCATCGGCTACAACGCCGTCACCACGAAACTCTCCGACTACGCTCCGAAGGTCCTCGGCATGGGTTACTCGATGCCGCTTCTGATCGCCCAGGGCGCCGCCCTGATCGCGTTCGTCCCGATCGGCTTCCTCGCCACCAAGATCGGCCGCCGCAAGACGATCCTGATCGGCATCACGATCCTCTCGATCTGCTTCGCATCCGTGTTTTTCATCACCGAGACGACGAGCTCGCTCATGTACCTCATCTTCGCGATGACCGGCGTCGGCTGGGCGACGATCAACGTCAACTCGTATCCGATGGTCGTCGAACTCTCGAAGGGTTCGAACGTCGGAAAATACACCGGCTACTATTACACCTTCTCGATGGCGGCGCAGATCCTCACGCCGATCCTCTCCGGCATCCTGATGGACATCTGGGGACGCAAGATCCTGTTCCCGTACGCGACCCTCTTCGTCGCCGCCGC
>CAIMSF010000031.1 GCA_903844055.1 uncultured bacterium
GCTCTTCGCGAAATGGGAGCCGAAGATGGTCACCATGAGTTTCGTGACCAACGGCGCCGCCGCGATCGATCCCATCGTCGTCCAGTCGGGTGCCTCCTACGCGCTGCCCTCGCCCGAATACGCGGACCACCTCTTCGCCGGGTGGTTCGTCGATCCGGAGCTGACGACGCAGCACGTCAATACCGGCGCGATGCCGGGCGAAGACCTGACCCTCTATGCGAAATGGTACGGGATGACCTACATGATCCACTTCGACACGATGGGCGGACCCTACGTGCAGGATTTGTCGCTCCCGTCTGGATCGCCGCTCGCGCTTCCGACGCCGACCCGGGAAGGGTTCACGTTCGTCGGCTGGTTTGACGCGATGCTCACGACGCCGTATACCGGAACGGTGATGCCGGAAGGAAACCTCGTGCTCTACGCCAAATGGGCGCCGGTGTGATCTGAATGACGAAAGCGGCGGATTCCCGAGGGAAGCCGCCGCTTGTCATTTCATGCTGAGGAGAAAAGAATCGAAATCGGGATGACGGGGGATCGGCTTGTAGGTTTCGATCCGTCCGGCGAGCTCCTTGTCGACTTTGTCGACGCGGTCGCGCAAGGCCGTCAGGTCGGCCGCGTCGTAGGCGTCGAGGAAGGGAAGCGGGGGAAAGCCGAATTCCCGACAGACGCCGTCGATCTCGCGTGCGAGGTTGCATCCGTTCACGAACGCCATCCGCCACTCGCCCTGTTCGGCGTTCACGCGGATCTTGTTGATGGACGAGAGCAGTTCCTCATAGAAGGAGACCAGTTCGTCGGGATCGGGAATCGCCGGAACGTGTTGTTCTTGCGAAATCGGGCGGACCTTCGGCACCGGCGCGCCGAGGAAGCGGGCGGTCGCATTCAGAGCACTTTGAAGGAAGATGTCGAGATCAAGGGTGTTATTGGCGCGGACGGCGGCGTCATAGCTCTCCAGGAAACCGGCGGGGAGGTCCGGGAGCGCGGCGAGGTCCTCGAAATGCCGTTTCAGCCCCCGATGGAAATACGTTCCGCCGTCCAGGACGATCGCGTCCGCGAGGTGGAGGAGACACGCACCGGCATGCTTGCGCGCGGTGTGCAGGTCCAGGGACGCTGAAGCGTCGTCCAGCCGCTCGGCCGCACGTCGGAGACGGTCGATCGCGATTCCGTGACGATACGCGCGATCCGCGAGACGGGCGAGCATCCGTTCCTTCAGCGCCTCGAAACGTGCGACGTCTGAAGGCGAACGGGCATAGAGGATCCGCGCATCGCCGACGAGCGGCGAGAGCGGTTCCTGCAGATCGGCGATCCGGTCGACGCGGTCCCAGCCCATCGGGAAGACGTCGTAGCCGATGCCATCGACGATGAAGGTCTTCGCCATGGCATATCCCCGGTCGGTCGCCGGGATGAAATAGCAGTCGACGTCGGAGAGGCGATGGGATGTCTGGTTCACGTAGGAGCCGTAGAGCAGGACCAGCGCGACGTCCTGGGCGAACTCCCGCTCGGCGCGCCCGCGGATCCAGTCGACGACGCGGTCTTGGGTTGTCTTCATCTTCATCACCTTCTTTCCATTTCCCATTCTATCATTTATCGCGCCTGGACCGCAAGCGTCATCGGTGCGCAGAGTCCGAAAAACGGCGGGGAGCACATGCTTTTACGACATTCGGACGGCCCGGACGACCGCAACTTCGTGAAAAACTATTTATTAATGGATCGTTTTGTGATACGATGAATACAGAGATCGCAGTCCGCTGCGAAGGGGGGTTCTCCCGCATGAAGATCGAAGATATGAAGAAAATCACCACGAAGCGGGGCGATACCGGCGTCTCCGCCAACTACTCGAACGAACTGCTTCCGAAGGACGCGCTGTTGTTCGAAGTCCTCGGCGACCTCGACGAGCTCTCAAGCGCGCTCGGGATCGCCTGGCACCGTCATCCAAGCGAGACGGTGAAGACGATCCAGACGGTCCTCCAGGCGATCTCCTCGCTCGTGGCCACCAATCCCGAAACGGACGCGGAACGCTACCGCGCCCTGCGCCCGATCGGCGAGGATTACGTCAAGATGCTCGAAGACGAAGGCACCCGCCGCCTGCAGGGACATCCGTTCCAGGCGAAGTTCTATCTGCCGGGAAGCGAAGGCACCGAAGCGGGGGCGTATTACGACCTCGCGCGGGCGATCGCCCGCCGCGCCGAGCGGACGCTCGTCAGGTTCATCCGGGCGGAAGGCCGCAACGACATCTACCCCTCGCTCAAATATCTCAACCGTCTCTCCGACTACCTGTTCGTGATGGCGCGGACGGTGTGAGCCGCCATGCTCATCCTCAAGCTGTTCGCGAAGGGATTCCTCCTGCTCGCGACGTCCGCGTTCATCTTCACCGGACTGATGTTCTTCACCGACGCGTTCGGTCTCGACGTGATGCCGGCGGTCATGCATCTCGCCTGGTCGCGTTCCTGGTGGGCGACCGTGCTCGCCTCTTCCCTGATGGTCGGCGTCGGGATCGCCTTGGGCGTGCTGCTGAGGTACCTGACCAAACGTTGGAATCCCGATGTCTTCTGAACGAGCGGACGGATCGCCGTCCGCTTTTATAATGACTTCCGACGGCCGATTTCGGCGCTACGGAGGGCGCCCCGCACGGCGCGTTCCGGATGGCCTTCCCGGCTGGATGCGGCGAAAGCGAAAAAAGCGCGCCGCGCGAACAATTTTGCTTGAAATCTATTTTGTTTATAGTATAATAATAGTGCGTGCGGAGCCATAGCTCAGTGGGAGAGCACCTGCCTGACGTGCAGGGGGTCGGGGGTTCAAGCCCCTCTGGCTTCACCATGATCATCCCCGCAAGCCGCATGCTTGCGTCGAAGCGCCAACCGATTCCAGTGATGGACCCGGTTGGCGCTTTTCTTTTGTTTTGAACTCGCGGATACCGGGCGGATGACGCGACAACGATTCGAAAAAGAAAGTACGTCAAGATCGAAATCCCGACGTACGATGACCTTATTCTTGCTGTGGGATCTTGGCTCGTTTCTTCTCGGTCAGCCAGATCGGCAGGTACATGGCGAAGACGAGGAGCGCGGCGAACGCCATGAACGGCACCAGATAGACGAGCGGATGGATCTCGACCAGCGGATCGAGGAAGGCGACCGGGGGCGTGACCAGGAACAATTCGTCGGAGCCGCCGAACCGGAGGGTCCCATACAGGGAAATCGCCGCATAGATCGCCAGAAACAGGTATGCGCGGCCCAGGTCGCGCTTGACCGGGGTGAACCCGAGCGCGCGATATCCGTAGACCGCGAGCCACGCGATCGTCGCATGGGCGCCGAAGAAGGTCCAGCCGTACCATCGGTCGAGACCCCACTCGGTGTCGTAGAAGATGAAGGAAAGCAGCGATCCGAACGCGTAGAAGTAGACGACGTTGAAGACCTTCTCCTTCTTGAAGAGGACGGCGTACGTGAGTCCATACAGCGCGACGGCGCACAGCGGCATCCGAAACGGCGATCCCGTCAGCATGCGGCTTTCGAAGACCGGCCATTCGAACAGGAACACCACCGCCACGAGGATGTACCGGAACCATCGTTCGTCCTTGCGGCCCTTGAGTTTCGGCGCGAAGATCCAAAGCAAAACCACCGTCGCGATGAAGCCGAGGGTCAGGAGAATGTGTGCAAGCCCGAACCACTCGAGCGGAGACCCGAGCCGGTCGCTGAAGAAATCGTTCATGAGAGATCACCCTGCCTTGACGCGATTATACCATGCGGACGGACGGAAAGCAATCACGGCCGGAGGCCGGCCGCACGGGGTGCCCCGCGCGTCGGATGGAATCATCAGAGGACGGGGAGAACCAACGGCTCCGCATGCGTCACGGGGATGCCGAGCCCGTCGGCGTACGCGTAATAGGGCCACGCGGTCGGATCGGTTTCGGTCACATGGATCTGGACGCACTGGACCGCGGAGAGCGAGAGCCCGTTCGTCGCCGTCAGGCCGAAGGCGTACAGGAGATAGTCGGCGCTACTGATGTTGATGGACAGCGACAGGCACGTCACGGCGTCCAGATAGACGTAGTCGAGCGCCGCGAAGGTGTCGTCGGCGAGGATGCCGATCGATCCGGTGAAGTCGCATTGCTGCAGGATGACCGTCTCGACCGCGTCGAAATCCGTGCCGGCGATCATCAGGGAACCGGCGGCGACGTCGTCAAGGTAGATGTTCACGAGGGCGGGGAAGAGCACGAACTCACCGCCGAGGCGGAGCGCCGCCGTGACGTCCGACGTCTGGATGACGAGGTCTTCGAGGACCGGGAAGGAAGCGTCGCGGTCGCCGACGTAGAGGTTGTAGGCCGTGATGTCGGTGAGGCGGATCGATGCCAGCGCGGCGAAGACGGACCCGATTCCGCCGATCTGCAGGTTGTTGAGCGAGAAACCCGCGAGGTCCAGGGCGGTCAGGGCGGGATGGGAACCGGTGATCGAGAAGAGACGGGTTCCCTCCCCGCCGAACGTGGATTGATCGAAGGTGATCGCGGCCAACTTGGAAGCGCCGATGGTTCCGCCTTCGATCGTCATCGACCCGACCTCCGTCTCCGCGAGCTGGACGGTTCCGACCAGCGAGCCTTCGATCTCGACGGCATGGGAGACCGCGACGCCGATCAGGATGAGGCTGCAGGCCGCGTTCGCCGGCGGCTGGGATCCGGCGATCCTCAGCGACCCGAGTTCCGTATCGCTCACCGCGATTTCGGTCAGCGCGGCGAATCCGTTCGCTTCCTCGCCGATTTCGAGGTTGTCGATGAACGCGTCCTCGACCAGGATCGACGCGAGGGCGGGGAAGGGAAGGCCGAGGGAGTCCTTGCCGATCCGGACCGTTCCCATGCGGGAGTACGCGTCGATCGCGAGGGATGAGAGGAGCGGGAAATCGTACAGCGGATCGCCGGCGTCGCCGATCCACGCCTCGTAGCTCTCGTCGTCCGTGTACGGATTCTTCCCGAGGAAGAAATCGAAGCGGTCGATCGCATGCAGGGCGATGTTTGTCAGAATGGGGAACGAACCGGTGATCGTCAAATCCTTCGGCTGTTCGAGCACCACCGGGAAGGAGAAGTTCGTCAGGACCAGGTCAGCGAGCGCACTGAAATCCCCGATGAGGAAGACGTCGTCGGAAGCGCCCGCCAGGCTCATCGCCTCGACCCAGTACAGATCGCTGAGGAAAATCGACCCGATCGGATAGCCGTTGACGGTTTCGGGAAGCACGACGGCGGTCAAACCCAGCGCGACGGCATCGTCGTAATACGGCGAGGCGGGGGTGAGGAAGACGTCGAGCGATCCGGCCTCGTTGACCCGAAGCGGCAAGCCGATCGTCGTGTCGAAGTATTCCCTGGCGTGGATTTCGAAGCGAAGCGAGGTCGTGGTGTTGGACGGGATGTCGGCCGGGAAGGTTCCGTCCACCGTATCGCGCGAGAAGAGGATCTTCGACAGCGCGATGGTCCGCTCCGACAGATAAGCGTCGGGATCGGTCGAACCCGGGATCGTCAGCCGGATCGTCGTCGTGTACGATTGGTCCGCTTCCACCTCGACGGTGGAAGATGCGACATAGAGGGCCGATTGGTCGGTATAGACGCAAGTCCCCAGCAGGCTGTCGGTCAATTCGACGCTGAACAGCAGGTCGTAATTGGCTCCGGTGGTGATGACGACGACTTCGAAGTCCGTTTCCGTGTAGAAACTCCCGTCGTACTCCTCAAGGGCGGCCGTCGTGGTCAGTTCCTCCTCGAGGAGCTGAAGCGACGGAAGCCGTGTCGCTTCCCGGTCGGACAGCACGTCGGCGGCGGGATCGAGATACATCTCGACGAACGTCGGCGGATCCTCGACGGCATCGCTTGCGGGACCGCACCCGGTGAACAGCAGGACCGGCAGAAGAACCATGAGCGCTAAGGCCAAACGTTTCATGATGACACACCCCCATCTTTCCTTATTTTGAAACGGATCCAGTCCGACAAGAAACAAAGGACGGGCAAGATCGTGATCATCCCGCCCGCCTCGTGTGTCCTTATGGTTATCCAATTCCAATCTATCGCATTCATCATGAAAAGTCAACGGGGGGGCGGCGATTCGCCGATGTTCCCGTCAAACCCCGGCGTCGATCGTCATCGAACGTCGGTCAGGCCGAACCACGCCGTCCCGATCGCCTGGACTGGCTTGATCGTCCGTTTGACCGCATAGCCGGTGAAGACGGCGGTGATCAAGGTGGAGAGCCCGACGCCCGCCGTGAGACCGCCGAAGAAGCCGCGGGTCGGTGAAAAGACGAAGAGCCCGATCGTCGCCGAAATCACGACGCAGGTCACGTCGTTCCACACCTTGGCCGTCGGAAACGGCATCTTGAGCTTCGCCGCCAGGGTGCGGACGAACGCGTCGCCGGGATTCATGACGAGGTCGGCGGATAGCGTGCAGCTGATCCCGAGGGCGATCACGACGATTCCTAAGAGGATCATCGCGGCGCGCGAAGCGTAGAGCAGGAACGGGTTCTCGATCGGCGTCGCCAGGACCCCGTTCCAAAGATCGTTGCCAAGGTCGGTGAAAAACGAGGTGACGTACGACAGCGGGAGCTGCAGAAGCTGCCACGGCGAAAACGCCTTCTTCAGCATCGCGATCTGCGCGATGACGAGGATGACGAACCAGAGGAAGAGCCACGAGCCCATGCTCCAGGCGGGCACGGCGAGGCTCATCGTGTAGGCGATCGAGCTGATCGGGGATGTTCCCATCGCGGCCGACTTGGTGGTGCTGATGCCGATCCCGATCAGCATGAATCCCAGAAGCAGAAACACGCCGCGCTTGAGCAGCCTGGCAAAACGGGTTCTCCGATTGGAGACGGGACTAGATTTGGTATCGTTCATCGGGGTCCTCCCAGCGGGGCGTGCGTCGGTTCGACGTTGATCGTCACTGACCCAAGTGTATCAAGGAACCGCGTGAAAAGCAACGGCATTCCATCGGATTCGATGGCGCGGCAGCGATCCGAAACGCAAGAAGCGGAGAATTGATCCTTCCTCCCGTTGACAACGGACGCGTTCTGTTTTACAGTATGTTTATCAAGATCAAGGAGGCAACGCATGGAAACATTGATTTATCTGAGCAGAAAGAAAGACTACGCCGAAAACACCCTCGACGCGATCGTCCTGACGCCGAAGTCGCTGATCGTCGACATGGGCGACCATGTGCTCTACTACAAGCGTTCCGAAGCCGTCGAAAAGATCCTCGCCAAATATCGCAAGACGGAAGACGTCCTCTATCGCGACAAGGCGATGCGGATCGTCAAGGCCCTCGACAAGGATGTCTCGATCAGTCCCTATCGGACGATGGTGTACAACATCGTCGACGCCGATGAGGCGACCGTGGAAGAACCGAACCGGGAATAACCTCGTTTGGACGCTTCGCCGACTCCGCCCGACAATCGGCTTTTTCGGCATCGCGAGTCGATGCCGCGATCCCGAATGAAACCAGAACGCGGCCCCGCATCCCATGCGAAGCCGCGTTCTTTTTTTATTTGATCGGAAAGAAGAAGGACAGGAGCAATTCGGAGAAGTCGGGTGAGAGCGGCTCGCCGTAGGGTTCGGTCGCGGGAGCCCCGGGCCAGCGGTGCGCCATCCCCTCGACGACATAGCTTCTGATGGCCACGATTCCGTCCGACGCGAAATCCTCGACGGTGAAGGCCATCCGTCCTTCGGGCGAATACCGGTTTGTATCGGTCGGCTCGACCGGGAATCCGGAATCGATGCGGCCATTCAACAGCGCGAGGACGGCGGTCGTGAAGGCCGCGTTGGCGACATCGACGCGGGCGTCCGCATCGCCGTGGATGAGAAGCGCCTTGAGCGGGCGGCGCAGATCGGAAGGCATCGCGGCGCCGATCGCCGCGGCCGCGCTTACCGGATCGGGCAGGTTGCCTGCCATCGCGGCATACGCCGATGCGACATCGTCGGCGGCGCCGTAGCCGACCGCGCCGGCGGCACCGAACCCGGCGAACAGGTCGGGATAGAGGATGCCGAGGGTGATCGCCATGCATCCGCCCGCCGAGAACCCGGCGACGACGACTTCATCGGGGTCGATCGCATACCGACCGAGGACTTCGCGGACGAGATCCGCAAGCAGTTCCGGTTCGCCCGCGCCGCGTTCCTGATGCCCGGGGATAAACCAGTTCCAGTAGCGCGACGGGTTGGCCTCCAACGATTGTTCGGGATAGAGGACGAACAGGCCGCGGATCTCGGCATAGTCGTCCAGCCGGGATAGTCGGGCGATGTCGGCGGCGGTCTGGGTGCCGCCGTGGAGCATCACGACGAGTCCCCGCGGCGTCTTTCCGTCGTAGTCGGACGGCACGAAGAGCTCGTAGGCGAGCCCGTCCTCGCTCGTCAACCCGGAAAGGTGACCGGTTTCGATCCTTTGGTCGCACGCGAGCATCACGAACGCGAAAACCAAGGAAAGGATGATCGAACCGAACCGCGTCTTTGTCACGTCCACCACCGCCCTATGGCTGGTATTATAACGCGAACGCGAAAAACGTTCAATGGCGAGTTCACAATCGTCGTTTTGTGTAATTTCTGTGAAGTTTCCGCAGATTGGTGAACGTTGGTTGACTTGTGGCGGGATCTTTGATAAAGTATTATGTGTGACATAGTACTTTCACTCCATGCCAATAGATTATCAGACTCGGGAGGTCTATCCATGAACAAGATCGCCATCCTCACCGACTCCGCGGCCAACCTGCCGCAGGAGTACTACAAAGCCCATTCCAACCTGTTCGTCCTGCCCTTGATGATCATCATCGACGGGAAGGAACACCGCGACCAGGTCGACGTCAAGGCCGAAGAGGTCTACGCCCGCCTCGACACGTCCGTCATCACGAGCAGCCTGCCCGACCGCGGCGAGCTCGACCAACTCCTCGCCAGACTCAAGACCGAAGGATACACCGACATCCTCTGCATCTCGATCTCCTCGGGGCTCTCCGGAACGTTCAATGCGTTCCGCCTCGCCTTCCAGGACGTGAAGGGGATGAACATCACCCATTACGACTCCAAGACGCTCGGCGCCGGCCTCGGCTATCTCGTCGAGTACGCCGTCGAACTCGTCGCCGCGAAGACGCCGGTCGCCGAGATCATCCCGCTCCTCGACAAGCTCCGCTACGAAGACTCGCTCGCGATGTACACGATCAACACGCTCAAGTACCTCCGCAAGGGCGGACGCATCGGGAAGGTCGAAGGCACGATCGGCGACATCCTCCACATCAAGCCGGTCATCACCGTGAACGACGAAGGCGTCTACGTCACGCTGAACAAGGGATTCGGTTTGAACCGCTCGCTCATCTCGATGAAGAAGCATCTGGTCGAGAAGTTCGGCCCCGACCTCGTCGACCTGACGGTCCATTACGGCGCCGATCCCGTCAAGGCGCAGGAACTCGGCGACATGCTGAAGAAGGAACTGAACGTCCGCTACCTGACGATCTCCGCGCTCACCCCCGTGCTCGGGATCCATACCGGCCCGGAGATGTTCGCCTACATCGCCCGCCGCGTCCGATAACACCCCGAAAATCCTAAACGCGACTTCGGTCGCGTTTCGTGCTTTTCAGGCGTCGAGTTTCGCCCGCGCGCTTGTCGGCGCGGGCCATCTTTGGTATGATATGGATGTAGGATCAGGAGGGATTTCATGGGCATCGACACCGATCGGCAGTTCGAAGGCAATCTCGGCATCATGACGCCCGCGGAATGGGAGCGGATGTCGTTTCAGCGCGTGCTCGTCGTCGGCCTCGGCGGTCTCGGCGGACACGTCGCCGCCGGCCTCGCACGGCTCGGCGTCCGTTCGCTGGTCCTGGTCGACTTCGACCGCTTCGACGCCTCCAACCTGAACCGTCAGCTCTACGCGACGCATGCGACGATCGGGAAGTACAAGGCCGAAGTCCTCTATGACGAACTGAAGAAGATCCGATCCGGGATCGACCTCGAAGTCCATTATGTCCGGATCGAAGACCTCGATCCGGCCATCTTCGACCGGGTCGACATGATCGTCGACGCCGTCGACGCGATCCCGACCAAACGGTATCTCGAAACGATGGCGACCGTCCACGACCGCCCGCTCTTGCATGGCGCCGTCGGCGGCTGGTACGGCCAGATCGGCGTCCTGTCACCGGGATCGCAACTCCTGCACGACCTCTACGCCGGGGCGGACGAAGGCATCGAACGGGACCTCGGAAGTCCCACCTTCACGCCCGCGGTCGTCGCCAACATGATGCTCGCGGAGTTCGTCAAGCACGTGTTGAAACGTCCCGGCGTCGTCCTTGACGAGATCATGATGGTCGACCTTCTGCACCACGACTACCGTGTCGTCACGAGGAGGAAACGCTGATGGTCAAGGTCATCCTGCTCAACCTCCTCCGAAGCAAGTATTCCGTCGAATCCGAAAACGTCAAGGCCGGCACCGTCGATTTTGCCCTCGTCCAGCTGTTCGCCCGCCATCCGGGGATGCAGCGGCAGGACTTCGAGGCCGCCGTGCTGTTCGTGAACGGCGTCCGCCTCGACCGCGTCAACCGCTTCCAGACTGAACTGCACGACGGCGACGAAGTCGTCTTCACGCATTTCGTCGGCGGCGGATGAGAACCTCACAAAATACGCATGGACCTCGCCGTCCATGCGTTTTTTTGGTTTTCCATCCTGGGAATCGTGGTAGAATGGATGCAGTACGCATCCTGTACGGAGGCCGCCCATGACCCTACTGCTCGTCATCATCTACCTGGCATTCATCTCGCTCGGCCTGCCCGACTCGCTCTTCGGCGTCGCGTGGCCGGTCGTCCACCTCGAATTCGGCCTCGACGTCGGCTTCGCCTCGGTCGTGACCGTGATCGTCGTCCTCGGCACCGTCTGGACGAGCCTCTTCGCCGGCAAGGCGATCCGCAGGTTCGGGACCGGGAAGGTGACCGCCGTGTCGGTCGCCTTCACCGCCGTCGCCCTCGTCGGGATCTCGTTCGCGCCTTCGATCTGGTTCATGATCGGCTGTTCGATCCTGCTCGGGATCGGCGCCGGGGCGGTCGACGCCGGATTGAACGATTACGTCGCCCGCCATTACAAGCCGCAGTACATGAGCTGGCTCCACAGTTTCTGGGGCGTCGGCGTCACGATCAGCCCGCTCGTCATGTCCGCCTTCCTCGCCGGCGACGACTGGCGCGGCGGCTACCGCGCGATCGGGATCGCCCAGAGCGTCCTCGTCGGGATCCTGGTCCTTTCCCTTCCGCTTTGGAAACGCGCGGAGCGGATCCACGCGGAAGCGAAAGCGAAACGCCCATCGGTTCCGCCGCGCGCCCATGAACTTGAGACCGACGGCAGGAAGATCCGGCCGATCCGGATCCCCGGGGTCCTGCTCGCGATGGTCGCGATCGCGCTCTACTGCGCCGTCGAGAACACGCTCGGGACCTGGGGAGCGAGCTTCCTCGTCCTTACCCGCGGGGTCGAGCCCGCCGTCGCGGCGCGCTGGATCTCGTTCTACTACGGCGGCATCATGGTCGGGCGGGTCGCCTCCGGGTTCGTCGCGATGAGGCTCTCCGACGCCAGGATGATGCGGATCGGGATGTCCGTCGTCGCCATCGGCATCCTCGCCCTCGCGCTTCCGCTCGGCACCGCCTCCACCTTCGCCGGCCTGCTTCTGATCGGCCTCGGCGCCGCGCCCGTCTTCCCGAGCTTCATCCATGCGACGCAGGACCGCTTCGGCGAGAAATATTCCCCCGACATCGTCGGCTACCAGATGGCCGGCGCCTACTTCGGGATCCTCGTGCTCCAGCCGCTCGCCGGCCAGCTGTTCGCCCGCATATCGTTCAACCTCTTGCCCTGGATCCTGCTTGTCTTCGCGGGTTGTCAAATCATCGCAAACGAGTCGCTCAACCGAAGGCTCGCTGTGCGCAGAACATAAAAAAACGAATGATAAAAACGACCTCGGGACATCAAACCCGAGGTCTGTTTTATGCGTGGGGGCGCGGTTCAGCGCCGCCTGAGGAAGGAAATGTCGTCGCAGTAGCGGTAGACGAGCGAGCCGCCGACGAGGTAAGAAGCGGCGTGCGCCGCCCCCGCGAGGAGGGTCGTCCAAAATTGCGTGGCGGGGACGGAACCCGGACCCGCTCCCTGCAGGAACGGGACCAGCAGGATGCCGGCCGTGGCAAGGGCGCCGAAAACGAAGAGGAAGACGTGTAGCGAAGCGGAGTCGGGGATCTTCCCGTATCCCCTCAGTTCGACGGCGTCCTCGAGCTGGCGCAGGAAGCAGAAGAGCTGGGAGATGAACTTGAAGGCGACATAGAAGATGCCGCCAAGGATGCCGACCAGGACGACGGCGATCAGAAAGTTCGTGAGGAGCGCCACCAATCCGCCGAAGGCGACGACGACGGCGGCGAGACCGTACTGGATCGCCATCAAGACGACGACGTAGCGCAACAGCCGATAGCCCATCGAGAGCCATTTGCCGTAGAGGCGGGGGGAAGCCACGATCATCCAGATCCCGGCGGTCGAGAGTCCGGAAACGACGATGGCCGCGATCAAGTCGAAGACGGCGAAGAACCGGGGGTTTCCAGCCGCCTCGGCGGCGCCGATATCGGCGATGGCGACATAGATTCCCAGGAGGCTTCCCAGGGTGATCAGGATCGCGAGGGCGAAGGCGAGTTTCGATTCCGCCCAGAAGAAGACGGTTTCGCGGGTCGCCTTGCGGCGCGCGGCCAGATCGTCGGTGTCGCCCTCCGGGATGGCGGGCGCCGTGAACGGCGACCCCAGGGATGGGCGTTTGGCGTCGTTGGCAAGCCCGGCCGGTTTCGCGCCGAACGGCAGGAAGTCATCGTCGATCACGTTCGGGCGGTCGTTGTCGTCATTGTAGGTCATGGGAATCCTCCTTGGGGATCACGGACGGCCGGGCGAGCGTACCGCCGCCCGGAATCCGCGTGAAACGGCGCGAAGACGAAAACGCCGATCCAATTTGCGTTCATTATATCACCGCACCAAAAGAAGTTCAATGACATCTTTCGATTTACCAAACCCATTTCTTTACCGGAAAACGTTGAAAGCGTTTCCCGCGTCCGGCGATTGTAGTATAATAAACGTGATCAACGCATCTGAAAACGGGAGGAACCCCATGACCGACATGAAGCAACCGAAGAACCTGTCCGAACGCGTCAAATGGCTCAGGGACTATTATTTCGAAGGCACGAAGCGCGCCTGGAACAACGAGTATACCTGTTTCACCGACGGGAATCCGTGGGATTTCCAGTTCGACGAGCTGACCTACTACATCGTTCCCGAAACGATCCCCTTCTACCAGACGTTCATGTCCTCGGCGCGCCAGAACGCGATCCCGATCCCGCTGCCCGCAGGATACTGGAAGCTTTCGCTCAAGGAACGGCGGGCGACCTTCCTGAAGGAAGCGGTCACGAAGCATACGCCGATCGAGATCATCCCGCGCGACCTGCTCTGCGGGGCGCGCTTCAACACGCTCTCCTCGCACTGCCTGACGAAATCGCAGGCCGCCGACCGCAACCGCAAGGTCTATGGCAAGAACGGCGCCCGCGCCAAGGTGCTCGACTATTACTATTACGGTTTTGGGAACGTCGGCTCGACCTGCGGCCACCTGATCCCGAACTATCAAAGGATCCTCGACGAGGGCTTCCGGTCGGTCAGGAAGGAACTCGACGAGCGCTACGCCGCGATGTCGCAGTGGGACAAGGAGTCGAAATCCGGCGCGCAGATCCGCGCGATGATGATATCGACCGAGATGCCCAGGGAACTCGCGGAGCGCTACCAGAAGAAGTGTCTTTCCCTCGCCGCCGAAGAAACCGACCCCAAGCGCAAAGCCGAACTTGAGACGATGGCGGAGAACCTCGCCGTCGTCCCCTGGCAAAAGGCGGAGAACTTCTGGCAGGCGGTCCAGTCGCTGTGGATCACCCACATGCTCGTGATGGCCGACGAGAACTATCCCGGCCCCGGCGTCAGTTTCGGGCGGCTCGACCAGTACCTCTATCCCTACTACCTGAAATCGAAGGAAATGGGCATGACCGAAGCCGAGATGAAGGATATCCTCGGCTGTTTCTGGTTCCATTGCAACACCGCCTACGACGCCCAGATCCGCGTCGGGAACAACGGCATCACGGCCGGCTTCGGCCAGCTCTTCAACCTCTCCGGCCGCGACGCCGAAGGCAACGACCAGACCAACGAGCTCACCTACCTCCTGCTCGACGTGATCGACGACATCACGCCGATGCTCGAGCCGAAGCCCAACGTCCGCCTCCACAGGAACTCCCCGGAGAAGCTGCTCGACAAGGTCGTCGAGATGGTCGCCTCGAGCCAGGGCGCGCCGTTCCTGCTCAACTTCGACGAGCGCTCGATCGCCGGGATGCTCCGCGAGGCGAAGGTCGACAAGCAGGAAACACTGATCCACGAGGGCACCGTCGGCGACTACGCCTCCGTCGGCTGCCTCGAGAACACGATGGTCGGCAACGACCGCTCCGGCACCGTCGACGACAACCTCTACCTCTACACGGCCGTCGAACTCGCACTGAACGAAGGCTGCGACTTGACGGAGAAGAAGAACGACGTCTCGGGCAGGATCCTGCCGATCCGCCGGCACGGCCCCCATACCGACCCGATCGAGGAGCTCTTCACCTTCCGCGACTTCTATGACGCCGTCAAGCTGCAGACGGCGTACCTGATCAAGCGGAGCGTCGAGACCTACGAGCTATCCGAACGGCTCCGCGCGAAATACGGCAACACCCCGTATCTCTCGACGCTCGTCAAAGGCACGATCACATCCGCCAAGGACGTCACCGAAGGCGGCGCCGAACTGCGCTACGTGACGATCGAGGGCGTCACCTTCGCGACCACCGTCGACTCGCTCCTCGCCGTCAAGTACCTCGTCTACGACAAGAAGGAATGCACCCTCGAAACGCTCCGAAACGCCCTCATCGCCAACTGGGAGGGTTACGACACGCTCCGCGCCCTCGCCATCCACAAGGCCCCGAAATACGGCCGCGACGACGAGGAGGCCGACGCCCTCGCGGCCGACTACATGGCCTTCTTCGCCGCCGAGACGTGGAAGCACAAGACCAAGTCGACGAATCGCCGCTTCCGTCCCGGGATGCTCTCCTGGAACTACTGGGCGTCGGCCGGCTTCATCCTGCCCGCCTCCCCCGACGGCCGCAAGCAGGGCGAGTTCTTCAGTAACGCCATCTGCCCGGTGAACGGGCGGGACACGAACGGCCCGACCGCGAACGCCAACTCGGTCGGCACCGCCCTCGGCGGAACCGATCCCGAAGGCGACTTCGAGGGATATCTGAACTGCCTCCCCAACGGCGCCTCGCA
>CAIMSF010000032.1 GCA_903844055.1 uncultured bacterium
CCCCGGCGTCGGTCGGATCGATCCGGAAGATGATCGCGATCAACTTCGCGATCACCTTCCTGATTCCCAACATCAGCATCGTCGGCCACCTCGCGGGGTTCGCCATCGGCTTCCTCGCGGCCGTCGCCCTGATCCCCAAGATTCCGTATTTCGCGCGCCGAAACGCGCCGAAACCGCGCGAAGAGGATTCCGACGACGACGGCGGACTTCCTCCCGCCTGACGTACCGCCCCCGATCCTTGCAAAGCAACGCCGCGCATAAGGCGCTCCCCAACGACACGAAAGGACGGACGACGACTTTGACGACCCTCTCGCCGCGCGAAGCGCGCCGGCGCAGCTTCATCTTGAACGGCAACCTCTGGAACGTCGTCGTGACGATCACGGCGCCGCTCGCGATCTACGCGTTCTTCAACTACCTCTACGGGTTCTTCGACACGATCCTCGCGGGGCGGATCGGCACCGATGCGGTCGCCTCCCTGCTCATCTTCGACGACATCAAGGCGACCCTCTCCGCCGTCGGGATCGGCATCGCCGCCGCCGGCACGGTGTTCGTCGCCCGCCATTACGGGGCCGGCGAATTCGAGGAGGCGCGCAGGCACGCCGGTTCGATGCTCGCCCTCGCGCTCGCCGCGAGCCTGTTCTTCGCGCTCCTCGCGATCGTCCTGTGGCGCCCGCTCCTCGCCGTCCTCCGGACGCCGGCGGAAGTGATCGACGGGAGCCTCGGCTACTATCTCGTGCAGATGGCCTCGACCGTCATCCTCGCCTTCAACTCCGTCTACATGGGAGTCGAGCGCGCCAAGGGAAACACCCGCATGATCCTCGCCCTGAACGTCGTCGCGATGGTCGTGAAGATGGGCCTCTCCGCGCTGTTCGTCCTCGGGATGGACCTCGGCATGACCTCCGTCGCGCTCGCCACCCTGATCGCCCAGGGGATGTTGTCGATCCTCGCGGCGGTCGTCCTGTTCGGGCCCCGGAATTCGATCGCGATCCGGCTCTCCGACGTCCGCTTCACCCGCGTCTATTCGCTCCCGATCCTGCGGGTCGCCCTGCCGGTGATCGGCGGGAAGGTCCTCTTCAGCCTCGGGCGCGTGATCGTGAACGCGATCGCCACCGTCTACGGGATCGCGGCGCTCTCGGCGTTCTCGATCGCGATGAAGGTCGGCAGCGCCGCCGGCTCGCTCGCCTCCGTGTTCGAGGATCCGACGACCGCGATCGCGAGCCAGAACCTCGGCGCCAAGCGCCTGAAACGCGCCTTCCAGACATGGGGCGTGGCCAACCTCCTCGCGGTCCTGATCGGCTTCGCCGGCATGTTCGTCCTGGTCCTCGTCTTGGAAGATTTCGCCCCGCTCTTCGCCGGCGGCGACGCCTCGATCGTCCCGCTCGTCGCGACGATCTTCCGCTGGGAACGCTATTCGATCGCGACGTCGGCGACGATCGTCGTGGTCTCCGGGTTCTTCCTCGGCTTCAAGATCACGAAGGTCACCTTCATCCTGAACCTGATCCGCCTGTTCGCGCTCCGGATCCCGGCGCTGCTTTTGTTCCAATGGCTCGGGGCCGGACCGGTCGCACTCGGCTACGCGATGTTCGTCTCCAATACCGGGACCGCCCTGATCGCCCTCGGGATGATGTATTTCTTCTTCCGGCGGGTCAAAGGTTACGGCTATCGGGACATGACGTTCCAGGACCCGATCGCCGCCTGAATCCACGAAACCGTCGGAGTCCCGACGGTTTTTTCCTTTCTCTGACCGATTGGGGGATACGGGATCGCGAAATGACGATATAATGGATGCGGCGCGTTGCGCGAGGGGGCGGGAACATGCAGAAACTGTGGAATCGGAACTTCACGATCCTGACGCTCGGATCGTTCATCTCCGCGCTCGGCAGCGCCTGCGCCGGGATCGGCTTCGGGTTCCTCGTCTACCGCGAAACGGGTTCGCCGCTCACGCTCGCGCTCTTCACCGTCGCCAACATCGTCCCGCGGATGATCACGGCGTTCCTCGCGGGTCCGTTCGTCGACCGCCATTCCCGCGCGAAGATCATCTATACGCTCGATTTCATCTCCGCGACGAGCTTCACCATCGTCGCCGTCCTCCTGTTCACCGGCTTTTTCAACGTCGTCGTCTTCACGGCGCTTGCGGCTCTGTTCGGGATCATCGACACGATCTATCAGCTCGCCTTCATGAGCCTGTTCCCCGACACGATCCCCGACGGGCAGTTCTCGAAGGCGTATTCGCTCTCCAGCCTGATCTGGCCGCTCACGGCGGCCGTGATGTCCCCGATCGCCGCCTACATGATCGACACCTACGTCCACGGCATCGCGATCCTGATGGCGTTCAACGCGGCGACCTATCTGGTCGCGGCGCTGTTCGAGACGACGATGCGGATCACCGAGAAGCTGAACGACAAGCCCATCGCCCGCTTCCAGTTCGTCGCCGACATGCGCGAGGGATTCAGGTACTACAGGACCGAGAAGGGGTTGCTCGGGATCGGCCTGCTCTTCATGTTCTTCTCGATCGCCTGGGCGGCGCACGACCTGCTCGTGATGCCCTGGTTCGTGAACCACGCGACCTTCACGCTCCAGCATTATTCGTTTCTGATCACCGCCAACTCGGTCGGCCGGATCGTCGGCGGGATCGCCCACTACACCTTCACCTATCCGGCGAAGAAGCGGCTTCTGATCGCCGTCACGGTCTATTTCTCGATCGAGGTCCTGAGCGCGTCGATGCTCTTCATGCCGTACGCGGTGATGGTCGCGATGAGCCTCGTTTCGGGACTGCTCGCGGTCACCTCCTTCAACATCCGGATGTCGGCGACGCAGGCGTACCTGCCGCCGGCGATGCGCGGACGGATCAACTCCGCCCAGGGCCTGCTTTCCAACATCGGCACGATCGCCGGCTGCCTCGCGGTCGGCGTCATCGCGCAGTACTCGGGATTGAACTACCGGATCATCCTGCTATGCGTCGCGGCGGTTTCGATCTCGGCGATCTTCCTTTTTCCGATCAGGATGCGGAAAGCCTTCCGCGCCATCTACAACGCCGAAGGACGGCGGACATGACGAAAAGGACGCAAAAACGCGTCTTTTTTTTCTCCTTGATTTGCGGAAGTGCGATTGTTTGCCATATCATTTGATATTCAAAGGAAAAGCGCATAGAATGGAGTCACGAGGTGAACCCCATGATGCCGAAAACCCAGCCCGAACGCTTCCAATTTGTCGAAAAGATCTTTTTCCGCTTTGTCCTCGCGGTCACCGTCCTGTCCGCGCTCCTCTGCCTGCTTGCCTACGTCGCCTCGCAGGTCGTGTTCGTCGTGCCGGCGGCGATCACCGCCGTGACCGGCATGCTCATCTACGTCCACGGCGCGAACTTCCTGTTCGGATTCCTGCGCGTCATCAAGTTTTTGGTCTCGATCATGAAGCTGAAACGAAACGTCTCGATCGGCCGGTCGCTCTTCGCGATGGTCGTCTCCCCGGTCGCCGGATTCGCGGTCTACATCGCGTTCTTCATCATGGCCCTGACCGGCTGCGCCGCCTGAGCGTCGCGGCGGCCTCTGCGCGCCGGACGTGATATGATGGAAGCGGTGATACGATGGAAGACAAACGCGCCTTGCGGGAACGGCTCACCCCGCTGCAATACCATGTGACCCAGGAAAACGGCACCGAACGTCCGTTTTCGAATGAATACTTCGACCTCTTCGAGGACGGCATCTACGTCGACGTCGTCTCCGGCGCCGTGCTCTTTTCCTCGCGGGACAAGTTCGACCACGGCTGCGGCTGGCCGAGTTTCTCAAAGCCGATCGGCGCGATCATGACCAAGGCCGATCTCAGCCACGGGATGCGCCGGACGGAAGTAAGGAGCGCCTCGTCGGACTCCCATCTCGGCCATCTCTTCGACGACGGTCCCGAGGACCGGGGAGGGATGCGCTACTGCATCAACTCCGCGGCGCTCCGCTTCATCCCCGCCGCGGATCTCGAGAAGGCGGGCCATGCGGCCTACGCCGTCCTGTTCAAGGGGGGGAAATAGGATGCTTCGGGCGGTCCTCCTGACCCTCAGACAAAAAAACAACCTCCTCGCGGGGGTCGTCTACTTCATCCTGTTCTCCGTCATCTACTACCTGCTCGACGTGCTCAACGGCGGATACGCGGCGATGGCCGCGTCCTTCGGCGCCGCCCTCGTCGCCGTCAATGTGGCGATCAACGTCGCGATGGCGGCCGGGACCGCGTTTCTGATGATGCTCTCGACCGCCTATGTCAGGTTTTCCGGCAAGGAAGGCAAAGGGACCTTCCTGGGGAGCGCCGCGGTGTTTTTCGGGATGCTCACCTACGGCTGCACGTCGTGCGTCATCTCCTTCTTCGCGGCGATCGGCATCGCCTTCTCGGTGGCGGTCCTCCCGCTCGCCGGCCTCCCCTACAAACTCGTCTCGCTCGTCCTCGTCGGCCTCGGCCTCCTCTGGCTCATGCTGGAGATCAAGCGCGGACGGTGCAAGGTCCGCAAGCCCGTACCGGAACCGCCGCTCGAATGACCAAGGAAGACAACCTATAAAAAAAACGATTCGAACCAGACGGTCCGAATCGTATTTTTCGGTTTAGTTGACGAGCGAGCCGACGATGTCGAGCTGGTTCAGGAAACTGAGCGAATGCGGGCTGTCGCCGAACGCGGCGGTCGCGTCGGTGCCGGCGAGATGCATCCCCTTGTGCCAGCCGTTGTTCCATTCGGCGACGCCGGTGACGTCGTAGACGACGCCGTTCACGGCGATGTAGGCGGTCGAACCGTTGTTGCCATTGTAGACGGCCAGTTGGGCGAGCGTGAATTGGCGAAGCGTCGTCTCCACGGTGGTGGCGGCGGTGCTGGCGGTGGTGAGGGTCGATCCCGCGGTCGTCGTGGTCGTGATGCCGCACGCGGCGAGGGCTGCGGTCGTTAGGACGAGGGCAAAGATGCCGATGATTTTCTTCATGTGATTCACCTCTTTGCCCTCATTATAATACCGTCTTCGGCGAACCTTCGCCGCGACGCTCCGCGGACGCTCAAAAAAGACGATCAATCCGCCCGTGTTCGCTGAAAGGGATGGGTGAATGAGATGACGGAGCCTGCGACAGCCTCGCACTGATTCTTGGTTTGAGGCATGGCGAGCGCGACCCGGACGGTGATGCGGGCGTGCGACCGCATAAAGCATGCGACACCATTGCGCTTCATGCGTCTTGATGATATGATGATTATGTACAGGCGTGCCGGCGCGAATCGTCGATCCGGCTTGCGGCGGAGGTTCCATGAGATATCTCGTTTGCTCGATGATTACCTTGACCGAACGACAGAAAGTCAAGTTCCAGGCCGGTCCAAGATCCGTTCTCGTCGCACTCGCGGAGGGGAAGCCCTTCGCGATCGCTGACAAGTGTCCGCACATGGGATTCCCGCTGTCGGGAGGGAAGTACGAATCCGGTGTGATCCGCTGCAAGGAGCACGGACTCGAGGTCGACGTCCGGACCGGCTCCGTGGTCGATTCGCCGAAGGTCGCATTCCTGAAGATCGCTCCTTCCGACATGAGCGTCCGATCCTATCCCGCTTTCGTCGAGAACGGCAACGTGTACATCGAAGTTTAACGGGAATCCAATGCATAAAGCGGCAAAAGCATAAAAGCATCGAAAGGAGATCCGGATCGGATCGATTCGGAAAACAACATGGAAAACAAGAAGGCTTTACTGGCGCAAAAATTAAAGGCACTGCATCCCGAACGGCTCAAGATGGTGCTCGGTTTCGATGGATTCGTCGACGAGATCATCCACCCCGTCGACAAGCGGCTCTCCGCCGACAGCTTCACGCGGATCGAGACGATCTCGGCGTTCGCATCCCGCCTGGCCAAGGCGAGCGGACTGTCGACGAACGTCGAACTGGTCCCCGTCGCCAAGAAGATCGGCGGCAACGGCCCGATCATGTGCAACGCGCTCGCGCGGCACGGATCGGCGATCACCTACATCGGCGCGCTCGGCGAACCGTCGATCCACGGCGTGTTCAAGATGCCCGACAACGTCACCTTGCACTCAATCGCCGACAGCGGCCATACCGACGCGCTCGAATTCCAGGACGGCAAGCTGCTCTTCGGCAAGATGCAATCGCTGAACGACGTGACCTACGCCCGCCTCGTCAAGATGGTCGGCGAAGCGGAACTCGTCCGCCTGCTTTCGGAAGCCGACCTGTTCGCCTCCGTCAACTGGTCGATGCTGCCGGCGATGACGAGCGTCTGGAACAGCATGCTCCAGAACCTGTTGCCGAAGATGCCGAAACGGGAGAAGAAGCCGTTCTTTTTCGTCGACATCGCCGACCCCGAAAAACGCGAGCACGCCGAGATCATCGAAGCGCTCGACCTGCTCAAGAAGTTCACGATCCGCTTCACCGTCGTCCTCGGTTTGAACAAGAAGGAAGCATACGACGTCGCCGGCGTCCTCGGTCTCTTCCCGAAGGATGCGCTTGCCGCGATGACGCCCACGCTCAAGGAAGTCACCGAGGCGATCTACCGAAGGCTTTGGATCGACGCCGTCGTCGTCCATCCCGTCGACCGCTCGGCCACCTGCGTGAACGGCATCTACCGCGAGGCGTTCGGTCCCTATTGCGACAAGCCGAAACTGACCACCGGCGCCGGCGACAACTTCAATGCCGGCTACGTCCTCGGGCTGTTGCTCGGTCTCGACCCCGAAGAGGCGCTGCTCACCGGCATGGCGACGAGCGGATTCTACGTCCGCAACGCCAAAAGTCCCGACTTCGCCGAACTCACCGCGTTCATCGAGGCCTGGGCCG
>CAIMSF010000033.1 GCA_903844055.1 uncultured bacterium
CCGCCGAGCAGCGCTATATCGTCGTCTTCGACAGCGACGGCGGAAACTCGGTTCCCAGCCAGAGCGTCCTGCACGGCCAGACCGTGGTCCAGCCGCTCAACCCCACGAAGGACGGCTATACGTTCGAATACTGGTATTCCACCGATCCCGACACCGCGTACGTCTTTTCGACGCCCGTCACCGGAAGCCTCTTTCTGACCGCGCACTGGGCGGCCATCATCCCAAGCGAGCTGACCGACACGGACAAGATCAACCAGGACATCCAGAACCTGGTCGACACGATCATCGTCAGCGAGTACGAGCTGTATCTGCCCTCGAAGGGCAAAATCAACCGCAGCACGATCCGCTGGACCAGCAACTCCGAATACATCTCCTCGACCGGGTTCATCCTGCCGGTTCCCGCCGATGCCGACGTGACCTCGGGCGTCATCGTCGGCGAGTTCACGCTCAACACGACGAAGGTGGTCCATTCGTTCACGATCCCGCTTTCGTCCGACTACGCGGTCGAGCTCGCCGAATCGCGGGTCGTTCCCTTCACCAATGTGACCACCGAGTATGAGGTTCCCGACGGCGACGTGACGCTGTACTTCGAAGAAGGCGGGTACACCCCCTATATCAAACTCGTCGATTTCTTCGACCTGCTCGTCGGCTTCATCGATCCCGGCGTGGAATTCACGATCACCAAGACGGACACCACGCTCGAAATGGCGTATCAGTATTATGATGCCGATTTCGATGAGACCTACGACCTCGTCCTCACCGTCGATTCCGCCGAAAACACCATCTCCACGAACGACCCCGGATTCTATTGGGCGTACGTGTATACGACCGAGACCAACTACGGCCGGCACATCGACTACGTGACGGACCATCCGGAAGACTACTACGAGGAAGGCGAATACGTCGTATATGATCTTGACGCCTACTTCATGGACATCGTCATGAAGGACGGCGACGTCGTGCTTCCGTATTACATCGTCAACCAGATCTTCGCCGGATCCAGCTACTACAACGTCTATTACAACTACGACGGATTGTTCGGCATCTACTCCCTGCCGGACGCCGGATCCGACGAGTACCGCGCGATCAAGGCGAGTTCGATGAACAACGAGAAGATCCCGGCCGACCTCTTGGTCCACACCTTCAACATGCTGGCGTTCAACCTGGACTACTTCTACGGACTCAAGGACATCATGGAAGTCGATACGTACTACGACATCCTGCTCGCCCAAAAGAACAAACTGCTCAACGACGACCCGGAGGATTTCGACTATGCCCTCCGCGACCTGCTCCTCAAGACGATCGACGAGCCGCATACGAGCTACGGTTATCCCTCCTATTTCAACAAGGCGACGTGGGAAGGTCCGGAACTGAACCAGCTCTCGTATTACGGCAGCCGGTTCCAGGGCTGGTATTATGACGGGTACGTCGACGTCGACAACGCCATCGAAGCGAAATGGGGCGCCAACCCGACCGGCGGCTGGAACGCCTACGGTCCCAACCGTCCGCACTTCTGGTTCCTCGACGACGTCACCGTCTCGATCCTGCTCGACGACTTCAACACGACCGACATGGAAGAGAGCGCCGTCTACGACGCCCTCCTCGCCAACCAGCAGCTCAAGGCGGCCGACATCGCCGCCGTCCTCCCGGATGTCGTGGGCGGCACCAAGTTCTTCTACTACAACACGAGTTCGGATAAGAACGACCAGCTGGAACTTTTGGTCAAAGGACTTGACGCCTCCTATCTGACGACGTATCACGACGCGCTCATCGCGCTCGGATACGAATACATCCATGAAGCGACGACGGACGAGACGAAGGCCGCCGGCTACTACGTCAAGACCGTGACCGAAGGCGAGATTTCCGAGACCTACATGGTCCAGATCGCTTTCGATGAAGACTTCAACCTCTTCTATGTCGGCATCGTCGACAACGCCCCGGCCAGCTTCACCAGCACGTGGCCGCTGGTCGTCGACGTCTTCGCCAGCGTCCAGGCCGACTCCGCCGTCTATCTCGAGATGCTGTTCGACCAGATCCTGGCGATCCAGCCCGATCTGGAGAACGTCCTGCTCGACCTGTCGTGGAACACCGGCGGCAACGTCGGCGCGCTCTACCGCATCGTCGGCTTCATCACCGACCAGCCGTTCGCCGTGAGCGGCATCGACGGCGACACCGGCGGCGTCTCGACCTATCACGTCCAGATCGACGGCGTTCCCTGCTACAGCAATCTGAACTGGGGCCTTCTGATCACCCCGCTGACCTTCAGCGCGGCCAACGAGATGGCGACCATCTTCATGGAAAACGACCTCGGCACGATCATCGGCGTCCGTTCGGGCGGCGGGGCGTGCTCGATCACCCCGATCCTGCTCCCCAACGGCACGGCGTTCACGATGAGCTCCAACAACATCAACGCGTACCGCACCGGAACGGGCACGGCGGAAGACCCATACGTCTACAACCACAACGAGTTCGGCATCGTGCCGGACGTCGAAATCGACATCGCGGACATCTACGACGCCGCGACGATCCTGCAGATTTTCCCCTCCTAACGCCAGTTTTGGCGCTCGGCGGATGAAAAGCTTACATTCATTCGGGCCGATCAGAAAATCTTCGCCTGGAAAACGCTTTTATTCCGACAATTATTGCGTTTCCCATATATCTTTTTTCAAAACTTTGGTATAATGGTTCAAAATCAATAACCAGGAAAAGGAGAGACAAAAAATGTCAAAAAGATTGCTTTTAGCTTTAACGTTGTTTCTTGCCGGCATCGCGCTCGTCGCATGCCAAACAGTCACGACGGTAGACGCGACCCCAACATTTGCAGGTGTTGGTGCAATTGAAGTTGAAGCTTATTCCACGTTCAACCCGCTCACCGGCGTCACCGCCTCCGACGCGGAAGACGGCAACCTGACCTCCAGCATCGTCGTCACGGCGAACCCCGTGGACACCGACATCATCGGCAACTACACGGTCGTCTACACCGTTGAAGACAGCGCCGGAAACATCGCCACGGCCAACCGTGTCGTCACCGTCGTCCCGCCCAACGCAGAGGACTACCCGCTTGCCCAGTATCTGAGCGGCGTCGACCTCTCCAAACTCCCCGCCGACGACAAGGCCATCCTGTTCGCGGCCGCCGAGCGCTATCTGCTCGAAAACGTCTACGCCGGTGTCCCGTTGTATACGAGAGCCACCCGCGTCATGTATTCGGACAGAGTCCAGCTTTACAGCCCCGAATATAACGGCGTCTTGGGATTCGGCACCGCCTTCTCCCAGCTGTCTGAAGACGACTCGAACGTTCTCATGTATGGCGACACCTACGGCAACGCGGGCGAGTATACCTGGAGAGCCTCGTTCAACACCGACCCGACCAGCTTGAACCCGTGGAACGCCGACGACTCCAACACCTCCACGTTCACCGACTGGTTCAACGGCGCGCTCTACGAATTCTATTTCGACTCCACCAAGACGGGTTACGAAATTCTCCCGTCGCTTGCGAAGTCCGAGCCGATCCCGGTCAACCCGACCGTCATCAACGGCAAGACCTATGCCAAGATTTGGCAGATCGAACTCCGCGATGACCTCCAGTGGGCGTTCCATCCCGACACCGACGTCTCCGGCCTCCCCGCCGGCTATGCCGATCTCGATGCGACCGACTATCTGTGGACTTGGCAGCATGCTCTCACCGAAAGATGGTTCAGAGCGAGAACCGGCGGCGGCGACTTCGTCAGCCAGGGCATCAAGAATGCGGCCGAATTCCTCGCGGGCTCCGTCCAGCTGTCTGATGTCGGACTCCGTCTGGCCGAAGGCAAGGACAACACCCTCGAACTCGAATACATCAACGAAAAGAGCACCTTCGAAATCAAGTACGGCTTTGCCGGCGCAGTCCTGACCCCGATCAACCAGGAACTGTTCGAAGCTCTCGGCGAAGGCTATGGCCTCGATCCGGAATCCGTCGCTTCCAGCGGCGTCTACTATTTCGACACTTGGACCCCCGGCCAGCTTTTGACCTTCAAGCAGAACACCCTGCATCCCGACACCGACCTGTATCATTACACCGGCTATCAGTACCGCTATGTCAACGGTTCGGACAACATCTTCGCCGAATTCTTGGCCGGCAGACTTGAAAGCGCCTCCGTCCCGGCTTCCCAAGTCACCACCTATGCCAACGACCCGCGCGTCAAAACCGCTCCGGATGCCACCACCTGGCGTTTGATGATCAACGGCTTCGGCACTGAAGAAGCCCGCGACGCCTACATCGCCGAGAACCCCGGCGTCGGCCTCGACGAGAACTGGGTCCCCGAACCGATCCTCTCCTACTTGCCGATGAGACAGGCTCTCTACTACGGCTTCGACCGTTACTATGCGGCCGTCGAACTCGTCAAGCTGTACCTCCCCGCCCACACCCTGTTTGCCTCGACCTACTTCCTTGATGGCGAATCCGGACTCTCCGTCCGCGGTACCGATGTCGGACAGTCGATCGTCGATGAATTCGGCGGATCGTCCAACGGCTACTTCCCGAGCGCCGCTGTCACCCTGTTCAAGCAGGCCGTCGCCCAGGCGATCGCCGCTGGCGATTATGTCGCCGGCACCTCCTCCGCCTACACGGTCATCGAACTCAACCTCTTCTGGGCCTCGAGCGGCAACACCTCCGCCCAGATGATGGTCGCCAACATCGAAGAGCAGTATGAAGCGTTGCTCGTCGACGACGTCAACTTCGTCAGACTCGACATCGTCGTCCACGACGTCGCCTTCCCGACCAACTATTACGACTACATGATGGTCGCGAACATGGACCTCGGCATCGGCGGCATCTCCGGATCGCTGCTTGACGCCCCGAGCTTCCTCGATGTCTTCTGCGATGACAACAGAGGCGGCTTCACCCTCAACTGGGGTATCGACACCTCCACGCCGAACATCCCGGTCGCCTACACCAACCTCGCCGGCATCCCCGTCTTCGAAAAGTGGAGCTACAACGCCATCGTCGAAGCCCTCACCGGCAGAATCTATGTCAAAGACGGCGTCGAACAGCAATCCTGGACCGATCCGGACGACTTGATCAACGCCTACCTCGACATGAGCGGCGAAGTCCTTGACGAATCCTCCGACGGCTCCGAACTTGCCGCCTACGTCCTCGGCGACACCCTCGAAGACATCGCGACGGAAGAAGAATTCGATTCCCTCGAAGCCTTCATCGTCGTCACCGAAAGCGGTCAGAACTTCCTGTTCGTCGTCTCCAAGGAAGGCAACGACTACAAACTCTACGAACAAGCCGCCCTCTTCACGGACGCTGCGGCCGCGATCGCGAACCATGCCGGTTATAATCTGACCGAAGCCGTCCTCCTCCCGGACGATGCGGCTGTCGCTGCGAACGCGTATCTCGCCGCCCTGGCGACCCCGATCACCACGATCGCCCAAGCCGCCGCCAAGGCTGGTACACCGGTGGAATTCACCGAAGTCTTCGCGACCACCTGGGATGACGGCGGTGTCTGGTCGGACGCCTACGTCGTTCTCCACATCGGCAACTACTACATCGCCGTTCTGTGGCTCTAGTTTCAAACCGCATCTAGTTTCCATCGATCAAAGCAAGAAAAAAAGTAAATAGCAATGCGAGGGGGGCCATATTGATCAACCATATGGCCCTTCTTTTTACACCTAAAAATCAGCGCATTTCACGACAAGACAAACTGAAATTAGGATTAGGAAATATCACATGAAGTATGATATAATAGTTAAAAATAAGAGGAAGTGATGAAATGACAAGATATATCATTCAACGTGTTGTCTGGATTTTCATTATACTCTTCACGACGTTAACGATTACGTTTACGCTCCTGAAGCTGGCGCCTGAATATCCACCGACCAAAAACGAAGAAAAGGATACCTGGCTGGAAAAGCAGGTTCAAGACGGCTTTTATACTTCGGTCTATTACAGCATCGACGACCCCGAAGACATGGCCGCAGTCGATTACATCCGTGCGAATGAACCCGGCATCAACCAGAGCGTGTTCATCGTCAACCCCGTCCGCGACAGCGGCGTCATCAAAGTGTTTTACCGCGTGCCGATCATCACGCAGTATTTCCGCTGGATCGAGAACATCGTGCGGGATTGGAACTGGGGCACATCGACGAAGATCAGGGTCAACGTTCCGGCATTCACCATCATCGCCGAAAAGATGCCGCTCACGCTGTATCTCAATCTGGCCGCCCTCATCTTTTATTTGCCGTTCGGTTTCTTCTTCGGAATTCTCGCGGCTTTGAAAAAGGACACCGTCCTTGACAACATCATGCAAGTCCTGATCATGGTCTTCTTGTCGGTCCCGGCACTCGTCCTCTTGCTTACCTTGATCATCCTGTTGAGCTACCAGTTGAACCTCTTGCCTTCGCTCTTCCCGCTCGTCGGGATCGAATCGTTCTGGAAGGTCGCCCAAGGCTTCGTCATCCCCGTCCTCGCGGTCGGGTTGCCGTCGATCGCCGGCCTGACGCGCATCCTGCGCGCCGAACTTTCGGAAGTCCTGACGTCGGAATTCGTCTTGCTGGCGAAGACCAAGGGCCTTTCCCACACGCAGGCCGTCTTGCGGCATGCGATCCGCAACTCGCTCGTCCCGATGGTGCCGATCATCATCGGTTCCTTCGCCGGTTTGCTCGGCGGCTCGTTCATCCTCGAGTCCGTCTATGCCATCCCCGGGGTCGGACGCGTCACCCTGCAGGCGCTCGTCGCAGGCGGTTATGACTACAACGTGATCCTGGTGTCCTCGGCGTTCTACAGCACGATCGGACTTTCCACCGCGTTGATCGTCGACCTGTCCTACGGCCTCATCGACCCGCAGATCAGAATGGGGGCGAAGCGCTGATGGACCAGAAAATCTATACCAAGGACATGTTCGTCCTGGTTCAGGAAAACGAACGGCTGCTCGACAAGAAGTTCAAGACGAAACAGCTGACGTATTTTCAGGACGCCATGCTCCGCTTCACGAAGAACAAATACAACGTGACCGCGACGGTCATCCTCGCCATCATGATCCTGCTCTCGATCTTCGTCCCGATCATCACGCCGCGCAACCTCTACCTGCAGACGAACTCGTCGTTGACCACCCTGCCGCCCCGCATTCCGCTCTTGGAGCAGCTGGGCATCTTCGATGGCACGAAGGAGTTCCGCGACCAGCCGATCGACTACTCGACGATCGACCCGGAAACCGGCCTCGGATACCCGACGATCGGCTTCCAGGCGGACTATTTCCTGTTCGACACGCTGACCAACCAGGATGTCATCGGCACCGACCGCAGCCCGCAATTCCGCGGCGGGACGAACGAGCTCTTCGTCGATACCGAGCGCATCGCCTATTCGATCGTCACCCCGGCGGCCATCACCTTCCTGACCGGGCATACGATCGAAGTCAACATCAACGAGATCGATCCGGCCGGCGTCCTGAAGGTCTACCTGTCGGCGCAGCCGCTCGGTTCCGCCTACGCCTCATGGGACCTTTTGCCGCTGATCGGCACGATCACCGAAGCCGGCGTCCACGTCCTCGACCCGATGACCGCGGTCGCCAACGGCGTCGCCCGCTATGTCGTGTTCAAGTATGAACTGCCGGCGGTCTCCGAAACCGGCACCGAATACGTCTCCTTCACCAGCATCGCCGTCAAGAACGCCGCCGATGTCGCCGTCAATTTCTACGACGGCTATCCGCTCGCGATGTTCCCGCTCTACACCATCGATACCTTGATGGAGAACGGCCGTTTCCTCCGGAAGAACGCGATCATGACGACCGCCGATTTCCGCTATGACGTCTATGACGCGTTGTTCGCCGACCAGCGCACGACGATCGGCGACGACGAGTATTTCCGCATCCTCGAAGAAAACGAAGGCATGGAAGAAAGCATCGTTCCGGATCCCGACAATCCGGACGGCTGGCTGTTCGGCGAAGGATATCCGATCGTCTCGGTCGTCCGCGTCGAAGTGCTCTCGCTTCCCGGCACCGGCATCACGGCGACGAACTACATCGTCATGCTGGACGGCGCCTATGCGCTCGATTTCGAATCCACGCCCTATTTCCTGTTCGGCACCGACGTGTTCGGACGGGACCTTTTCACCCTGATCTGGCTCGGTCTGAGAACCTCGCTGCTCCTTGGCTTCATGGCCGCCTGCGTCAACATCTTCATCGGCATCATCTGGGGCGCAACCTCTGCCTATTACGGCGGACAGGTCGACATCATGATGGAGCGCTTCACCGACATCTGGGGCAACTTCCCGCAGATCACGATGATCGCCATCATCACGGTCTTGATCGGACCCGGGTTCACCGCGCTGTTCATCTTCATGGTCTACGACGGCTGGATCGGCGCGGCGCACGTCACGAGGTCGCAGTTCTATCGCTACAAAGGCAGGGAGTACGTCCTGGCCGCGCGAACGCTCGGGGCCTCCGACAGCCGCATCATCTTCAAGCACATCCTGCCCAACGCGCTCGGGACCATCATCACCCGCGTCATCCTGAGCATCCCCTCCGTCATCTTCCTGGAAGTGAACCTGTCGTACCTCGGCTTCGGCATCGGCAACGGATCGTCCTTCCATATCGGTCCGGTCGAACTCACCGGCACCTCCATCGGCGTCATCCTGAACGACGGACAGCAACAGATCTTCGCCGGCAACCTGTGGATGGTCATCTTCCCGACGATCATCGTCTCGATGTTGATGATCACCTTCAACATGTTCGGCAACGCGCTTCGCGATGCGCTCAATCCGCAATTGAGAGGTAGCTGACGATGAATAAAGAAAAAGTGCTCGAAGTCAAAGACCTGACCATCTCCTTCCGAACCCCGAACGGACTCGTCCGCGCCGTCCGCGAAGTCACCTTCGACCTGTACAAGGGCGAAACGCTCGCGATCGTCGGCGAATCCGGCTCCGGCAAATCGGTCACCAACCGCGCCGTCATGGGCATCCTCGCCCGCAACGCGATCATCGACAAGGGCGAGATCCTCTACAGCAACCAGGACCTCACCAAACTCTCCGAAGAGAACTTCCATCTGATCCGCGGAAGCAAGATCGGCATGATCTTCCAGGACCCGCTGTCGAGTTTGAACCCGATCATGAAGATCGGCAAGCAGATCACCGAGGCGATGCTCGTCAACGGCGACCGCATGAAGAACCGCTACATGGACCTCTTCCACAAGGAATACCACGACTATCTCAACATGATCGCCCGCATCAAGCTCGCGGACAAGGAATTGAAGAACCGCATCTTCGAAATCGCCCACGACGCCGAAATCGGCAAGACCGAAGCCAAGGACCTGATCCGCGCCGCCAAGGTCAAGCATCAAGCGGCCGTCAAGGAGTTCAAGTCCCACCTGCCCGCCCTGAAGGCGAAGTATCTCGAAGTCAAGAAGCAAGCGAAAGAGCAGATCGCCAAGGAAGTCGCCGCCGTCAAGGCGGAGAAGGCGAACGTCTTTACGGCATTGACCGCCGAATGGGTGCAGAAGAACAACGCGATCAAGACCCTCACGAAGGATACCCCGGCCTATCAAAAGGCCGTCGCCGAACGTCGGGAGCTCCGGGACAAGATCCTGAGCAACTCCGAAATGTTCCGCCGCCGCTTCAAGGTGACCAAGAAGGAAGCCTACGAGACGGCGATCCGGATCATGAACGAGGTCGGCATCCCCGAACCGGAGAAGCGCTTCAACCAGTATCCGTTCCAGTTCTCCGGCGGCATGCGGCAGCGCATCGTCATCGCGATCGCGCTCACCGCGAACCCCGAACTCTTGATCTGCGACGAGCCGACCACCGCCCTCGACGTGACGATCCAGAAGCAGATCCTCAATCTGATCAAGGACATCAAGACGCAGCGCGACCTGTCCGTCATCTTCATCACCCACGACCTCGGCGTCGTCGCCAACATGGCCGACCGCGTCGCCGTCATGTATGCCGGCAAGATCGTCGAATACGGCACGCTCTACGAAATCTTCTACGATGCCAAGCACCCCTATACCTGGGCGCTTCTTTCCTCGGCGCCGGACCTCGACACGAAGGACCGCCTCACCTCGATCCCGGGCACCCCGCCGGACATGCTCTTCCCGCCCAAAGGCGACGCCTTCGCGGACCGCAACCAGCATGCCCTCAAGATCGACTTCGAGGAGCATCCGCCGTTCTTCAAGGTCAGCGACACGCATTACGCGGCGACCTGGCTGCTCCATCCGGACGCCCCGAAAGTCCCGATGCCGAAGGTCCTCGCCGAACGCATCGCCCGCTTCAACGAATCGCAGCGGCTCGCCGCGGCGAACGGATCCAACGACACGAAACCCATGCCGGAAATGACAGGTGAATCCAAATGAACAGCCCAGAACGCGAAGAGATCCTGAAGGTTGTCGGGCTGAAGCAGTACTTCAAATCCGGTACCGGCCGCAACAAGATCGTCAACAAGGCCGTCGACGGCGTTTCCTTCAACATCTATAAGGGCGAGGTCTTCTCGCTCGTCGGCGAATCCGGCTGCGGCAAGACCACGACCGGACGCGCGATCATCAAGCTCTACTCGTCCTCGGGCGGCGAAGTCTTCTTCCACGGCACCCGCATCGTCAGCGACGTCGTCGCCGCCAAGAAGAAGTTCCAGGAAGAATACCAGACCTACCTGTCGGAAAAAGACGGAAAAATCCGCGATTTGCGGGAGCAGCTGGCCGCCGGCCGGCTCAACCAGCCGTCCTATGACGAGAAGGCCGCCGCCATTCAAAAGGAATTCAACGAACAGACCGCCGCGGCGCGGGCCGTCCTCCGCCAGGCGAAACGCGACCGCCGCTTCGAAAGCATCATCGACGAAGAAGGGATGCGCGCCCGCAAGGAACTGTGCTCGTTCCCCGAATGCCAGGATGTCGACAAGAAATACGACATCGCGAACATGGAGATCTCGCAGCGCATCAATGCGCTCACGGATGAGCGGAATCTTGCCAAAGGCCGCCTCGACGAAGCCGTCGAGATGAAGGACAAGACGCGGATCCAGAACGCGAAGCAGGTCTTCGCCGAAGTATCCCAACGACTCCTCAAGGAACAAAAGGAACTGAAGCTGAACGAAATCCGCCGCAAGCAGGATATCGGGAAGCTCGGGTACTGCCTCACCCACAAGAACCGCCTCCTGATGCGCCGCATGCAGATGATCTTCCAGGACCCGATCGCCTCGCTCAACCCCCGCATGACGGTCAAGGAAATCATCGCCGAAGGCCTCCGGATCAACGGCGTGAAGAACGAGAAGGAAATCGAGGACCGCGTCAACGAAGCGCTCAAGACCGTCGGCCTCGTCCCCGAACACGCGAGCCGCTATCCCCATGAGTTCTCCGGCGGACAGCGCCAGCGCATCGGCATCGCCCGCGCGCTCGTCGTCGAACCCTCGTTCATCATCGCCGACGAACCGATCTCGGCGCTCGACGTGTCGATCCGCGCCCAGGTCATCAACCTGCTCAACGAGCTGCGCGAGACCAAGGGCATCACGATCATGTTCATCGCCCACGACCTCTCCGTCGTGAAATACTTCAGCGACCGCGTCGCCGTCATGTACTACGGCCACATCGTCGAACACGGCGACAAGGACCTCCTGTTCAACCATCCGCTCCATCCGTACACCCTCTCCCTGATGGCGTCGATCCCGATCCCGGACCCCGAGACCGAGAAGTCGCGCGTACGCACGCCCCGCTACAATCCCGCCGCGGAGCACGACTATTCCGTCGAACAGCCGATCCTGCGGGAAGTCGAGCCGAACCATTTCGTGCTGTGCAACTCCGTGGAGTTCGCGCGTTACCAGGAGAAGCTGAGCGGCAAATGAAACCGTTCCGCATGGCATCGATCTTCGCCGGCATGGTCGTCCTCGCCGGTCTGCTTCAACTCGCGGTCTACGGCACCTACGTCACCGCGACCAACGTCTCCAACGTCCTGTTCGTCGTCGGCGTCGTCTTCTTCCTGCCGTGCGTCGTCGCGCTCACGAGCGCGTTCAAGGTCTTCCACGGCATCCGCTACGCGATGCGCGTCTTCATCTCGCCGTCGTTTCGGCGCGAATATCCTCGCTATAAGGAATACAAGGACGACCGCAAGGACAAGGTCGCCTCGGCCGTCTTCGTCGAACTTTTGATCGCCTCGGCCGTCCTGATCCTCGCCGCCGGCATCCTCGCCCTCCGCGTCGCCTCATGAACGACATCAGAAGGATCAACCGCTCGTTCCTCTTCACCCTGATCGCGCTCGTCGGCGCGGTCGCCGCGCTTTCCTTCGTGATGATCGCCGCCAACATCTGGATCGTCGATGAGAATGCGGCGTACGTGGTCTACTTCGTCTCCCTGCTCGCGATCCTCGTCGTCGTCGGGCTCTTCAAGGGGAAGCTCGACCGGATCACGCAGCTGAGCTATCTGATCAAGATCCGCGCCCACCCGGGCGACCCGCTGCCGATCCGGCATGCGAAGAACCTTGACGACCTCCCGGACCATCTGAAAAGCCTGGACTACGAACGCTACGTGTGGGATCTCGACCACGCCGTCTACTACCGCGTGACCAAAGACGAGATCAAGCGCCTGTTCCCGCGGTACATCCTCGAAGTCGTCGTGCTGGTCAGTCCGCGCAAGAACGCCTTCTACCTCGAGCAGGTCGACGGCGAGATCGCCGCGATCCAGCAGATGATCCTCAAAAGCAAGCGCGTCATGGACCGCATGACGATCACCCAGATCAAGGAGATCGGCAACCTCGACGAAACCACCAAGGAACAGATCAAGGAGATCATCTTCATCCGCGCGAACCGCACCATCATCTCGACCATCAACGTCGGGATCTATCCCGCCGGGGGCGTCGCGGTGATGCTCTACTCGGACACCTATCGGCCGAGCCTGTACTACACCCGCCACATCGACGAGATCAAGAAGATCATCTGAATCGGGACGGCGTCAAACGGAGAAGTCCGTGCGACGCCGCCCCTTTCTTATTGTTCGGACGGCGAACAAAAAAACGGATGCCGCCGGTCCTCTCGGGGACGTCGGGCATCCGTTTTCAATGGTGGATCGGGGGGATTCGCCTTATCGGTTTTCGATCGCGAGGATCTTCCGGACACGGAGGAAGATCGCGACGGCGACGGCCAGGGCGACGAACGAACTGGCGATCCGGTAGGTCATGCGGCCGAGCTGGATGAAGTAGAGGTTGAGTCCGAACAGGGCGCCGAACAGGATGATGCCGAGGACGGCCATGATCAGCAGGTAGCGGTAGGTTCCCATGAAGAACGACCGTGGGCACTCGTAAGTGCGGCTCCGGTAGATTTTGAAGGCATATCCGACACCGGGGGCGGCCGCGATGAATCCGGCGATCGCGAGCGCCATCTCGACGGATCCGAGCATGTCGTAGCGCATCGTCAGGATGTTGATCGAGAGGAATCCCGCGATCACGTAGAGCGCCATCATCGGGAAGAGCTTGACGTCGAACATGAAGTGGTCGTAGGTGACGATCGGTTCCTCGTCGGTCTCCATCCGCTGGATCGCGTAGACGCCCATCTGGAAGATCATCGCCTCCGCGAACAGGATCAGTTCGGAGTTGAATCCGGCGTAGACGGTGATGACGTATTTCAGGGTCTGGTAGTTGATCCGCGAGTATTCGAGGGCGAGCGCCGGATTGCCTTCGAGGATCCGGTAGCGGATGATGTAGTTGGTGTCGACGAGCAGGTAGTACTTGTAGATGTAGAGGCTCAGGAAGTACGCCGCGATCGTCACGATCCCGACGATCATGAGCGACTTGATGTTCGCCTTGTTGAGTTTCGTCCTTCCGTCGACGAGCCAGACGGTGAAAAAGATCCACAGGACGAGGAAGATGGCCGTCTTCATGTAGATCAGGATGTCGGGAAGCCCGAAGCCCTCGAGGATGGGGGCGACATAGAGGTTCGTGACGATGGTGAACAGGTCGAACGCCAGGATGACTCCGGTGATGATGGAAATCAGGAAGAGGGTATGTCGATGGATGCGTTTGATCATATGCGGCGCCTCGCTTGACGATTGGTGTGAATAGGATATCATATTTTCGATGTTTTGTTTCCGGTTATCCTCATTTTTATGCGCAAAGGCGCGAAAAACCGCTCTTGCCGCGCGGCTGTGCCGCTCATGGTCACGAAAAGCCGGTTCGTCGCATATCGGATTTGGTGGCGTTCCTGCGCGGAATGTAATATAATATGGATGGTCGCCCGTTTGACGGGCGCAAGAATCGGTTCTACCCCCTGCGCCATCGCGCGAAAAAAGCCCGTATGCGCCGTTTCGGCATCGGGTGACATTGGCGGTCGGATCGGGTCCCGATCGGGCGGCAAGGCGGCAGCGGGCTGCCGAGCCGACCCCGAGCAACGCACAGAGTGCGTTTTTCTTTTCTCAGACAAGGATCGTACACCGATGAGACCGACACGCAAGGAACGAATGGAACGCAAGACCACGATGATTCTGAAGGGTACGCCGATCTGGAAGGGCATGCTCCAACTCGCCATTCCGGTTTTTTTCGTCAATATCCTAAAGACGGTGCACGACCTCGTCGACACTTTCGTCCTCGGACGGGTCCCCGGCGTCGATGTGAGCGACGGCATCGCCAACGCCACCC
>CAIMSF010000034.1 GCA_903844055.1 uncultured bacterium
AACAGAAAAAGCGATTCCATCAACATCACCGTCCCGCGGCATCTGGTCATTGAAACGCTTGAACACCCCGAGGACTACGGCGAAGCCGTCGTCGTCTTGAAGAACGGCATGTGGACCGACGTCTACACCAATCATGATGGCGAGTGGTTCACGCCGACGAACGACTTCGCGTTGATCCGGTATCTGCGCAAGCACGGAGGAGTAAAACTGGACTGAAGAGACGAACGCATCTATGTCCCTGCATGCGCGTTCGTTAAATGATCGGAATCAATCAAGGGTTATAGATGTTTCGTCCTATGCAATCGCGTGCAAGCGATGCGGTGCGCAAGGCGATGCCGAAGCGCATGCCGGGTGAAACATCTTCTGAGGGGAAACCCTCGCATATGCGGGTTCGAATCCCGCCGGACCTGTTCCGTCCACGGCTGGAAATAATTATTTTTCACAATGCCCTTAGGGGCCCAACGCCGCACACGCGTGCAGTCCGCGATGACCGTCAGTCAGCTCCTGCGCATCACGACAAGAGCGACAATGCGTATTGCGCCTTGTCCGGACGGTGATACCGACGACCCGAACCGGAAGCCATGGCCATGCCCCCGCTTCCGACGACGGCGTCTCACCCGCCCGGCCGCGCCTTATGCATCGGCGGTCATCACTTCGACTTTTCTACCGGGAGGTATTGCAATGAAGAGAATCATCGTCAACGAGAATCAGCGCGGACTCTTGTTCCGCAACGGCCGTTTCGTCAAACCGCTAGAACCGGGCGCCTATGTCCCGTGGTTCGGCGCCCGCATCGAGCTGCACCCCCTCGACCGGCAAGTGGCCTCCGCCACGAGCGGGCTCGACGTCCTCCTTGCCCATCCCGCCATCGCAAAAGCGACGACATCAGTAGAAGTCGCCGACGGAACGCTTACGCTCCACTATGTAAACGACCTGTTCGTCGATGCCCTTCGTCCCGGACGGTATGCCTTCTGGACGGTCTTTGACAAGCACACGTTCCGCGCTCTCGACGTGAAAACCCCGGAAGTGCCCGAAGACATCCCGCTCCACGTGCTCACCAAGATGAATCCGACCTTGTTCGCCAAGGTCGTCGTCGCGAACCATCAGCGCGGCCGGCTTTACTTCGATGGGAAGTTTGTCCGGCTCCTTGAACCGGGTCTGCACTGGTTCTGGCAAGGGACGCCGAACGTCACGTTCGACCTCGTCGACGTCCGGCTCACCCAAATGAACGTCACCGGTCAGGAAATCCTGACTAAAGACAAGGTCTCGCTCCGCATCAACCTCGTCTGTACCTACCGCATCGCCGATTATGTCAAGGTCGCCAGCGAAATCAACGACTTCGAGGAACAGATGCGCGTTGCCGTGCAGCTCTCGTTGCGCGAATACATCGGGAAGTATCCGATCGACGAGATCCTCGAAAACAAGGATCAGATCTCCACGCACGTGCTGAACCGGTTGAAAGACCGCGAGAAGGACTTCTACGTCGAGATCGTCGATGCCGGTGTGAAGGATATTATCCTTCCGGGCGAGATCCGCGACATCATGAACACCGTCCTCGTCGCCGAGAAGAAGGCCCAGGCGAACGTCGTCACCCGCCGTGAGGAAGTCGCTTCCACCCGCTCCTTGCTCAATACCGCAAAATTGATGGAAGAGAACCAGACGCTCTTCAAGCTCAAGGAACTCGAATATCTCGAAAAGATCTGCGAGCATGTCGGGAACATCAACCTGACCGGTAGCGGCGACCTCATGTCGCAGATTGCGAACATCATCAAAAGCGGGAAGTGACGCTTCCTAGACCTCTGTTCCAATCAACGGGAACGGAGGTCTTCGTTTTTTAGTTCCGTTTGACATCGGGAGGTGTCGCGTCCGTTCGAATTGCATGGTACAATGGTAACCAACCACCTCAAACACGACGAGTCATCGGCTTCATGAGGAAAAAAGAGGAATACCATGAAACTATCGAGGATTCAAACCAAGGGCGAAGAGATCGCCAATTCCGTTTCGCACATCGTCGGCGGGGCCTTCGGCCTCGCGGGCACGGTTCTTCTGATCGTCAAGGCGCGCGGCTTCGGCGAAGTGATGGGAGCGATCGTCTTCGGGTTCGGGATGATCATGCTCTATACGATGAGCGCCCTCTACCATGCTTTCCGCGAAGGATCCACCGTGAAGCGGGTGTTCCAGCGGTTCGACCACATCGGGATCTACATTTTGATCGGCGGGACCTTCGCGCCGATCTTCATCATCGTGATCGAGAAACCGCTCGGATGGTTCTTGCTCCTCGGACAATGGATCATCATCACCCTCGGGATCGTCTTCAAGGCGGTGAAGATCAGGAAGTTCGCCGTCCTCCATCTCGCTTTGTTCCTGTTGCTCGGATGGAGCGGACTCACGCTCGTCGGACCGCTTTACGAGACGTCCGCGGCGGCGTTCTGGCTCATCCTCGCCGGCGGCGTCTCGTATACGATCGGCGTCTTGTTCTACGCGTTCAACTGGTTCAAGTTCGCCCACTTCATCTGGCACATCTTCGTCTTTTTGGGAACCCTGCTCCACTTCTTCGCGATCTATTCCTGCCTGATGTGACAAGTCGCGCCATATACGCGGCCGCATCAATCTCATACGCTAAAAACGCATCAATATACGCGTTTGCGTAAATCGAGTTACAACATCTCGCATATCAAATATACGCAAATGCATAAATATAGTGCAATATTGGAACTGTAATATACGCGATCGCGTATATATCGGTGAACATCGACGCCAATCTGTTTATGACCAAGCCGATGAAAGGAGACCTCCGTGCGTAAACGTATTCTATCTATCGTGCTATTGACGCTTCTGTCCGTCTCCCTGACGGGATGCCGGACGATCACGACGACGACCACGCCTTCGCCGGAGGAGTTAGCCGCCTTGCTCGCGGAATACCGGGAAGTGGAATATGACATCCTCCTCGTCGCCGGCCAGTCGAACGCCTATGGCGTCGGCCGCGGCGACGGCGATCCTTATCCCGAAGACGACCGGATCGTCATGTTGAACGACGACCTCGTCATCGCCACCGCCGCCGAGCGCCGGGTCGGCGGCGATGCCTGGAACAACTTCTCGCTCTTCTTCGCCAAGGCCTATGTCGAGGAAGGGTTGCTGGAAGAGGGAAGGACGCTGCTCATCCTGAACATGGCAATCGGCGGGACCGGCTTCAAGGACCACCGCTGGAGTCCGGGCAAGGACCTGTACGAACGGATGGTCTCGACCGCGCTTGCGGTGCTTTCGCTCAATTCTGAGAACCGGATCGTTTCCGTGCTCTGGCACCAGGGGGAGACGGATGCGTTCCTGGATTCCACCTACCGCGAGTATTACGGCCATTTATATGACATGATCGGATCGCTCAGAACCGACCTTGGCCTTCAGGGCATCCCCTTCATCGCCGGGGACTTTGTCCCGGCGTGGAAAGAAGAAGCGAAAGCCGACTATCCGGTCGACGAAGTGATCGCGGCCGCCCGGCAAGTGCTCATCGATCTACCCGACTGCGGCTTCGTGGAAACCGACGGGCTTTCCGGCAACGTCAACGACGCGATCCACTTCAGCCGCGAGGCGAACATCGAGCTCGGACGGCGATACTTCGACGTCTATCTCACATTGATCGATTGACGACATCCAGATCCAAGGGAAGGCGATCCGCCTTCCTTTTTTCGTCCCAAAAGCGAAAAAATCAGAATCGGCGCTTTACAAACGCGGAGCCATCAAGTAGAATATGGTTGCTGACTACAAATGTAGTTAAAGAGGAGCGCCATGATCAATCAAGCCTTGCTCACCGATTCCGAATGGCGCGTGATGCGCGTCCTGTGGGAAAAACCGGCCACCACCGCCGCGGCCGTGACCGCGGCGCTTTCGGATGATACCGCCTGGAGTCCGACGACGGTGAAGACCTTCCTGTCGCGGCTGTGCCACAAAGGCCTCGTCCGGTATGCGTCCGACCGCGGGAAGTATCTCTACTCCCCCGCCGTATCCGAACGCGACTGCGTCGTCGCCGAGATGAAGGCGGTCCTGAACCGCGTCTACGGCGGGACCGTCCGCGGCGAGACGGACCATTTCGTCTTCTACGGCGTCGACGACGCCGCGCTCGCT
>CAIMSF010000035.1 GCA_903844055.1 uncultured bacterium
AACCTCCGGTGTCGTTTCCCGAGGTGACAGCCCGGACGCTGATGTCGCCTTTGTTGGAGACGCCGATCAGACGATGCCGGATCGACGACGTGTTGATCATGTAGCCGACGATGCCGCCCATCTTGACATAGATGGCGTAGTAGCCGGTCGCCATGCCGAAGGTCGAAGTCGTCGAGAAACCGAGGATGTCGGCGTTGTTGACGGAATCGGAAACGGTGATCTGGTTCACGACCGAGGAACCGACGATGCCGCCGATGTAGTAGTTCGGGGCGATCGCGAGGCTGGCTTCGAACGTGTGGATGCCGGCGTCGAGCGTGCCGCGGACGGAGACCTGGTCGATCGTCCCGGACGCTCGCCCGACGAGCATACCGAGATGCGTTTCGCCGATCGAGGTGGTCCCGAGATCGATGGATACGTCGAGCTGGATGTTCTGCATCGTGCCGCCGATCATGCGGCCGGCCACGAAGCCGATACCGAACACGTTCGAATAATAGCTAGCGCTGTCGGCGATCGTCAGGGAGGAATCGGCGATGTTGAGGTCGGTGACGGTGCCGCCCGAGACGATGCTGAAAAGACCGGCGTAATAGTTGGTCTCACGGACGATGCCGTTCGTCATATGCAGGTTGTAGATATAGAAATTGTCGTCGAGCGTCGTGCCGTTCTGGCCGGACAGGACTCCGGTGAAGTTCACGGAGGGCGTCACGTAGGCGTCGGGGGCGACTTCGCTCATGTCGATGTCGTCGGTGAGATGATAATGGGTGGCGGGATAGGAGACGCCGTTGTTCATGGTCACATATTCAACGACCCGGGAGAAGGCGACCAGGTCGATCGCGTCGGCGATCTCATACTCGTCGTTCGTGTCGTTCCACTCGAGGCCGAGCATTTGCGGATAGGTATCAGAAGCATAGAAATACCACCGGTCGGAAGCGGTGTTGAGCGACGACGAGCTGGACTTGAGGGTGGCGGTCGCCTCGCCGACGGCATAGGCGTTCGGCGTCGCGACATAGAAGGTCGAGGTGCCGACCGTGACCGCAAGCAGATAGACGGTGGAATCGTAGGCGAGATTTCCATAGGTTCCCGAACCGTTGTTGACGTAAAGGACCGGCTGGACGATGAACTTGTTGATGTAGGACCCGTTGACGACGACCTTCGAGCTGTAGTACGCGTTCGTGAAGGACCCTTCGTTCGTATGGACGATGCCGGCGGCGGTGAAGGTGCCGGTCGCGGTGCCGACCTTGTAGCGGATGCCGGCGTCGGTGACCGAAGCGCGGTTGTCGACGACGAAGACGTGGTCGACGACGCCGGTCGCCTGATTGAAGCCGACGAGGTTGGAGGTCATGTTCAGGTCGATGTGGACGTCGAGCAGTTCGAGCGTCGGGTTGACGAGGCCGACGTTTCGGATCGTTCCTTCGTTGTAGGTGAACATCGAATAATAATGCGAGACGGCGATGTCGACGGTCGTGACCTCGTCGACGTAATCGACATAAATCATGTCGTCGTAACCGGCGAGATACAGGTTGTAGATCGTGAACCCGCGGCCGTCGAAGGTGCCGGTGAAGATGTTCTTGTGGAGGACGCTGTCGACATCGGTGAACCAGTGGCCGATCGGAATGAAGGTCTTGGCGCCCATGACCGAATAGTCGATGTCGCCGCCGAGCGTATAGCTCAAGCTGAGGAGGAACGTGATTTTTTCGACGGACAGCTTATAGTTTTCGGTCGGGACGCCCGATACATAGACATCCTCGTAAGACACGTCGAGCGAGAATCGGTAGAGTTCTTCGGCGGTGTCGAACCGGATGTATTTTCCGCTGGCCGCCGTGGCGCATGCGGAAACCGTCGTGTTGAGCAGGCAGTAGTCATCGCGGAAATCGGAGTAGGTGATGAAGTCGGATGCGCTGGCCGGGGGAACGAGCAGCGTCTCCCAAGGATAGGTCCCGTCGAACTCGTCCTGCTGTTCGGGGTCGTCGCGGTTGAAAGCGCCGACCAGATCGACGTTCATCAAAATGGCAAAAACCGCGATGAAAAGAAGCGCGGCGGAAGCGATGAGGCGCATCGCGATGCGCCGTTTACGATCGGGAAGGTACATCGTGAGCCCCCCTTACCATGATCCGCCCCAAGGCGGGGTCGGCAACAACCAAACGTTTTCGGGTCCGCCTTCGGCCTGGACGGCCTCGACCGAAAAGGCGATTTGCAGCGAGTAGCCCGGCGAGTACACGGCAAAACTGGCCAGCGCGTACTGCGTGATCAGGCCGATGTCGAGCGACGTGGTCTCGTTGACCCGCTGGACGGGATTCATGTAATATAGGTAGTTGTCGATCGTCCGGTTGTCGTGCCAGTTCGTGAGGGCGTAGTCGAACGGCATGTAGTCCTGGTTCAGGATCGACATCTCGGTGATCGTGCCCTCATAGTTTTCGTACGTGAGCGTCAGTTGTTCGTAGATCTTCACCCGGAAATACGTATCGACATTCGAGGTGATGTTGATGTATAGCCGGAAATCCTCGAAGAAATTGGCCGCGGAGTTGGAGGTGATGTCGATCAGATAGACGCCCGGTTTATACACGCCGGGGGCGATTTCGACCTCTTCGGCCTCGATGCGGTTCGAGCCGTTCCAGAAATAGGCGTCCAGGCTGACCGCGACGAAGCCGACCTCCAGGTCGACGTCCTCGGTGAACAAGGCGGTGAGCCAGCTCCAGGTCGCGAAGACGAAGAGCGACAGCGAGAAGGCGAGCATTCCGAGCGACAGGAAAAAGCGATTTCGCAAGGTTCTGCCGTTCATCGTCATCCCTCCTTCTTTGTCTTTTGTTTCATTTTATCATAAAACACGCTGCTTTTCGGGTGCTTTTCGAGAACTTTGTGGAAAAGATGAAAAGTGCCATCATCCGGAAAAACATCGCATTCTTCACCCTCGGAAAAAACACCCCAAGAAATAAAAAATGCCCTCATCTTTTCCAAGATAACGGCAACTGGCTACCATCGCCAAGCGAAGGCCCTATAGCTTTGCGTCGCTAGTTTTCACTAGTTTTGCTCTTTACGGCATCATTATATAACAGGGATGCGCGTTTGTCAACGGCGAAGACCCAAAAAAACGCCTTCGACGTTCATATTTGGCGCATCTCCAAGGCACTCCCCATCACCTAAAACTCATCATAAATTTGTTGTCTTTGGTGGCCTTTGATGATATGATAGATAATGCAGAATTCTTAAGGAGTGTTATTAAATATGAAAAGCGCGCTTGTGAAGAAAATCGTCATCGTCTTCTCCATTCTGGCCGTCATCACCGTTTCCGCCATCGTCGTCTCGTTCGCCACGGGGAACAGCTCCCTGCCGCAACTCAGCGATCCGGACGGGATTTTTTACGAACGGACCGACGCCGAGGGGAATGTCATCTATTCGATCACCAATCAGGAACTGTTCGATGAGATCAAGGGCAACGACGGCATCGACCAGTTGCTATATCTCATCGACAGCTATCTGCTTCAGGACTATGTGAGCGCCGTCACGGACGCCGAAATCGAGGACAAGCTCAAGGACCTCACGTACGGCACTTCCGACGACGACGCCATCGCCGAGCTCGAGGCCGACGTGAAGGAAGAGTACGAGAACACGTTCGCGCAAAGCATGATCCTCGCCGGCTACCAAGGCCATGAGGAAGACTATGCCCGCATCGTCCTCGCCCGTGAAGCGTATGTCCGCTATATCGTGGATGTCTCCGGCGACATCACCGACATGGAAGTCGCCGCCCGCCAGGTCGCATATCATTTCGAAGACATCAAGGCCATCAAGATCCGCTTCATGAGTTCGGCCGAAGCGACCACCGTGCTCCGCCACTTCAACCTCGTCACCTACAGCGCCACCAGCATGCGCGAGTACCTCGGCTTCGTCTTCAAGAACGAAACCGAAGTGTGGGACCATGACGACGATCCGGAAACCGACGACATCATCGCCGACGCCTATATCACCGTCACGCCCTACTACTTCGAATTCAACGACAAGAGCGGCGACATCCTCAACCTCGACGATGCCGTCGTCTATACCGAAGATGAAGCTGGCGTCTACAGCGATGCCGTCAGCAACGAGGAATACACCCTTGAAGAAAACGGCGACCTGGTCAACGAAGACGGCGAAGTCGTCGTCGCCTCCGCCCTCCTGCACGACACCGAAGCCAACGCCGAAGCCTACAAGCTTGCCAACTCGCAGTACTTCACGATGACGAAGACCGACAACTTCGACGAAGAGGAAGACGCCCAGATGTTCGATGCC
>CAIMSF010000036.1 GCA_903844055.1 uncultured bacterium
GACGCTTCGGTTGATCCCGAAGAAGGCCTTCAGGCGCGCTGCCTTCTTCCCGTCACCGTTCATCGCGAGCCCTCCCGAGAGGGTTGACCCTACTCGTTCTGATAATACGCATACAAGGCGTCATAGAGCGGAAACTCCTTCTCGAGCGTCGCATGGTCGGTCTTGCTGGCGAGACGAAATCCGGTCGCGAGTTTTTCGAGGGCGTCCGCGAGCGGATCGAGCGCTTGTTTACCGGTATCGGCGAGATTGACGATCCGGCGCACCTTCGCGAGTGCGGGATCGCCGGATAGCCGGTACTTCTCGACGATCGCATCGAACGAGCAGCTATCGCCGTGGTGCCCGAGTTCGACCCCGGCCATGTCGAAAACGATGCCGTCCGTGATCGTCGTGGGATCGGTGTTTCTAGGCACGAAGACGAACTCCGCCTTCGGATCGATGAAGCGCCGGATCAGCCAGGGACAGGCGACGCGGTCGACATGCACGTGTTCACGGGTAATCCACTTCATCAAAAACCCCTTCTTTCAAGTGTATCATCAGTTTCGATTATATCACGGTTCGCGCGATTTTCGTCCGATGCCAAAAAATGGCGATGGAGAAAAAAGCATCCATCCGGAACACCGGGTGGACGCTTGGAAAGCACATCATCGAGATCGAGTGACACCGTCCACTCGTCGCGGCGCGAATCGACGGCGACGCTTCAGTCGTACAGTTCCTGCATCATCGGCAAATCGGCCCGATACGGGACCATCGCGAGGAGCGCGGCGCGGTTTTCCGCCATGTCCGCGCTCAATCCATACGCCGCGAGCGCCGCCAGCCGGTCTTCGGCCAGGCGGCCGAGGTCGGTTGAGAGACGGTCGAATGGAATGGCGTCGAAATGCAGTCCGACGAGGGTGAGGTCGACGAGTCCCGCGGTAAGCGATTCAGGGGAAAACTCATAGGTCGCCTGCGCGACCGGATACACCTCTTCGGGCGCGACATACACGGTGAACGTCTCGAGCACGCGCGTTTCGCCTTGATAGACCTCGTCGTCGGCGTACGTGTGGTACACAGCCCGGTCCCAGCCCTCGACGTCCAGCAGGTTCCATTTCAGGGACGCCCGCGGCACGCCGTGGGCTTCCCATGCGTGGTAGGTCAGCGAACGCCGTTCGTTGTCGTAGACGATCGTCATATTCGTCGAACCGTCGGGGTAGAACGTCTCCGAGACGAAGCGGTCGGTGGTCATGTCAAGTCGCGTCACGGAGGACTCGGTCGCATCATCATAAAGCGAGAACCAGCCCCCCGTCCCGCGATCGTGGATCAGATATTCGAGATATGTTTCATCGGTCAGGTCCAGCCCGATGCTGATCGTATCGCCGGACTCGTCGAACCGGTCATAATACAAATCATGAGTCTCGTCGCCGCCGTTTTGCGTCATGTTCTCGCGGACATAATCGAAAAGGACTTTGTCGTCGATCAGGTCGAACTCCATGATCTCCGCATAGACGCCGAGAAACGCTCCTTCCATCGTGATTCCCGACTCGGAGCGGTACAGGTCGACGGACAGCCGGTCGCCTTCGCCTTCGATCTTGAGCGAGTAATCGAACTGGTCGGTCGAGGTGAGGCAGTACTCCCCGGGGATCAATCCAACGCATTGTTCGAAGACGGTCCGCGCCTCGTGGATCGCCACCGCCATATTCATGGCGAAGTCCTGTTCATAGGGCGTGGTGAGGACGGTCGGTTCCGGGAACTCGTCGCGGTCGATCTCGATCTGCCCCACCGCATGGGGCGTCGGATGCGGTCCGAACCGCGGTTCCTCGGTCAGTACGGGTTCCAAACCTCCGATCGTCACGAAGCGCATTTCATACGCGACAAGTTTGGCGAGCAAGGCGGCCGCCGGGTCGGTCGGAACGTCGCATCCGGCAAGCGTGATGAATAGAAACAAAAGGAGGACGATGAGAAGCTTCTTCATAGATTCGTGATGTGCCCGGCGTGCCATCATCATCGGCCGCGGGATTCTCCTCTCAATCATGTTCTTCATCATTTAGGTACGTGGATGAATTATTCGGTGCATCAACGCGAAGCCGCATCAATCCCAGAGTTCGGCGACGATCGTCTCGTCGGCGAAACACGGGAACAGCGC
>CAIMSF010000037.1 GCA_903844055.1 uncultured bacterium
GATGATCTCCTTCTCCGGTTCGATCGGGATGTTGAAGATCTTCTTGGTCTCGTGGATCCCGGAACCGCGCGCATAGATGATGGTTCCGCCGGTCGCGCCGGCGGACGCCGCGGCGTCGATGACGAGTTCCGATTTGCCTTTGTCGACGATCGTGAAGATGGCCTGGTTTTCCATGTTGGTCTCCTTTTTCGGTTGATGCGAGAGGGGGGTGAGGGCGGCGGAGCCGAAGAGCGAATCGATCGCGAGCGAGACGATCACGCCGTGATGGGATTTGCGCATCTGGAGCGTCTCGAAGATCAGTTTCGCGGCGACATCGCCGGTGTCGGTGTCAGAACACATGAGGACGATCTCCTTCTTGATGTCGGAGAGGCCGATCATCGCGAGGAAGCCCTTGTTCATCGTCCCGTATCCATAGAAGACGGTGGCACCCTGGACTCCGGCGGTATGCGAAAGTTCGATTACCTTACGGGCGTCGCCGTCGTTCACGATCGCCAGATAGAGCGCGAGTCGCGGGGTTGGGTCACTCATGTGAACGGACCTCCTTTCGGTTCGATTTGAGGCGGTAGAGGATGCCGAGGATCTCGATCGCGATGATCGGCGTGAGCGCGACGATCGCGACGAGCCCGAAGAGGTCGCCGAGGTTGCCGGCGGTTCCGCCGAACGCGATCCCCTGGGAGAAGGCGAAGATGAAGGTGGCGCAGATCGGGCCGCTCGCGACCGATCCGGCGTCGAAGCCGATGGCGATGAAGAGGCGCGGGCAGTAGATCATCAGGACGAGGGCGAGGACGTAACCGGGCAGGATGACGTGCCAGAGCTGGAAGCCGGGAGTGAGGATCCGGACGACGTTCAGGACGAGGGCGATCCCGACGCCGATCGAGAGCGTCGTCCCGACGAGCCGGCGCCCGATCGAACCGGCGGTGACGTTCTCGATCTGGTGGGTGAGGACCGACACGGCGGGTTCGGCGAGGACCGTGAAGAAGCCGAGGACGAAGGCGAAGGCGCCGGTGAGGAGCGGACTCCGTTCGGCCAGGATCAAACCCATCTGCCGGCCGGCGTCCATGAAACCGGCGTTCACGCCGGTGAGGAAGAGGACGAAGCCGAGCCAAGCGAACACGAATCCCTTCAGGATGGTCGCGAACATCCGGGTGCGGGTTTTGAAGAAGAAACGGTTCCCGATCAGGAAGACGACCACGATCGGCAGCAGCATCAGCGCCGCCTGCCACGACAAGGTCGATAACTGCAAGAAGAACGGCTTCAGGATCCCATCCCCCGGCAAGGTCTCAAAGCCGGGTCCGAGGATCACGATGTCGCCCGACAGCAGCGACAGGAAGACGATGCCGGCGATGGCGCCGGAGGCGGACAGGGCGACGAGGCCGAAGGCGTCCTTCTCGGCGCTCTTGCCGGAACGGTGGAGGGCAGCGACGCCGCCCCCGAGGGCGAGGACGAAGGGAACCGTCAGGGCGCCGGTCGCGGACCCGGCGGCGTCGAAGGCGATCGCGATCATCTCCGCGGGCAGGAAGGCGCACATCAGCCCGACCAGGCCGTAGATGACGGCGAGGGCGATGTAGAGGGGAATCTTGAAGAGGATGCGGACCAGTCCGAACATGATCAGCAACCCGAAGCCGATCGAGACCGACAGAATCACCGACCAGGCGCCGACGGCGCCGCCGGTGACGCTTTCGATCTGTTCGGCGAGGACGAGGAGGTCCGGTTCGGCGACGCAGACGATGAAACCGAGGAGGATGCCGGCGCCGATGACGATCCAGAGCCGGTTCGAGCGGACGACGTGTTCGCCGACGAGTTCGCCGACGGGGGTGATCGAGATGTCGACCCCGATCAGAAACAAGGTGAGTCCGAGGATGCAGAGGGCGGAGCCGATCAGGAAGCGGGCGAGCAGTTCGCCGTCGAGCGGACTCACGACGAAATGGAAGACCAGGACGAGCAGGATCACGGGCAGGATCGTCATGACGACTTCGCGGAACTTGTTCAGCAAGACCTGCATGCATCCACCCCCCATCGGTTGACTTCATTGTATCACGCACGAGCGAAGACCGTCAATCGAAGCGGGTATGTTCGTGGATGTAAATGCGCAGCAACTTGACGGGTCTGCGTTTGATGGCGATCCACACGTACATTTTCCGAAATCGCATCGGAAAGCACGACAGATCACAGAATGAACATGTTACAAATAGACTAACGGAAATAATACAAACAGACTAACAAAAACTATACAAATAGACTAAAAACAGTTGACGCCTCATCACAGTTCGGATATACTTTGATTGGGGGTGAGAAGATGGAGAAGTATCTGAGTCGAATCGCAGATCAGTTGCTGGCCGATGCTCTTGAGGCTAAGGGAGCAGTGCTGATCGAAGGACCGAAGTGGTGCGGGAAAACTTCAACGGCGCTCCAACGGGCAAAAAGCGTATTATACATGCAAGACCCGGCGAAAAAACAGATGAACATCCGATATGCGACAACGGAACCGTCCATTCTTCTCGAAGGACTCGTACCGAGGTTGATTGACGAATGGCAAATCGCCCCCCAACTGTGGGATGCAGTCCGTCATGAAGTGGATATGCGCGACCAGTTCTCGCAGTTCATCTTGACGGGGTCAACCGTTCCTGCCGACACGGGCATGATGACGCATTCGGGAATCGGGCGGATCGCCCGATTGACGATGCGGCCGATGACATTGTTCGAGTCGCTCGATTCCACGGGTGAAGTGTCGCTGAAAGCCTTATTCGCCGGACAAGAAGAAGTAGCGACGATGAACAGCAAAAATCTACGACAACTTGCTTTCTTGGTCTGCAGGGGCGGTTGGCCGAAGGCAATCGGTCAACCGGAGAAAATCGCATTGAGGCAATCTTTTGACTACTTTGACGGAATCATCTCATCCGACATATCCATGGTAGACGGCATCAAGCGAAACCCCCAACGAGTCGAACGACTCATGAAATCGTATGCGAGAAACACCGCCACCCAGGCCAAAGTACCGCAAATTCGAAAAGATATGATCGCGAACGATCTGGATTCTTTGGATGAAATCACCATCAGTAGCTATATCCAGGCACTCAAGCAGATGTTCGTCATCGACGATCTTCCGGCATGGAATCCGAATCTTCGTTCCAAGACGGCGATTCGCACATCCGACACGAGGCACTTTGTCGATCCATCGATTGCCGTTGCGGCATTGGGAATCGGACCGGAGGATTTGATCGGCGATTTGAAGACGTTCGGATTCTTTTTCGAATCGATGTGCGTTCGTGACCTCCGCGTCTACGCCGAAGCGCTCGGCGGCAAGTTGTACCATTACCGCGATCAAACGGGGTTGGAGTGCGACGCGGTCATCCACCTGCGCAACGGAGCTTGGGCACCCGTCGAAATCAAACTCGGCATCGATGAAATTGATTCCGCCGCCAAAAACCTGCTTGAACTCGAAAAACGCATCGATCCATCAAAGATGAAGTCTCCGTCATTCATGTTGATTCTCACCGGAACATCCTATGCATACCGCCGTGAGGACGGAATCTTTGTCGTCCCCATCGGCGTCCTAAAACATTGAAAATTCGCTTAGTATGGATTTCGGCATCTTGTACTTCCGGTTTCATCGCGGGAGAACATCTCGCCATTCATGAAAGAAAGTGACTGTATTGGGTATCACGACCGAGTGTCGAAAGACATTCGGTTTTTTTTCTATAAAAATGGATAGACATCAAATACCCAAAGAGTTATAATATAAACATGTTATGCATAAATCAAATATGCACAATGAGATTATACATAAATAATTTATATATAAAGGAGGTGATCTGATGAGCAATTCCGGCGAATACATCCGCGGTTTTACGGATTACATCGTTCTTTCCATTCTAGCAAAATTCGACAGTTATGGCTACGAAATGTCGAAAATCATCGAAAGCGTTTCGAAAAGCAACTTCACGCTCACGGAAGCGGCATTGTACTTCGCGCTGAAGCGTTTGCTTGAGGATGAACGGATCACTTCCTATACCGAGAAGAACAAGAAGGGCATGACCCGGCGTTTCTATCAGATCACCCCGAAGGGCAGCGCATCGCTCGCCGCCTTCCGTCAGGATTGGATCCAGATCGAATCCCATTTGAGCAATTTGGTCGGCGGCGGCTTTGAATACGCCCGTGAGAAATGACGACCGTGACGGAAGGAGGCGATGCCCTTGGAACTGTTTAAGATCATCCCGCAGAATTTCTTCAGCATCCTGAACAGCAAGAACCAGGAACTGTACGTCAAGTGCCTCATGGCGGTCTTCCGTTCCTACGAACAGGGCTCGGTCCTCGGCATGGACAAGACGATCGCCCAGCAGGCCGTCCAGGACGTCCTCGAAGTCCAGTCGGCCGCCGTCAAGGACCTCGAAGACATCGAAGCCTCGGCGCCGCTGCGCGACAAGGCCGCATTGATCCTCCGGCGGTTCGAGGAATGCGAGTGGATCGACATCGACGTCAACAACGACTATGTCGAAGTCCTCAACTTCCGCGACTACGCGATCACCGTGATGCAGGCGCTCAAGACGATCGGCACCGACACGATGTACGGCTACGAGGACGAGAGCCATGAGTTCCGCGGCTACATCTTCACCGCCTACACGCTCCTCGAACACGAGCATTCCGAATTCGGGATGGTCGTCGACCAGGTCTACAAGAACACGATCGCCTTCATCCGCGAGATCCGCAAGCTCGACTCGCGGCTGAAATACTACATCCGCACGATCATCGTGAACTCCGAAATCCGCGACCTCATCAACCTCCTCGTCAACTACAAGGTCGAGCTCGTCGACCAGGCCTATTCCCGCCTGAAGACGTCCGACAACGTCGCGAAGTACAAGCTCGCGATCGTCAAGAAACTCGAGGAATACCAGCAGAATCCGGTCATCATGGACATCATCTCGCGCGAGTACCTCGTCGCCGCGAACAACAACCAGGATCTCGCCAAGATCCGCGCCAACAAGAAGATCGACGACATCATCGACGAGATCGACAAGAAGAACAAGATCTACGTCAACTCGACGATCGCCAAGATCAAGTTCTTGTTGAACGACGACGAGAACGTCATCGGCAAGCTGAACGCCGTCCTCCGCTTCACGAGCGAGAAC
>CAIMSF010000038.1 GCA_903844055.1 uncultured bacterium
CGATGACGAAGAAGTACGGAACGGGCGGATTCCCGATCGGCTACAGCTCTTCCCGCCAACGGGCGGAAGACTACGCAGACCAGCGCGCGACCTGCCGCCCGGCGCGCCGCAACAGCCCCATCCTGCAGGGCGACATCGAGCGGTCCGAGGAGACCAACACGGAAAACGTGCGGCAGAAACGCGAAAGCGTCCCCGCCGACGCGGAAGACGAGTGAGACGACATCAAGAAGAATCGACAGTCCGGGCGAACCGGACTGTTTTTTGAAATGAAGATGTGCGGCGCGGCGTTCTGTGATACAATGGAGGCAGAGCCGGAAGGAGTTTTTTCGTCCGGTCGCCATCGAGGTGCCGCCATGGATCCGTTCAATCAGGAAACGCGCAACAACATCGAGACCGCGCTGCTTTCGTTCTTGCGCGAAAAAGGCAAGACGGAGCGCAAGAACCTGTTCGTCCCCGCCTATGAGGCGCTACGCGTCACACAAGAAGACATCAAGGACAACGTCCCGTCCGGCAACTATTCGAAGGCGAAGAGCTACATCGGGATGATCGTGAGCGAACTCGTGAGCGACGGACGGATCCAGATCGATGCCGAGAACAGGCTTTCCGCCGTCGGGGTCGCCCCCGCGGCGATTCCCCCTATGGCGGACCCCGAACCGCAGAAAGCCGCAAAGAAGCTCGAGAAGAAGGCCAAGCCGGCCGCCGCGGCGCCGGCGGTCGTCCCCGCGGCTCCCGAACCCGAACCCGCCCCGATCCCGAAGAAGGCGGAGGAGAAGGACGAAACCTCCGACAAGGCGCGCGCCAACAAGATCCGCAAGGCGCTGACGGAGAAGATCCTGTCGTTCTATCTGACGCCCCAGGAGGCGAAGGACACCGATCCCGACTCGCTCGCCGGGGTGCTGCGCAGCCTCACCGGCGCGATCCTGAAGAACCGCACGGAACTGTGGGGCTTTTCCGAGGAGGCCGTCCTCGAGGCGATCAAGGGCGATCTCGACAAGACCAAGGTGGTCAAGGAGAAGATCCTGAACCGCAGGGCAGACGCCGCGCCCGCCGCCGAGGGTCCCGCCGTCGCCGCCAAGGCCGCGCCGGCCACAGAACCGGTCAAGCCGAAGCCGGCCAAGCCGAAGAAGCCGGCGATCCCCGAACCGGTCCTCGTCGGTCCCGTCTTCCCGATCGCCTCGATCGACCGGCTGATCCGCGAGACCTTCGTCAAGCACGCCCAGTGCGTCGCCGGGAAACTCACGAAGGAGACCTATGACAAGCACCTGATCGCCGCGATCAGCCATTTGTTCGGCGAAGGCGAGGAGTTCTTCGAGACCTTCTCGTTCATGCTCATCAAGAAGCTCTACGGCACCGCCATCCTCAAGGAGCACTACGCCCCCGGTCCCGACGACGAAGGCGTCGACGGCGAGTTCGTCGTCGAGGACGGCGCCGGCTTCAAGGAACGCGTGATGATGCAGGCGAAGACGAAGAAGAACGACAAGCCGTCGATCTCGATGAAGATCCTCCGCGAGTACGTCGGCGTGATGCACATCCGCCAGGCGGACAAGTGCATCATCATCTCCAACTCGTCGATCACGAAGGACGCCCGCGAGCAGGCCAAGAAACTTGCCAACGTGATGCTCATCGGCGACAAGGAGCTGTTCGAACTGATGAAGAAGACGCGCTTCGGGATCACGATCGAGGAGGGCGTCGAGAAGATCGACCTGCCCGCCTTGGTCGACCTCATCGGCGGGAAATGAAGCCGTCCAATCCGGGAGGTATGCGATGAAGCTCTATCTGCAGAACCGCTGGAAACTCGATGGCACGAAACTGGTCTACTACGGGATGCGCAACGCGCCCGACACCACCCATAACGTCCTCCGCCTGACATCGCCTCAGGCGGAGGTTCTTCAGTCCCTTCCCAAGGAACCCGACGCGAAGGAAACGAAGATACTCTCACGCTTGGTCGAGGCGGGAATCGTCGTACCCGAAGATCGATTGAGACCGCTCATCGGATCCTACGAGGAGGCGCGCTTCTGCGTCTCCTGCGTGGCGAACGACTTCATGATCCCCGGCCTCGAGTTTGACGCGAAAGGC
>CAIMSF010000039.1 GCA_903844055.1 uncultured bacterium
ATGTCGCCGGCAAAAACGACAACAGGAGCGCCGGCCGGCCGACTTTCTTCAAGTCGCGGAGGTCGAGCGCGAGCCCGGCGCGCAACAGGATGATCACGAGCGCGATCTGGCGGAGGTCGATCGAGATCGCCAGGACCTCCGGGGCGATCAGATCGAAGACGTACGGTCCGAGCAGGATCCCGGCGAGGATCATCCCGACGATGCGGGGCAATTTGAGGCGGGATGCGAGTTCGGACAGCGCGAAGCCGGCCAGGATGATGAGCGCAAGCGATAGGATCATGGGGGACCTCTTCCATTAAAAAATGACTTCCAGCGTGGCAACGCGTAGAAGTCATCAGCCGTCAGGCGGTTTTCGAACGTGTCGAAGGGAGCACTTCATTCCCCGACCCGATTATACGTTTCCCTCCGGCGTTTGTCAACCGACGTTCATGGCGACTGTGCAAAAATGCGCAACGCCGGTCAAGCGGACGCGGTATAATGGGAGTATACTGGTTGCGAAAGGTGGATGACGATGGACGAACGCGAACAGATCGAAGCCGTAGCCCGCATGCAGCGTTACATCGAAACGCATCTCGACGAGCCGATTACGCTCGGCGAACTCGCCGCGGCCGCGGCGTATTCGCCGTACCACGCCGCCCGGATGTTCCGGGAGTACACCGGCAAGGCCCCCTTCGACTACATCCGTTCCTACCGCCTCTCGAAGGCGGCGGTGGTCCTCCGCGACCAGGACCGGAAGGTCGTCGACGTGGCGTTCGACTTCGTGTTCGGTTCGCACGAAGGCTTCACCAAGGCGTTCTCGCGGCAGTTCGGCCTCTCGCCGAAACGCTATGCGGAAACGACCCCGGCGATCGGACTCTTCCTGCCGTGGGATGTCCGTCCCTACCACCTCGATGTCAAACAAGGAGGCAACAAGATGAAAAAAGCGCAAAAACGATCGTTCCTCTTCGTGCAGGTCGTCGACCGGCCGGAGCGGAAGGTGCTGGTCCGCCGCGGCGTCAAGGCGACCGAGTATTTCGAGTTCTGCGAAGAGGCCGGATGCGACGTCTGGGGCGTTTTGTCGAGCGTCAAGGAAGCGCTCTACGAACCGGTCGGGATGTGGCTGCCGGACAAGCTGATCCCCCCGGGCACCTCGAAGTACGTGCAGGGCGTCGAACTTCCCCTCACCTACGACAAGCCGATCCCCGAAGGATACGAGCTCGTCACCTTCGAACCGTGCAAGATGATGGTGTTCCAGGGCGAACCGTATGACGACGCCGTCTTCATGACGGAGATCGGCGCGGTGATGGAGGCGATCGACGCCTACGACCCGGCCCCGTTCGGCTACGCCTGGGCGGACGACGAAGCGCCGCGCATCCAGCTCGAGCCGCAGGGGCATCGCGGGTACATCGAGGCAAGACCGGTGCGGCCGCTTGCGCGGGAGTGAGAACTCCCGCTTTTTTTTCGGTTTGATTCAGAGCTGGGCGGATTGCATCGCGGGGGCAGTTGTGATATAATCATCCATAATGCCAAGACGGTCGTCTTGGTACAAAGCGAGGCCCCGACATGCAGAAAATCCTCTTCAAAGATTTAGCCAATTATTTTGGACAGACGATCGAAATCGCCGGATTCGTCGACAAGGTCCGCGACCTTCAGTACGTCCAGTTCATCGTCGTCCGCGACTCCTCCGGGAAAGTCCAGATCACGATCGAGAAGAACGACGGAAACAAGGCGATGAACGACGTCGTCGCGAAACTGACGAAGGAAAGCACCGTCCGCGCCGTCGGCGTTTTGTTCGACCGCCCGAACGTCAAGCTCCGCGGGATGGAGTTCATCCCGACTGAACTCGAGGTCACGAGCCTGTCCGCCGAGGAGCTGCCGATCGACATCCTCGACTATACCAACGCCACCAACAAGGAACTGCGGCTCGACTACCGCTTCCTCGATTTGCGCACGGACCGCAACTATCTCATCTTCAAGGCCCAGACGATCGCCGAGATGGGCATGCGCGAATGGTGGGTCGCCCACAACTTCATCGAGATCCACTCCCCGAAGATCCTCGGGACCGCCTCCGAGTCGGGCGCCGAAGTGTTCAAGATGGACTATTTCGGACGCACCGTCTTCCTCGCCCAGTCGCCCCAGTTCTACAAGCAGATGGCGATGGCCTCGGGCTTCAACGGCGTCTTCGAGATCGCGCCCGCCTTCCGCGCCGAGAACTCCCATACCGCCTTCCACGCCACCGAGTTCACCTCGGTCGACGCCGAGATCAGCTGGATCAAGTCGCATCACGACGTGATGGACATGGAGGAGGCCGTCATCAAGTCCGCCCTCCGCAAGGTCAAGGACGTCCTCGGCAAGGAATACGTCGACCTGATGAAGAAGGAAGTCGAACTGAACGACCTCAAATGGCCGCGCATCCCCTTCGCCGAAGTGAAGCGGATCATCCAGGAAAATTACAAGTACGTCGGCGAGAAACCGACCGACATCGACCGCCGCGAAGAGGAACTGATCGGCATGTACGTGAAGAAGAACTTCGGTTCCGATTTCGTCTTCGTCACCGAATATCCGTTCGCCGCAAGACCGTTCTACCACATGCTCGACGAACACGGCCTCACCAAGAGTTTCGACCTGCTCTACAAGGGCGTCGAGATCACGACCGGCGCGCAGCGCGAGCACCGCATCGACATCCTCAAGCAGCAGGCGACGATGAAGGGCCTCGGCCACGAGGCGCTCGAATTCTACTTCAACTTCTTCAAATACGGCGTGCCCCCGCACGGCGGCTACGGCTTCGGCCTCACCCGCTTCCTCATGCGTCTCTTCGACGCCGAGAGCATCCGCGACGTCACGCTCCTCTACCGCGGCCCGAACCGCGTCAACCCGTAACCCCGAAACCGCGCCGACCCGGCGCGGTTTTCTTTTTCGATGGACGTTCGAAACGGCGCGTTCTATGTTAGAATAGGAATGAAAAGGACGTGTTCACCATGATCAGTGCCATCATGATCGGCGCCGGCAACCGCGGCATCGGCGCCTATGGCTTCTACGCCGCGAGAAATCCCCAAAACCTCATGTTCGTGGCCGTCGCCGATCCCGACCCGGTCCGCCGGACCTATTTCGCCGAGATGCACAAGATCGAGGAAAAGAATCGTTTCGCCGGCTACCGGGAGCTGCTCGCAAGCCCGCGGCTCGCCGACGCCTGCTTCGTCTGCACCCAGGACAACCTGCACGTCGAACCGGCGCTCTTGGCCATGCAAAGAGGCTACGACGTCTTCCTCGAGAAGCCGATGGCAACGACCGCGAAGGAATGCGTCGCGCTCGCGGCGGCCGCGAAGGAAAACAACGTCGAGCTGATGATCGGCCACGTGCTGCGCTATACGCCGTTCTTCGCGACGATCAAGAACCTGCTCGACGCCGGCCGGATCGGCCGGTTGATGTCGATCCAGCACAACGAGAACGTCTCCTACTGGCATCAGGCGCACAGCTACGTGCGCGGGAACTGGGCCAACCGCATGCGCTCGAGTCCGATGATCCTCGCCAAGTCGTGCCACGACCTCGACCTGATCGCCTGGTTCGCGAAAACCCAGCCCGTCAAGATCGCCTCGTTCGGCAGTTTGTCCTACTTCACAACTCAAAATGCACCTTCCGGCGCGCCCGCCTATTGCCTCGACGGCTGCCCCGCCGCAGCGACGTGTCCGTACCATGCGAAGAAGGTCTACCTGTCCGCCCCCGACTGGATGAAGCTGCCGGTTTCAAACGACCTTTCCGACGCCGCGATCCTGAAGGCGATCGCGAAGGGCCCCTACGGCCGCTGCGTGTACCGGTGCGACAACGACGTCGTCGACCACCAGGTCGTCGCGATCGAGTTCGCGGACGGACTCACGGCGTCCTTCACGATGACCGGCTTCACCCATGAGAACACCCGCACGATCAAGCTGATGGGAACCAAGGGCGAACTGCGCGGCCATCTCGACCGAAACGAGGTCGAAGTCTACGTCTTCGGCGAAAACGGCGACCGCCCGGTCGACGTGATCCATCCCGATTTGACGGAATCCGGCCACGGCGGCGGCGACGACGGGATCATGAAGGCGTTCGTCGAACTCGTCGAGAAGGGCCTGCACCGCGAGGTCGCCGACGTCGGCCAGTCCGTCGTCGCCCATCTCCTCGCGTTCGCCGCGGAAACCGCGCGGACGACCGGCAAGACCGTCGAATACGACGCGTTCGTCCGGTCGCTGGAGGACTGAGGTGGAACTGCGCAGCTGCCGCTTGGAAGAGCGGCTCGACGCGATCCGCCTGTCGCGAAGCGTCTTCAAGGAAAACATGGGCGAGCAGTTCCCCGTGCTGTTTGGTCCGAAGAACGTCGGGCGGATGTTCGTCGCCCTCGACGAAGGCCATATCGTCTCGATGGTGAACTACCATCTCACCCCCGTCAAGATCGGACCCGCGACGATCCGGGTCGCCTCCGTCGGATCGGTCTGCACCGACCCCAAGTACCGCGGTCAGGGACTCGCCTCC
>CAIMSF010000040.1 GCA_903844055.1 uncultured bacterium
CCCTTGAACCGACCATTCCCACACATCCGCACCGTGAAAGTTGAGCCGTGATGGACAAGAAAACGCTGATCTTCGAAAAGATGCCGGTCTGGAAGGCGGTCGCCACGCTCGCCGTCCCGGCGATCCTCTCCCAGCTCGTGACGATGATCTACAACCTCGCCGACACCTTCTACATCGGCCGTACGAACGACCCCTACATGGTCGCGGCGGTCTCCTATTCGTTCGGTGCGTTCGCCCTCCTGTCCGCCATCGGAAACCTTTTCGGGATCGGCGGCGGCAGCCTGATGGCGCGGATGATGGGCGCCAAGCGCGTCGAGGATGCGAAGAAGGTCTCCGCCTACAGCGTCTATGGGACGATTGCGGTCTCGACCCTCTACTCCGTCCTGCTCGGCGTCTTCATGACGCCGATCCTGCGCCTTCTCGGCGCGAGCGAACTGACGATCGGGTACGGAAGCGACTACCTGTTCTGGACCACCGTGGTCGGCGGCGTGCCGACGACCCTCGGGATCGTCCTCGGCCATTTCCTGCGCTCCGAAGGGGAGGCCAAGCTCGGCGCGATCGGCATCGCCGTCGGCGGCCTGTTGAACATCATCCTCGACCCGATCTTCATCTTCGCGCTCGACCTCGACGTCGCTGGCGCGGCGATCGCGACGATGCTTTCGAACACGATCGGACTCGCCTATTACTTCACGGTCCTCTGGCTCATCCGGTAACGGTCGAACGTCACGTTTGCCCCCGGGCACCTCAAGGGAAGCGCGTCGCTCGCTCCGCAGATCTTCGCCGTCGGCCTGCCCGCGGCCGCTGCGGTGATGTTCAATGTGCTCGTGAACGGGTCGATGTTCAAGGTCCTCTCGCGATACGGCGACCTTCCGGTCGCGGCGATGGGGATCGTCAAGAAGATCGACATGATCCCGCTCAACATCGCCCTCGGACTGGCCCAGGGGATCCTGCCGCTCGTCGCCTACAACTACGCGTCCCACGACTACGTCCGCATGAAGAACGTATCGCGCTTCGCCCGGTATGCGGCGACCTCCGTCGCGCTCCTCTGCATCGCCGTCTTCGAGGCCTTTTCCGTTCCGCTGGTGCGGTTCTTCATCGACGAAGACGCGACCGTCGGGCTCGGAGCGCAGTTTCTGCGGATCGCCTGCCTCGGTACGGTCCCGATGACGCTGTTCTTCCTCTTCAACACGACCTTCCAGGCGATGGGGAAGGGAAAGCAATCGTTCTTCCTCGTCTTCGTCCGACAAGTCGTCCTCAACCTCTCGATCCTCTTCGCGTTCGAGGCGCTATTCGGAATGATCGGCATCGTCTGGACCCAGCCGGTCGGCGACCTGCTCGCGGCGGGGATCGCCTGGGTCCTGTTCGAGCGCGTGGTGGTCAAATTGAACCTCGAACAAGCCGCCTTCGAACGGCGTTCCGCATGACGGAACGCTTTTTCTTTTCGCCTACAAATGAACATATGTTTATTGATGGTCTGTTCAAACGGACGAGACGATGGTAGAATGGAAGCGGAAGAAGGGATTCGCATGGAAAGACTGATCGTGGTCACCGGCGCGACCGACGGCATCGGCCTCGCCTGCGTCAAGGGATTTCTCGCGGAGGGCTGCCGCGTGGTCGGCATCGCGCGCAATCCCGCCAAGGCGGAGAAGATCGCAAGCGAGATAAAGAACGACCGGCTGTCGTTTCTTTTATGCGACCTCTCGAGCGTCCGCGCGGTCCGAGAGCTGGGCCTCGAGCTGAACCGCCTTTACGGCAAGGACGGCATCGACGCCCTCGTCCATGTCGCCGGCGCGGTCGCGACGCACCGCGAGTTGACCGCCGACGGGGTTGAGCGCACGTTCGCCGTGAACCATCTGGCGGTCCATCATTTGACCGAACTGTGCCTGCCTTTGTTAAAGAAACGTCCCGGATCGCGCGTCCTCGTCGTCAGTTCGCGGGCGCACAAGGTCGGCTTCGTGCACTTCCGCGACGTCAGCCTGAAGCACGGCTACTGGCTCCTCACGGCATATGCGCAGTCAAAGCTGATGAACGTCCTCTACGTCCGCGACATGTCCCGGCGGATCGATCCCGGCCTCGTCTCGTTCTATGCGATCGACCCGGGGCTCGTCGACACCGGGATCGTCGCGAAGACGACCTCCGGACTCGAACGGTGGATCTGGAGCTGGCGCCGCAAGGCCGGCGATCCGGCGGGCGTCCCGGCCGGACACATGGTGAACATCGCGCTGCAATCCGCCCATGCCGGCGTCTCCGGAAAGTACTGGCGGAACGGCGAGACGGTCCGCCCCGCGAGCCGATCGGGCGCGGTCAAGACGATGAACCGGCTGCACGCCCTCTGCGATGGGTTGATCGCGCGGGCGCTTGCCGGTTCCGATCGACCGGAAAAGCCCTGAATCGACGGGTATGGCGATCGATGTCCTCGCGACGCGGGGTGTTGGTTATGAGCCCGAAATTTTTTTGATATCACGATCAAAAATTCTCGACAAATCGGAAAAAAATGATATCATATCTTATGGACACGCAGAAATGCGGGTCCGCCATTGGGCTATGGCCAAG
>CAIMSF010000041.1 GCA_903844055.1 uncultured bacterium
CGCGGGCGGAATCGCCCGCGCCGCGGCGCTGACCACGATCGCCTCGTAGGGTGCTCCTTCAGGCCATCCATGGACGCCGTTGCCGGTGCGGAAGCGCACGTTGCGGTAACCGAGGACGGCCAGCGTCTCCTGCGCCCTGCGGGCGAGTGCGCCGATCCGTTCGACGGTCCAGACCGCGGCAGCGAGGGATGCGAGCAGGGCGGTCTGATAGCCGGAACCCGTGCCGATCTCAAGCACGTTTCCAAGTTTCGCGGTCCGGATGGCGGAGAGTGCGAGGGCGACCACGTACGGCTGGGAGATCGTCTGGCCGAACCCGATTGCGAGCGGATGGTCGCCGTACGCCCAGTCGCGGTCGGCGGGGCGGACGAACGGGTGCCGGGGGACGGTTTGAAACGCGCCCAGGACCGCCGCGTCGGAAATCCCGCGGTCGACCAGTTGGGTCATGATCATCGTCTCGCGCTCCTGATCCATCGGATTTTGATCCATCGGCGTCGCCTCCCCGTCTTGCACCTCCATTGTAGCAGTTTGCCGTCGAAAAAGGGCGCGAACTTGCGAAAATCGATGGAAAACACGGCGGTTCTGTATTATAATCGATGGCGAACGCATCGACGACCGACATGAAGGAAGGATCTTATGAACAAACCGAAACCGACCCTGCAGGAACGCCTCGCCCGCCGCCGCATCCGGAAGCCTCCGGTCCTGATCTATCTTTTCCTCGCGCAACTCTGGAAATGGTTCATGTTGCCCAAATACAACGTCCACTACACCTACCGGGTCGACCCGAAGCGGTACAAGGGTCCCTACATCGTGATCTCGAACCACGCCTCGCGGGTCGACTACCTGTACACGGGCGTCGCGTTCCTGCCGCATCGGCTCAACTACGTCGCCGGCTACAACGAGTTCTTCCGCTCCCACCTGCGCGCCGTCTTCCACATCCTCCAGGTCATCCCCAAGAAGAACTTCACCCCGGAGATCTACACGATCAAGGAGATCGCCCGCGTGCTCCGTGCCGGCGGGCGCATCATCCTCTTCCCCGAGGGGATGAGTTCGATCTCGGGATCCAACCAGCCGGCGGCGATCGGTACCGGCAAGCTCCTCAAGCACTTCAAGGTCCCCGTCCTGATGACGCACATCGAGGGCGGCTACCTGACGAACACGAAGTACTGCCTCGACGACCGTCCCGGACGCGTCGACGTGACGGTCTCGGAGCTCTTCAAACCGGAACAGCTGGAGTCCATGACCGAAAACGAGATCCAGCTTGCCGTCGACAAGGCGATCCACCACGACGACTACGCGTGGAACAAGACCGCGCGGGTCAAGTTCGACGGCCACGGCGAGTTCGCCAAGAACCTCCACAACCTGCTCTACTGGTGCCCAAGATGCGGGTCCGAGTTGACGATGAGGGGCGAAGGGAACGCGATCCGCTGCACGCGCTGCGGAAACGGCGCGACGCTGAACGACTATTACGACCTGATTCCCCTCGATTCCTCCTGCGTGATCCCCGAAACGCCGGTGGCGTGGACCGACCTTGAGCGCAGGAACGCATACCGCGAGATCATGGCCGATCGCGATTTCGTCCTCCGCGAGCACGTCAGGCTCGGCGTGATGCCCGAACACGACGTGCTGAAGGACCTCAAGACTTCCGAGCTCGCCGGCGAAGGCATCCTCACGATCAGCCGCGACGGGTTGACCTACGAAGGGACGAGGTTCGGGGAGCCTTGCACCCTCCGTCTTTCGACCGACCAGCTGCCGACCTGGGGGATGTGCACCGACACGAGCTTCTTTACGACCTACGTCGATGGCAAGTACTACGAGTTCTTTCCCGAGCGTCCCTCGACCGGCAAGTGGCTCCACGTGACCGAGGAGCTGCACCGGATCAACGGCGGGAAGTGGAAGAACTTCCCCGACGCCGACACCTACAAATGACAAAAAAAGTCCGCCGCAGCGGACTTTTTTGATTCAAAGGTCGACGTCGTTGTAGAAGGTGTAGACGGTCAGGCTGACGAGGGCGCCGGATTCGAGGTAGTCGACGGCGACGGCGTCGACGTGGAAGATCCGTCCGGAATCGGAAATCCATTGGAGATACGCGGGCAAAAGGGAAGCGTCGGAGACCGTCATCGAGATCGTGACCTTGACCGCCCGGAGCGTGTCCGGCAGATTCGCCGAGAAGGGGAGGTCGGCGTCGTCCAGGATCGATTCCGAATAAGCCGACGCCGTGATTCCGGAAAGGCCAAGGGCGATCGAGAGGTCGTCGGAGATGCCGATCTGGTCGAACCCGGAGGGGAGCTCGTCGATGATGTCCTCGACGTCGTGGTACGAGCGGCTTTCCGTTTCCAGGAGGATCGCGTCGATCCGTTCCTGCAGGGCGGCCTGCTCGCGCTCGAGTTCGGCGAGCTGCCCCTCGAGGATCGCGAGCATCCCGACGCGGGCGCCGATCATCAACAGGAAGAGGATCGCGAGCAACAAGACGAAGCTGACATGGTTGATCTTCTTGCCGTACACGTCGCGGTCACGCATGATGGAAGGTCACCTCCATCATGTTCGACCCGACCGTTTCGAAGACGGGGAACCCGTCGATCCAGCGCGTGGTCCCGACGCCGTCGGTCACGCCGTACGTTTCGAACACGGCAAGCAGGTATTCCTCGAGGGCGTCCCGCGACGGTCCGACGAGGGTCACGACCAGCTCCGATGCTTCCGCGTCGTAGGTATAGTTGAGGATGTCGACGTCGGCGGCGAGGCCGATCAGGTCGGAAAGTTTCCCGGCGGGATTCGCGCGGGCTGCGATCAGGACGTCATAGGCGTCGCTGTACGCGCGTTCAAGGGACGTATAGGAGGGCAAGAGGGCGATTTCGGCCTCGAGGTCCGCCAGCTGGGCAGAGAGGTGGTCGTTCATGTTGCGGGCGATGAAGATGTCTTCGTAGAGCGCATGGTAGGGGATGTAGAGCAGGCTGACGGCCGAGAACAGGAAGAACGCCGTCGCCAGCATCAGCTTGATCGTGCGGGCGATCCTGAGCGGACGCTCGAGCCGGAAGTCGAAGTAGCGGATCTTCTCGAGGTTGCCGGTCTTCTCGATCGCCGCCGCATACGCGATCAGGCTCGTGCGGTTCCACCCGCCCTCCGTGGTCGGCGCTTCCGGGATCCGGAACACCTCGTAGGGGAGGCCGAACGGTTTGGCGGCGAAGGCGGATGCGAATCGGCTTTCGTTCTCGATGTCGCTTTGGCTCACGAAGACGACCTTCTCGAGGGCCTTGTCGCCAAGGGAGATGTTGTAGCGGTAATAGTTGGCGACGCGCTCCACATAGTTCTCGACCTGGTCGTAGCGGCTGTCGGACTCGTTCTCAAACTCCTCGACGAGGTTGAAGATCGGGATGTCCTCCTCGAAGATCTTGATCGTGAAATAGGAATCGTACACGGTGACGAGCATCATGCTCGCGAAGGTCGCGCCGACGGTATTCGTATAGAGCGCGTACAGCGCGAGCGCCGGCATGTCGAAGACGACCTCCTTCACGCCGAGCTTGTCGAAGATGTCGAGGTAGTCGTTCAACAGGCGGTCGTCGGAGGCGACGGCGAGGACTTTCGCGGTCTGGTCGTCCTGGCGGATGAGGTGATAGGAGACGCGGGGTTTCGGGAACGGGAAATGGATCGATTTCCCGAGTTCGGCGTCAAGATGGGCGGCGACGCCGACGTCGCGAAGATCCGCCCGCTTGACGTCGACGACGCGCATCAGGACGTTCTGGCTGTTCAGCACCATCCGGACCCGCCGGGGATGAAGGCCATACGCCTTGAACAGCGTCTTCAGCTTCGTCGTCAGGAGGACCGCGTCGAGGACATAGCCGTTTTCGAGGATGCCTTTCTCCAGGGTCGCGTTTCCGTGGACGTCGGTTTTCCCGCGTTTCTCGCGATGCTCGAATAGACCGATCGAGGAGTCGGAGAAGTAGAGATTCGTTTCGATGCGCTTCTTGTCAACCATGACCTCACGCTCCCAACAGTCGAAGATACCAGGCGATGATCTCCGCCCCGGCGAAATGGGCGATGAGCACGCCCGCGAAGATGAACGGGACGAACGGCAAAGCGAAACCCTTGCGATTGCGGATGATTCCGAACAGGAAGCCGAGGAAGGAGGCGAAGAACAGCGCGAGCAGTCCCGCTTCCCACGTCAGGACGAAGCCGATGAAGACGAACAGCTTCACGTCGCCGCCGCCGAGGGCTTCCTTCTTCAGGATCTTCTCGCCGACGAGGGCGAAGAGGTAGAGGATGGAAAACAAGAGCCCCGCCGAAAGCAGATGGGGCAGGATCGTGCCGTCGATGATCCGGATGACGATGAGGGGGATCGAACCGGCGATCCAGACGCGGTCGGAGACGGTCTTCGAACCGATATCGAGAAGCGATTCGCAGAGCAGGACGACGATCGCGATGCAGGCGACGGCAGCTTCGAGGGTCCCGCCGAAGGCCAGAAAGACCGCGGAAAACAACAGTCCGCCGACGAGCTCGACGACCGGATGGGAGCGCGGGATCGGCGCATCGCAAAAACGGCATCGTCCCCGGTTGACGGCAAATCCGAACAGCGGAAGCACGTCGAGGAGCCCGAGCGGATGTCCGCAGGCCGGGCACCGGCTTCTCCCGCCGATCGATGTTCCGGTGGGGATGCGGTCCGCGACGAGTTGGGCGAAGGAGGCGAAGAGAGCTCCGGAGAAGAAGGCGAAGAACGCATGGATGATCGTCATGCGGAGTCCCCCTTTCCGCCACGGAACGGCATCTTCCTCCATTATACCTTCAATCGAGGGATATGACAAGGCGATGCGAAGAAAGTGGATGGGTTCCCTGCCACGCAAGTTCGCCCTTGGCCGCCCGTGAAGGGATCGGCCGGAACCGGTAATGGAAAAAGGATGCCCGAACGGACATCCTTGATTCCATCATGCGGGGTACTTCCGGTGTGGATCAGAGCGGGTTGGTCGTGGTGCCGACGCCCAGTTCGCTGACCCATACGCCGTCGCCGATCAGGTAATCGCCCGTGACGACGAACGTGACGGTCGAGCCGCTGATCGTCAGGTCGGCGTCGTTGGTGAACGGATTGGCTTCGAGATAACCGGCGGTGACCAGTTCGGAAATCTTGACGGTGGTGTCCGATTCGGCTTCCGCGTAGTTGATCGCGACTTCGACGATGAGGTCGTAGGAGGCTTCGGCGGCGTTGATCTTCTGGCGGTTGATGAGGCCGGTGATGGCCGGGACGGCGATCGCGGCGATGATGCCCATGATGATGATGACGGCGAGCAGTTCGACGAGGGTGACGCCTTTTTTGTTTTTCAGAATGGCAGTCATGCGAATAATCTCCTTTGATTGGAATTTCTAATACAATGATACCATCTTTTGCCCGGAATTCAAGATGTTCGTCGGGATTTCCGCGATTTATCCGTCAAATCTGCGATCCGAGCGAAATCATCGGAAGCATCAACGCCAGGATCATGACCCCGACGAGCGCATAGACGAAGAGCAGCAGGATCGGCTGGATCGCGTTCTTGATCTGGTCGACGCGCAGTTCGGAGATGCCGTTGTAATAGACGGAGAGGTTCTTCATGAGGCCGGGCACGTCGCCGGTGCGTTCGCCGGTGGCGATCATGCGCGACATGATCGGGTCGATGAACTCGCTTTCCTCGAACGCCTTGGAGAACGGCCATCCGTCGTCGACGTAGGCGAGCGTCTTGGTGAGGAGGTCGCGGTAGACGACGTTGGTGACGACGCTCCTTACGGTCTGCAGCGCCGTGACCGAGTTGATGCCGTTTTCCATCATCTGGGAAAGCGACCCGGCGATCAGGATCTGGTTCGCCATGCGGATCAGCGGCCCGGCGACGGGGAGCCGAAGCGAGAAGACGACGAGCGCGCGATGGAACGCGGGGACCTTCTTGTCGAGTCCGACCACGACGAGCGCGGCCAACGCGATCCCGCCGAAGATCGGCAGGGCGTTCTGCGCCATGAAGGTGCCGGCGGAAAGGAAGAAGCGCGTGATGCCGGGAAGCTCCGCGTCGCCAAACGACGAGAACAGTCCGGTGATGTTCGGGAAGACGAAGAGCATCATCCCGGCGGCGATCAGGAGGGCGGCGACGAGATAGACGACGGGCATGCGGAGCGCGCCCTTGATCTGCCCGTTGACTTTCGTCTGGCGGTCGTAGTAGGCGGCCATCGCGAGAACGGTGTCGGGCAGCGTTCCGGACAGTTCGCCGACTTCGATCATCAGGATCAGCAGCTTCGGGAATTCCTTCGGACGCGCCGCGAGCGCCTTCGACAGCGAGAGCCCGTTGTAGACGTGCTGGTAGATTTCGAAGAGGATCATCCGCAGACGATGCTTTTCCTGCTGCAGCGAGAGCAGCTCGAGCGCGGGCAGGATGTTCACGCCGGCTTTCAGGAGGCTGCCAAGCTGGCGCAGGAAGAAGATCATGTGGGTCGTCTGGAGCGTCTTGCCGATCGTGATCTGATTCATCCGGGCGATGACGCTATGGTATTCGACGAGGCGGAGCTCGGAATAGTTGCGCGA
>CAIMSF010000042.1 GCA_903844055.1 uncultured bacterium
CGAAGTCGTCGGTCCGCTGATGCTCGTCGACAAGGTCGAGGGCGTCAAGTACGACGAGCTCGTCCGGATCCGCCAGGCCTCCGGCGACGAACGCGTCGGCAAGGTCCTCGAAGTCGACGGCGACCGCGCCCTCGTCCAGCTCTTCGACTCCTCCCAGGGACTGCGCATCTCCGACGCCAAGGCGTCGTTCCTCGGCCACGGGATCGAGATCAAACTCTCCCCCGAGATCCTCGGCCGCGTCTTCGACGGCATGGGCCGTCCGAAAGACGGCGCCGGCGAGATCATCCCGACCAAGGTGATGGACATCAACGGCACGCCGCTCAACCCGGTCGCCCGCGACTATCCGCTCGAATTCATCCAGACCGGCGTCTCCGCGATCGACGGGCTCAACACCCTCGTGCGCGGCCAGAAGCTGCCGATCTTCTCGGGCAACGGTCTGCCACACGCGAAGCTCGCGGCGCAGATCGCCCGCCAGGCGAAGGTGTTGAACGCCTCCGACAAGTTCGCCGTCGTCTTCGCCGCCGTCGGGATCACCTTCGAGGAAGCCGACTACTTCGTCACCGACTTCAAGCGCTCCGGCGCGATCGAACGCTCGGTCCTCTTCACGAACCTGGCGAACGACCCCGCGATCGAACGCATCGCGACCCCCCGCATGGCGATCACCGCCGCCGAATACCTCGCCTACGAGCTCGGCATGCACGTCCTCGTCATCATCACCGACATCACGAACTACGCCGAGGCGCTCCGCGAAGTCTCCGCCGCCCGAAAGGAAGTCCCGGGCCGCAGAGGCTACCCCGGCTACATGTACACCGACCTCGCCTCGCTCTATGAGCGCGCCGGCCGCATCAAGGGCAAGAAGGGCTCGATCACCCAGATCCCGATCCTGACGATGCCCGAGGACGACAAGACCCACCCGATCCCCGACCTCACCGGCTACATCACCGAAGGGCAGATCATCCTCTCCCGCGAACTCAACTTCAAGGGCATCACCCCGCCCGTCGACGTCCTCCCCTCGCTCTCCCGTCTGAAGGACAAGGGCATCGGCAAAGGCCGCACGCGGGAAGACCATTCGGCGACGATGAACCAGCTCTTCGCCGCGTATGCCCGAGGCAAGGAAGCCAAGGAACTCTCGACGATCCTCGGCGAAGCCGCCCTCTCCGACATCGACAAGCTCTATTCCCGCTTCGCGACCGCCTTCGAGAAGGAATACGTGTCGCAGGGCTTCGAAACCGACCGGACCATCGTCGAGACGCTCGACCTCGGCTGGAAGTTGCTCACGATCCTCCCGAAGACCGAACTGAAGCGCATCTCGCTCGAAATGATCGAGAAATACTGGCCGAAGGCGAGGTGACGCCTGATGATGAACGTGAATCCGACCCGGATGGAACTGACGCGGCTGAAACGGCTGCTCGGGACCGCCCGCAGAGGACATAAGCTCTTGAAGGACAAACAGGACGAGATGATCCGTCGGTTCATGGACCTCATCCGTCAGAACCGCGCCCTCCGCATCGACGTCGAAGAGGCGCTCGCCCGCGTCATGAACCAGTTCGCGGAAGCGAAGATCAAGATGAGCCGCCAGGGCATCCTCGAAGCCCTGATGGTCCCGGCCCAGGCGGCCGTCGTCGAAGTCTCCGAGAAGAACGTGATGAACGTCAGGATCCCGGTCGTGAAGGCCGTCGACCAGGGTCCCGTCGACCTCACCTACGGCTTCGCCTTCTCCCCCGCCCTGCTCGACCGCACGGTCCTCGACCTCGCGGACGTCGCGCCCAAACTCGTCGAACTCGCCGGCCTCGAGAAGGCCTGCGACATGCTCGCCGACGAGATCGAGAAGACGCGCCGGCGCGTCAACGCGATCGAGTTCATCATGATCCCCGATTACGTGGAGACGATCCATTACATCCAGATGAAGCTCGACGACGCCGAACGCTCCAACCTCGTCCGGATCATGAAGTCGAAGGAAATCATCTTGAACAAGGCCCAGAACAAGATCACCTACTGAAACAAGCCCCGCCGATCCGCGGGGCTTTTTGATGGATTTCCGGAAGTGCTTGAAAAGTTAACATGCATGTCATATAATGACATTATCGATTCGACATCCGGGGGGAACGGACATGGCTGAGCAGCGCAAGAACATCGGAAAAAGGTATTTTTGGAGTGTCGTTGTCGACGCGATTATCCATTTTCTCCCATTCATTCCTCTGGGACTCATGGCATCATCGAACTCGTTATCCGTTGGCTGGACCCACTTGTTCGCTTATCCGCTGGTCGCGCTGTATCTGACTTCAGACCGGTTGTTCTGTGGCGCGAGTGTCGGCAAGCGCATCTTCAAACTCCGACTTGAATCTTGCGATCATGACGGAAGACCGACTTTATATGAAATCATGACCCGCAGGTTGATCGAGCCACTTGTCCTCCTTTGCATCTTCTTCCCGAAAGCCAATCTCGACATCGACCGGAAGACCAACACCGTGATTGTCCCATCCTTCCCTGATTCTGCGAGTCTCTCATCAGCGGCATGCCCGTCGCAACCGGTCCAAAAGTCGATGATACCGCTCCGTATCAAGGCGTGGATCATCGACCTCCTCTGCATTTTCCCGGTCACCCTGATTAGGATCTTGCTGGATACGCCTGAAATCCAGGCAATCCTCGATTTCGACTCTACGCTAAATACGCTGATTTCCGTTTTGTTGATTAATGTGATGTTTCTCCATTTATTTGCAAAAGACTTACTCTTCGGCAATCAAAGCTATGGCAAGCATAGGGCTGGAATCGAAATCGTGATGAGTTCGGGAAAGCGTCCTTCCGTACGGACGATATTGATCCGTTCCATCATCCTGAATTGGTTTTGGCCGATTGAATGCATCTTAATGTTTTTTTCGAAACGTTTGATCGCCGAAAGGTTCACGGATACGGCGATTCGTCTAGTCGTCAATCCGCGTCATCCTTTATCCAAGAAGCGAAAAGTCGTCAAACCATAAAAAAAGCTTTCATATCATCAAACGAACCTGTCATAGTCACAAAACGTAACTTTCCTGAATGACAAATGGATACCCCTAAAAAAGCTAATACACATTCTGAGTATCTACTCAAAAAGCCCATGATTCTCCGCCCGCTAGCGGGAGATTCATGGGCTTTCATTTTGTCAGCTTCCGGCGCTTTCATAGCGCGCCAGGCCTTTATTCCAGAGGGCAAGGCCGAAGAAGATGAAGACGGCGGCGGTCACGACCGCCTGCAGGAGCATGCCTCCCGCCGTCTTCCAGAGGATCCAG
>CAIMSF010000043.1 GCA_903844055.1 uncultured bacterium
CCTTGACGCGCGCAAGCAGGCGGTCGACCGTCGACGCCGTCTGTTCGACCTCTTCGGGGGTCGGGAGGGGACCCTCCGGGAACTTGACGTCCCACGCCTCGGCGATCGCGAGCCGGGACGTCCTGGAAAGCATGAGGGCGATCTCATCCCGCGACATCGTGTTCGCGTGGTAGATTCCCGCCGCGGTGTCGAGGGCGGCGGAGAAGTGGTGCAGTTCGCGGTGGCTGATCTGCATTTCGTCGAGGCCGTCGGATACCATCTCGTTGACGATGAGGATCCCGTCGGGACGCAGGACCCGCTCCATCTCGCGAAACACCGGGACCGGATCGGCGAGATGGTGGAGGGTGTTGGACAAGACGACCACGTCGAAGGAGGAATCCGGAAACGTCATCGCGGTCGCATCCATCCGCTCGAAGCGGATGCGCGGGTCGTCGGCGAAGTTCTTCCGCGCCGCGACGAGCGCGTTTTCGCTCTGGTCGATGCCGACGACGCTCTCGTAATCGGCCATGACTTCTTTCAGAAAGTACAGGAAATTGCCGACGCCGGTGCCGACGTCGAGGACGCGGGCGCCGGGTTTTTGGGACAGCAGGTCATGCAATCGGTTCATCGGGACCACCTCGTTTTTCACCATTATACCACTCCCCGAACGAAAAGCAAAGGCGCTTCCGGGATCGGAAGCGCCGCGATCACGAGGCTTGCGGAAGCCGCAGGATCTCCGCGAGGAATCCCTGGAAGGCGGATGCCACGGCGACGCCCGAGACGATTTCGGCCGGCGTGAAGGTTTCGCCCGCTTGTGACGGAAGCGGACCGCGGACCGTCGCCAGATATCCGGTCATGTGCCATTCGACATGGGTGAAGACGTGTTTACGGGAAGCGAGCTTCACGATCGATTCGACACTGATTCCGCGGTGTTCGCAGTACCGCGTCAGTTCATCGATCGAAAGCGTTCCGGGGATGGCATGCAGTCCGCGCATCCCGGCGAGCAGGCCGCCCGCGGGACGCCGTTCGAACAAGATCGATCCGTCGTCGGTCCGGATCGCGAGGATCGTCATCGGTTCGATCCGGCGCGCCTTCTTCGCCGCGCGGACCGGCAGCTCCCCGATCCGGTCGTCGCGCCTTGCGACGCAGCCGTCCCGTCCGGGACAGGAATCGCAGAGCGGGGCGCCGTTGGGCAGACAGACCAGCGCGCCGAGTTCCATCAGCGCCTGGGTGTAGTCGGCGCTTTCTCCGGCCGGCGCATGGCGGCGGACGATCGACTCGATCGAGGCCGATCCTTCGGCCGATTCAGGTGACTGGTCGATGCCGAACTGCCGGGCGATGACGCGCCGGACGTTGCCGTCGATCGCCGGTTCGAAGACGCCGAAGGCGATCGACAGGATCGCTCCGGCGGTATAGGCGCCGACCCCGGGAAGCGCCAAGAGACCTTCGCGGGTGTCGGGGATGACGCCGCCGTGGCGTTCCATCACGAGCACGGCGGCCTTTTTCAGGTTGACGGCGCGGCGGTAGTATCCGAGTCCTTCCCACAGTTTGAAGAGGACGTCGTCGTCGACCGCGGCGAGGTCGGCGACAGAAGGAAGGCGTTGGACGAATCGCTCGAAATAGGGGACCAGGACGGACATCCGCGTCTGCTGCCCCATGATTTCACTGACAAGGATCCGGTACGGGTCCGGGTCGTCGCGCCAAGGCAGGTCGCGCCGGCGGGAACGGTACCACCGAAGGAGCGCTTCGGTCCATCCGGGACGGAAGGGAACCATCGCCGTCGTCTCATCGTTCATGGTATCCCTCCCTTCGCACGTCTTTTGCATCATTATACTACGGATCTCCGCGGAAAGAAAGCGGGGCGCCTTTCGGCGTCCCGCGGATGCGATCGGTTTTCAGGAAGCGAATTTCGCGGAGCGGTTCTTGACGACCACGATGTTGTCGTAACGCGATTTGTTCTCGTCGATGACGACGTGGCTGACATTGATCACGGTGACGCCGACGAGGTCGAGGAGCGTCGTTTCGATCGCCCGCGCGCGGTCGCGGTCGAGCGATGCGAACGCCTCGTCGAGCATGATCAGATCCGCCTTGTTGAGCAGGCCGCGGGCGATCGCGATGCGGCTCTTCTCGCCGCCGGAGACGTTCTTGCCGTTGTCGTAAATCATGTACTCGAGGCCTTCGGGGTTGCTTCTGACGAACTCGCCGAGGCCGGCCTTCATGATCGCGTCGGCAATCTCGTCCTCGCCGTATTCCTTGAACAGGGTGAGGTTGTTGCGGAGGGTGTCCTCGAACAGGAAGACCTGCTGCTCGATGTTGGCGATGCGGGCGTAATAGTCCTGCTTGCGGACGTCCTTGAGCGGGGCGCCGTCGATCTCGATCGTTCCGGCGGTCGGATCGAAGTATTTCCTAAGGAGACGAAGGAACGTCGACTTGCCGCCGCCGGACGGGCCGATGACGAGATACTTGCGGCCCTTCTCGAACGTCAGGTTGACGTCCTTCAGGACCACGTTGTCGTCGTACGAGATGGAAACGCCGCGGAACTCGATGGAGCGGACGAACCGCTCGAGCGGGAGCGTTTCGGGGTGCGTGTTGCGGGATTGAAGCGAGTCGTCGATCCGTTTGAAGATGGCTTTGACGGAACGGATCCGGGGGATCGCCTCGGAGACGGTGAAGATCGGTCCGATCAGCCGGTCGATGTTGCTGACGACGACGACGACGCCCGAGAAGGCGACGGCACCCGCCATCGACAGGCGCGCCACGAGGAGGAACAGGCCGGTGACGACGAAGTTCGTGGTGGCGGTCTGACCGACATAGACATAACTCATCAGTCGGTCGATCACGAAACGTTTTTCCTGGACCGAGGTGCTTTTCTCGCGGAAGTTGGTCCGGACCCGGTCTTCGAGCCCGTTGTTCTTGATGATCCCGAAGGCGGAGAGGACTTCCTTGACGAAACCGTTGTAGCCGGCGAAGAGCTTGCTGCGTTCCTCGTTGTGTTTCTTGACGGGACGTTCGATGAGCGCCCCGATGAAACCGTTCAGGACCATCATCCCGATGCCGACGAGCAGGATGAGGGGACTGATGAGCGAGAAGATGACGATCGCCGTCGCGAACTGGATGACGCCTTCGGAAACGGCGACGACCTGTTCGAGGAAGTCGGTCTCGATGATCGCGAAATCGTTCGTCACGGCCGAAACGTAGGCGGCGTTGTTGTCTTTTTGGAATTCGTCGATGTTCTTGTGGAAGACGGCATCGACATAATCCGTCTTCATCCGCGTGACGGCGTATTTGAAGAAGGCCGTCTTGGCGAAGGCGGTGAGGATGTTCGAGGGGAACAGGAGTCCGACGAAGGCGAGCATCCAGATCGCCTGCTCCCAGAACAGGGTCCAGTCCTGGGCGAGCGCGGCGTCGATCGTCGCCTTCATCGCAAACGACATCTTGAACGCGAGGATGGCGGTCGCGACGATCGGCAACAGGACGAGCGGGAAGCGGTCGAAATACTTAATGCGCCGTTTCATTGCCGATCACCTCCGCAAAATAATCCATCGCCGTGTACTGGTTGACGTAACCGTCCTTCAGTTCGAGGACGAAGTCGTAACGCTCCGAGACGCCGGCGAAGTACTTGTGGCTGATCGCCACGACGGTCGCGGGAAGGGACAGGATCGTCGATTCGACCGCGCGGCCGAGTTCGTCGTTGAGCGAGGAGCTCGCCTCGTCGGCGAACAGGATGTCGGCGTTCTTGCACAGCGCGCGGGCGATCGAGATGCGCTGCCGTTCGCCGCCTGAAAGGTTCTTGCCGTTTTCCGCCACCGGCTCGTCGATGCCGTGTTCCTGAGCGCGGATGAAATCGCCGAGTCCCGCCATCTCGGCGGCCTTGGCGACGCGTTCGGCGGGATAATCCTTGAAGAGCGCGATATTGTCCTTGATCGACGCTTCGAAGAGGAAGACGTCCTGGTAGATGAAAGAGACGTTCTCGTTGAACGACTTCGTCTTGATCGTCTTGAGGTCGACGCCGTCGATCGCGATCGATCCCTCATAGTCGTCATAGGCCATCGAGAGCAGTTTGACGAGGGTCGTCTTGCCCGCGCCGCTCGGTCCCTTGATCAGGTACTTCTTGCCCTTCTCGATCGTGAAGTCGAGATAGCGGAAGACTTCCTTCTGATCGTAATTGAAGCGCAGGCCGCGGACCGCGATCGCTTTCTTGAACCGATAGGGATTGGGACGGCCGTTGGTTTCCTTGTCGACGTCGGCCGCGGACGTGATCTTCTTGTAGATCGCATCCGATGACTTGATGACGTTCAACAGCGGTAGCATCCGCATCAGCGGGAAGACGCAGGAGCCCGCGAGCTGGACCACGAGCACGACCTTGCCGAGGCCGACCGGGGAGGCGGGGCTGTACATCATGTAGACGAGCAGACCGAACATGACGAGCGAGCCGATCGCCTCGTTCATATGGTTCTGCAGCGCCGTGAAGAAGTTGAATTTCAGTTTCCGTTTCTCCAGCTGCGCGACCTGCTCCTTGGCGCGGATCAGGAACTTCCGTTCGATGTTGTTCAGTTTGAGGATTTCCAGACCACTGAAGGTGTTTGCGATCGCGACGGTGAAGCGTTCGTTTTCGGTCGACTTCTCCTGGTCGAGCCGGATCGTCCGCCGTTCGAACAGCTTCGTGAGCCCGAGCACGATGAACGAGACGGCGGCGACGATCAGGGCGACGCGCCAGTTCACGATGAACAGGATGGTGATCATCACGACGAAGGAACCGCCGCGCAGGATGAAGTTGAGGAGCGACACGAAGAAGTTGCTTTCGATCGTATTGATGTCGTTCGTCAGGTTCGAGACGTAGACCTCGCGGGACTGCTTGTTGAACCCCTTGTAGCTCATGTCGAGGATCTTGTCGAACGCGCGGACCCGGATGTCGAGCAGGGTGTCGCGCATGAAGGCGATCCGCATCATCCGCGAACCGAGGAAGAACGCCGCGCCGATGACCACGTATCCGACCGAGGCGGCGACGGTGAGCCAAAAGTACTCGATCGTCGCGATTTCGATCGCGTTGAAGATCATCGCGAGGATGAACGCCTGGAGCACGTCGGAGACGATGAACATGAGGCAGGCGACGATGTATTTGATGAAGCGGCCTTTTCTTGACAACAGCAGTTCTTTCATGGGTTCATGGTCCTTCGGGTCCGTCGTATCGAGCGGACGCGGGATGCGTCCCTCTCTATTACTGTGCAATGCACACTATTAGGATATCACAGTACTGTGCGAAACACAATACCTGATTTTAAAATTGGTCGGAGCTCCTCAAAGGTGAACGAGGGTACTTTATTGAAATTCATAGCCTCCGTCCGTCCGCCCCGGTGATATAATGGATGCGGTCGAACCTTGTTCGGCCGGAGGTCCCCATGAACATCGGCATCATCGTCTATTCGGAAACCGGCAACACCCTCGCCTTGTGCGAACAGGCGCGCGACATCCTGACCGGCTATGGTCAGAACGTCACCCTCGCGCGCATCACCGTGAACGACGTCAAACTCGACCGCACCCTCCGCGACGCCCCTGCCGCCGGCCAATACGATCTCGTCATCCTCGGCACGCCCGTGCAGGGCTTCTCCCTCCCGGTCCCGGTCAGGGAGTATCTCGCCCGGGCCGAGTTCGCCGACGGCGTCAAGCTCGGCGTGCTGATCACGCAGTACTTCAAGGCGGACTGGCTGGGCGGCAAGCAGACGCTCAAGCAGGCCCGCGACGCCTTCGCCCGCTTCCATCCCGTCTTCTACGGCGCCGGGATCGTCCATGTCCGCAGCCGCAAGCGCGACCAGCAAATCAACGCGGCGATGCGCGCGGTCACGAACTTCGAAGGGAAGTTCTGAAGTGAAGCGGGGCATCAAGATTCTCCTCGTCTTCGGCGGAATCGCGCTCGCCCTCGTCGTCGCCGGGACGATCCTGTTCGCCTCCATGCAGAAGGGATTGGATTCCCTGTCGAGCATGGAGATCGAGGACGTCGACCTCGCGACGATCCCCGACGGGACCTACGAGGGTTCCTACACCCGGCTCCCGGTCGCGGCGAAGGTTCGCGTGACGGTCGTCGGTCACGCCATCACGGCCATCGTGATCGTCGAGCACGTCAACGGCCAGGGGGCGTCCGGCGAAGCGATCGTCGATGACGTCATCGCCCAAAACTCGCTGGATGTCGACGCCATCGCCGGGGCCACCTATTCGTCGAAAGTGATCCTGCTCGCGATCCGAGACGCGCTCGTCGAACCGGATTCCGCCGACTAGGCCGCTAAAAAAACACGATTCCCGCGGGAACCGTGTTTTTTTCACGCCTTGACGCGGGTCCCGCGATGAAGAAGGAACGGCAGGCTCACGAGATGGAACAACACGAAGATGGTGAAGCCGAAGCCGAACACCCACCACGGCGAGCCCATCCAGTCGAACATGAAGGCGACTTCGGAGGGCAGTTCCGCGAGGAACATGTGGTTCGATCCGAGCACGCCGTTGAGGAAATACATCGGGACCGCGATCGCAAGCAGGATCGCGCAGGACTTCATCAGGTGACGATAGGTGAAGGCGGTCCTGGAGGTCGAAAGCATGTACACGTTCGCGATCAGAAACATCGAATGGTTCCCGAAGTAGTGGGAATACCGGAAATGCGGGACGTCGTAGGCGAGGTCGGCGACGACGAGGGAGAGCAGGGCGCCGGCGACCGCCCACGGATAGACGACCTTCGACAGCCCGTCGCTTCGAAAGACGAGCGCGATCGCCGTCAGATACATCGAGAGCGTGCAGAGTCCGAACGGCACGAAGACGGCCGCCGATCCGCCTTGCGCGATGACCCAGAAGTTGAAGACGAACTCCATCGCGACCGTGACGGACGCGAACGCGAGCCGGAAGATCCGGTCGAAGCGGGGCGAGGCGGAGAGCCTTTTTTTAAATACGCCGATCAGGACGACCGCGGCCAGGGTCAAAAGCACGGGAATCAGATGGGACGGCGAAAACATCTCGAATGTGGCATATCGTTCATCGAACAGGAACATGGTCTACCTCCGGGATGAAAAGACCGTATAAAAAGGCATGGAAAACCGGCCGGAAATCCGGCCGGGGTCCCGCTTGGTCGATGGGACGCGATTCAGAATTTGACCTTGACGGCCTGGCGTTCCGCTTCCTCGGTGACTTCGAAGTACTTGGCGGCTTCGAACTTGAAGAGCTTGGCGACGATGTTGCCGGGGAACATTTCGACCTTGACGTTGAACTTCATCGCCGTGTCGTTGTAGAACTGGCGGTTGAACATGATCTTGTCCTCGGTATCCTTGAGCTGGGCCATCATTTCCTTGAAGTTTTCGTTGGCTTTCAGTTCGGGATAGGCTTCCGAGACGACCATCAGGCGGGACAGCGCGCCGGCGAGGCCCTTTTCGGCTTCCGCGGCTTTCCCGACGTCGCCGGTCTGGGCGGACTGCTGATAGAGGCCGCGGGCCTTGCCGAACTGCTCCCAGATGTCCTTCTCATGGGTGGCGTAGCCTTTGACGGTCTCGACGAGGTTCGGGATCAGGTCGAAACGGCGTTTCAGTTGGACGTCGATCTGACTCCAGGCGTTCTTGACCTTGTTGCGGAGGGTGACCAGCGTATTGTAGGCGCCGATGACCCAGAAGACGATCGCCGCGATGACGACCAGGACGACGATGAGCGTGACGGTTCCGCCGAGCGTTGCTAAAAACATAGTTCAATGACCTCCTGTATGAGTTTCTATTTTTTTCTTGCCTAAAACCCGAATGGAATGCGGATCAGCGGCTTCTGCCGCCACCGCCGCCGCCGCCGAACGAGCTGCCGCCGCCGAACCCGCCGCCGCGGCCGCTGCCGCCGGCTTTCTGCGTGTTGTAGGCGACGATCGTCTGGGTGACGTTGGTGCGCGCCGTCGTGATCGACCGCTGGAACCGGCCGAGCGCGTATCCGTAATAGAAGCCGCGGTTGCGGTAGCCGACGCCCATGAAGGTCGATTGCGCGACCGCCGCGTCGTCGAGCGGAAGCTTGACGCGCAGCTGGTCCATGACCTTGTCGGCGCACTTGAGCGACGTCGCGTAAACGAGGTAATGTTCCCAAACGGTGACGCCGGGCATCGGATAATCCTTCATGTTGCCGAAGCCGACGAGGAAATTGCGGAAGGCGCGCCACTTGACGAACGACTCGTTGCCGTTCACGGAGCGTTTCTGGATGGTCGCGACATAGATCAGATAGGCGACGGTGACGATGCCGGTGACGATCGCCGCGAGCGTGTTGTCCATCGACAGCAGGGCTCCCAGGACCAGACTCGCCGCGAGCACCGATCCCGGAACGAGGGCGTAGGAATATGCCTTGGTCTTGTTGGCCGCGAGCGATTTCTCGAAATAGTCGTGCTTCTCGCCGGCCTGCTTGGCGAGACGGACGAATTGCTTCGCCTCGGCCTGGAAGCGCTCGGCGTTGCGGATCTGCTTGCCATAGGCTTCGATCTGCTTGGTCGAGACCGAACTGCCGCCGCCGATGACGTCGAAGAACCAGTGGAGGATCTGCTGCTCGTGCGGCAGGAGTTCGGAGCGGTTCGTTCCGGGAACGAGGTTGAGCCGGAAATCGGCGTCCTCGTCGATCATGTCCTGGCCGGTGTAGTCGATCGTCACATACTTGCGGCGGATCATGTCGAGCAAGGTCGCGGTGGCGTCCTCGTCGTTGATCTTGCGCATGTAGTAGAGGTAGCTGACTTCGGCGGGCGACTCCTCGCCGGGCAGGTCGCGGTAATACTCGGCCTGGAAGCGCGGTTCGTATTCCTTGTCATACTTGCGGTACACGTAGACGGTGATGAAACCCATCGCGACGACGCTCGCGACCGCCGCGAAAAGGAGGATCTGGGCGATCGTGATGCGCAGGTTGTTGAGCCGCGCCAGTTCGGCTTCATATGCGATGAGCGAAGCGAGGTTCATCTCGGTCGAGAAGACCTGGTTGATGTAGTCGACGTTGGGAAACAGGTCTTTCGGGGCGAGGATGCGGAATTCGATGTAGTCCTTCGTCCCGACGTTTTCTAGCGTCATGTCGATCTGCTGGGCGGAGACGACGTCGATCGAGCCGGCGGCCGCACTGTGGCCCCAGACATAGATGTCCTCGACGCCATGGATGCTTGCGGGGAGGTGGACCGAGACGGTCGCCTCCTTGATCTTGCCTTCGGCATACTCGAAGAGCCGCCAGTTGAGTTCGGAGATGTCCGAATACTCGGTGACGGCGCCGATGATCCGATATTCGTAGATGAACGTGACCTTGCCTTCGGAGAGCGCATGGTCGTCCATCTCGGTGAAGATCGATTCGCACGAGTCGCGGCTCGGGTAGCACTCGACGAGATAGCCCTGCTCGTCGTAGTCGTAATCCCACGAGGTGCCGATGCGGACGTCGTCGGTGATGTCGACGCCGTCCTTGATGACGCGCACGGAAGCCGCTCCTTCGTCGAAATCGGCGACGTTCGAGAAATCGATGAAGAGCGGATAGCCATCGGCGTATTTGCCGTAGGCGAAATCACGGAAGCGGACCCAGTAGTCCGCCGACGGGTAGTCCATGTCCCACGTCTCGACGACGGACATGTCGCCGTTCTGGTCGAGCGTGATGTCGGCGTCGTAGCGGTCGATGACGATGGCGCCGTCAAAGGAAAACTCGCATGACCCGAGTGACGCGAGGATCATCGGGAGGAACATAAACAACAGGTAGATAACCAACTTTTTATTCATAGGCTCGGCCTTTTGGCCGCACGTCCCCCCTCTACAGCGGAAATCCGCAGGAAAAATCCACATAACATCAATATTATATAACGTTTTTTGCCGCTCGTAACAGGATTCTGCAAAAACCCTGCGGCGACGGGCGCTGCACCGGGATCAAAACCGCCCGTCCATGGTATACTGGAACAAAGTGGGTGATTCCATGCTCTATCTGCATGTCAACAACAAGACGATCCGCGGCAGCCTCGCCAAGCAGCTCCTCCGGCTCGGCAGGCTGCTGCCGAATTTCGTGAACCACGGTCCCGTCAACATCGGCCGGCTGTTCACCACCGAGACATCCCCGGACTTCCGGTGGCCGAAGGACCTCAAGGCAACCTGGATCGACCTGAGTCGGGCGCGCCTTGAGTTCGTCACATCGATCAAGGGGAAGAGCCCGAACGTGATCCTGCAGTTCCACGGCGGCGCCTATGTTTCGGGGTACAGCGACATGTACCGAAAAAGCGCCGTCAAATATCACCGCATCTCCTGCGGCACCGACGTCGCCTCGCTCGACTACCGGCTCGCGCCCGCCCATCCCTACCCCGCCGCCCTCGAGGACGCGGTCGAGAGCTACCGTTACTTGCTGTCATCCGGCTACGCGCCCGAACAGGTCATCGTCGTCGGCGACTCGGCCGGGGGCGGACTCGCGCTCGCGCTCGGACTCTGGCTCCGCGACCATGGGGTCGCGCTGCCGAAGGCGATCATCACGATGTCGGCCTGGACCGACCTCGCCCAAGAGGGAGAGTCGTACCTGCGCAACTTCACGCTCGACCCCTTGCTCGGCGCCGGGACGAATCCGCTCGACGTCAAGGCCTACGCCGGCGAACACTCCCTGCACGATCCGTACATCAGCCCGGCGTACGGGACCTTCGAAGGGTTTCCGCCGATGATGATGCATGTCGGCAGCTTCGAATTGCTCGAAAGCGACACCCTCACCGTCGCCCGCAAGGCGAGCGAGACGGGCGTCGACGTGTCGGTCTCGATTTACCGCGGGATGTTCCACGTCTTCCAGCTCGCCTTCGACCTCATCCCCGAAGCGGCCAAGGCGTGGAAGGAAATCGGCGACTTCATCCAAGGCCAGTTCGGTTGCACCTATTCGTTTCGCAAAGAATGAAAGAAGCGGTTCCATCGCGGGACCGCTTCTTCTTTTTGGGTGATGCTTATCTGGCGATTGCGTCGGCCGAGCCTGCGGCGCCGTCGTTCCGATCCTTTTCCCCCTGGATCGCCGCGACCCTCTGCCAAACGAGGGTGAACCCGTGGATCACCAGGAGCATGAGCCCGGAGATCGTCCAGCATGACAGGAACGGCGCTTCGGAAAGCGGCGGAGCGGAAAGGTACATCGCGTTCGGATCGTGGAGGCCGGCCGCGGCGAAGATGCCGTTCACGACGAGCCCGATCGCCCCGTACAGGATCAAGCCCGCGAAATAGACCGCCGTATTGGATTTTCGGAATGGCACGTATCCTCCGACGAAGAGCCAGAGCGAGCCGATGAGCATCGCGCTGTGCGAGGTCATCGACTTGAAGACCCCCCACTCGAACATGCTCGCGCTGCCGAGATAATAGGTAGGGTACATGAGCGAGATCATCGCCCCGAAGAATCCGCCATAGGCGGTCATCACGGAGACGAACCGGTAGAATTTCGATTCCTTGTCCTCGACGAACGCCGTGAGCAGCAGCATATACATCGAGAGGTTGCAGAAATAGATCGGGAACAGCACGTTGTCCGGTACCGACGCGGTCCCGTTCTTGATGAAATCGACCCAGAGGACGCTCACGTGCAGGAAGAACGTGAGCAGCCCGAAGGTCTTCAGGAACCGGTCCTTCGACCGTTGGCGCACCAGCGTCTTTTTGGCGTAGACGAGCAACAGGACGGTGATTCCCAACGAAATGACGATGTAAAGAAGATGCGGCAAGTCGAACAGGCTGCCCATACACGTACCTCCGGATAGACGAAAATTGGCGACTTCATCATTATATCACACAAAGAACGCGGTTCAAGCGGGTTTTTCGACAACTGAAGGCATCAAAAAACCGCCAACGAAACGCATTGGCGGGTTGGTTCGCGGATCGGTCAGCCGAGCGCGGGGAAGGTGTAGCGGAAGCCCGGCAGGCCGCCGGTGCTGACGCCGAGCGTATCGGGGAGGCCCATCGCGAACAAATCGTCGCCGTTGTCGAGGTTTGCGTTGGCGGCGATGCCCGAGGCGGACAGCTGCTTCGTCGTCACGGCGTACACCCCGCCCGACAGCACGACGGCGGCGTTGTTGCCGTAGAAGTTGGTACAGACCGTATAGAGGATGCCGGTGGCGGTGTTGGCGGCGTTGCTGTCGAGGTTGCAGTTGAGCCCGCAGAACAGGAAGGTCGGTCCGAACGTCGCGTCTCCGAAGACCACGTTGCGGTCGCTCGTGAAGGTGTCGCGGACATAGACCGTCGACCGGATGTATTCGATCGTGTTGTTGTTGTTGGAGTTGATCGTCAGGCTGCCCTTGACGATCACGGTCCCGCCGGTGATCCTGCCGTTGTTCTGGATCGTGAGCGTGCCGTCGACGATCAGGACGCTCCCGTCGGCGATCGTGATGTCGCCGGACGTGCCGAGGGTGAGGTTGCCGTTGACGAAGCAGTTGGCGTTGTTGATCGTCAGGTCCTTGTTGTTGGCGAGCGAGACCGACCCGGTGACGTAGGTATCCGCGTTGATCGTCGGGTTCGCCATGTTCTGCAACGTCGTCGCCGTCATGTTCGCATACCCTTCGGAGACCCGAACGGTGTTCTCATAATAGTTCATGACCGATTGGAAATCGGTGAAGGTCGGGGCGGTGAGCGCGTATTCGGCGGCGACGAACTGGGTCATGTAAGCCCCGAGCAGCGTCTGCACGCGCACCGTCGGATCGAGCGTGAAGCCCGGTTCGGACCCGGTGTATTGCAAGAACGTCTCATAGGTCGTCTCGATCGCGTCCTCGTACATGATGTAGCTCGTCACGCTCTGGTCGGCGTCGACCGTGCCGGAGACCGAAAAGGCACCGTTGCCGAGGTCGGTGATCGTCACGCCCATGAAGGACGCAAGGCCTGCCAGGTAACCCGGATCAAGATCCTGGTCCCGGGCGATGATCCGCAAGGTCGCCACGACGGCGTTTTTGGCGTTTTCGTACTCGGCGGTGTTCTCGATCGTCACGGCGACCAGGCGGGACTGTTGGAAACCGATGACGAACGCGGTCGTCACCGTGGCGACGACGAACATCGCGAGGCCGAGGACGGCCGCGAAACTCATGCCTTTTTTGTTTGTCAGGATGCGCATGCCGATCCTCCTTTCGGCGTCATGCGGGGATGGCGCTTTCGGTGAATTCGTAGGTTGCGGTGAAGGGGAAGGTTCGTCCGTCGGCGGCGAGCAGGTCGAAGGCGATCGTCACGGTGATCGCGCCGAGGTCGTCGACCACCTGCAGGGACGAGGCCGGACCGATCGTGAAGGCGCCGGCACCGACCGCGACGCCATCGATCCAGATCGCCCCGTCGTGAACCGACAAGGTCGTTTCGAGCGGGGAAGGATGGACGAGAGGGTCGATCGACCCGTCGAGCGGATCGTATTCGTAGACATATTCCTGGATCAGCACGACGCATCCGCCGGCGCCGGAACAGGACAGCGAGTAGGTGTTCGGACCGGCGTCTTCCATCGCGTTCTCAAGCCGCGCGATGAGGTGCAGGCCGGTGGTTTCGGCGCTTTCGCTCACGGCGACCCGGTCGATCGCACGCAGCATCGCGAACGCGACGGCGCTCAGAAGCGACGTGACGAGGGCGAGAACCACGATCGCCCCGAGCAGTTCCGGCAGGGTGACGCCACGGCGGCTCCTAGACATCGTAGATCATCCCTTCGATGGAGATGGTGCGTTCTCCATAGTACGTCACGACCACGGTGAAGCGGATCACCTTGTACAGGAGCGATTCGGCGGTCGGCGCGGCGAACGAGACGGCCACTTCGGCGTCATAGACGACCCCGTCCGCCTCGTAGGCGAACAGTCCGCACGAAAACGGCGAACCGGGATCGTCGCAGCTGTCGGCGGTGAGGGTCGCCGCGGCGCCGTCCATCCACGCCGCCACGGCCGCGTAGGTCGCATCGGCGGCGATGTCGTCGCGGATCCGCGATCCGACTTGGACCGCATCGATCTGACGGGAGGTCGCCACGGACTGGTTGTAGGCGTTCACGATGAGGATCGCGGCGGTGGTCAGCACGATCGAGACGACGACGATGGAAGCGATCGCTTCGACCAGGGTGAACCCGTGATGATTCATGTTCTTCATCCTACCGCCTCCCATCTGATACCATTATATTATGATTTCCGTTCTTTTGACTCCATCGAACGTGCAATTATCTGCGAAATCGTCCGCAACTCGGCTGTCGTATGGTTTTTTCGCCCTTGATTTGCTATAATCATTACAAAGGGGTGACCCCGTTGAACGAATACAACCTGCGCTTCAAACGGAACGTCTATTTCATCCTCGCGCTTGCCGTCCTTTCGCTCTCGGTGCTCTTTGCCGCGGGCACCGTTTTCACGTTGACCGTGGCACTCGCCATCGATGAAACGAGCGTCGGGCACATCTACCTCGGAAATCGTCCGGAGGCCGACTATCCCAGCTATCTCGAACGGCGGATCTCCGAATGGCGATCCACCGCCTCCTACCGGCTCGGATTCCAGGGCTATCTATACGAGGTCGACCTCGACGCCTTGGCGTTCGACGCCGACGGGACTGCCGAAAACATCATCCGCAACGTCAACAATCGTGCCGTTTTCACGTTGCCGGACGCATCCCGCGATGCGATTCAGGACGGCATCGAGACGCTCTTTCCGGTCCGGGTGACGACGCATTTCGATTTCGACGGGTTCATCGACGATTTGCTCGACGACGTTTCGCACCTCTACCAGTTCAAGACCTACCGGTTGGACGACTACCTCGCGCCCGCCTCCGCCGCGACCATCCTCGCCACTTCCCTGATCGACGGCCTGGAGGCCGATGACGTCCTCGCCATCGTCGCCGCCGCCGGCGAACTCGCGATTCCGGCCGCGGACCGTTTCTCGCTCATCGCGGCTTTCGCCGATTCCGACCTCGACAACGATCAACTGTCGATCCTCGCGTCCGGCCTTTTCGCCGTCAGCGCCGGCACGCGGTTCCAGTCGTTCCTCTATCGCAGTTTCCCCGAGACGCCGGCCTGGGCCGAAATCGGCGCAAACGTCCGCATCCTGCGCGTCAACGGCCTGGATTTCAGTTTCTACAACCCGATGGATTCCGCTTACCGGTTCGTCGTGACCGCGGCGGATGCGACCACCCTCCGGATCGAACTGGTCGGGCATCCGTTCGTCGAAACGATCGAGGCCGGTTGGGAACGCGCCGCGTTCGTCCCGTTTGCCGTCGAGACGATCGAAGATCTCACCCTCAACGCCTCGACCCCCGGGGTGGTCGTGATCGACAGCGACGAGGAAACCGTCTACCGCATCGTCGTCCGCCCCGGCGTCGACGGTGAAATCTGGGTCTTGAACCGGACCGTCACCGCTCCCGGGGAAACCCCCGTCGAGACGGCCGTCGCGTTCGACGAGCGTCCTTCCGTCACCGCCATCTACCGGGAAAACACCGTGTTGAAAGGCGGCGACTGACATGGCCCTCAAACGCATCGGCGACATCCTGATCCAGGAGAAGGTCCTCACCAAGGAACAATTGCAGACCGCCCTCATCAAGAAGACCAAGGACGAACGGCTCGGCGAGGCGCTGGTCCGGCTCGGCTATACCTCGGAAGCGCAGATCCTCAAGGCGCTCGAAACCTCGACCGGGGTGCGCCGCGTCTCGCTCGCCAATTTCAAGATCGACGAGGAAGTCCTCCACATGGTGGACGAGGCGTTCTGCCGCCGTCATACGATCATCCCGCTTCGGATCGAGGGCAAGAAACTCTGGTTCGCCACCGACGACCCCCTCGATTTCGGCGTGTTCGAGGAACTCCGCATCCTCACCGGCTACGCGCCGAAGGCCTATTCGTCCACGAAGAACGAGATCATCGCCCAAATCGAAAAGTACTACGGCTTCACGCGCACCCTCGAGGCGATGGGCATCAAGCAGAACGTCGCCCGCGAGGAGGCCGACGCCGAAGCGAACGCCGCCGAGACGCCGATGGTCGCACTCGTCAACCAGATCCTCGCCTCGGCCGTCTTCCAGCGCGCTTCCGACATCCACATCGACCCGATGGACGACAAGATCGTCGTCCGCTACCGCGTCGACGGCATCCTCGACACCGTCCGCGAATTCCCGCAGAACATCCACAAGCAGATGGTCTCGCGCATCAAGGTCATGTCCGGGATGGACATCACCGAGACGCGCGTCCCGCAGGACGGGCGCATCCAGACGCCGATCCAGAGCCGCGTCATCGACCTGCGCATCTCGACCTTGCCCACCGTCCGCGGCGAGAAGGTCGTCATCCGCATCCTCAATCCGGCTTCCGCCCTGAACAACATCAAGTCCCTCAACATGAGCGAACGCGACGAGGCGTTGGTCCGCCAGATGATCGCGAAGCAGAACGGCATCGTGCTGGTCAGCGGTCCCACCGGCTCCGGCAAGACGACGACGCTCTACTCCTGCCTGACCGAGCTCAACCAGCCCGGCGTGAACATCGTCACGGTCGAGGATCCGGTCGAAATCAAGATGGCCGGGATCAACCAGGTCCAGGTCCATCCGGAGGTCGACCTGACGTTCGCCAAAGCGCTCCGGTCGATCCTCCGCCAGGACCCCAACATCGTCATGATCGGCGAAATCCGCGACGTCGAAACCGCCGAGATCGCGATCCGCGCGTCGCTCACCGGCCATCTCGTCCTCTCGACGATCCATACGAACGACGCCGTCAAGACGATCACCCGCCTGCTCGACATGGAGATCGAACCGTTCTTGATCGCCTCCTCGCTCTCCGGCGTCATCTCCCAGCGCCTCGTCCGCAAATTGTGTCCGGACTGCGCGTTCGAGGACGAACCGACCACGGGCGAGAAGGCGCTCTTCCATCGCCGCGGCCTTGAGGTTGGGAAACTCCGTCGTCCGAAGGGCTGTCCCTCATGCAACTTCAAGGGCTATGCCGGCCGCGTCGGTCTGTTCGAAATCCTGCCGGTCACCCGCAACATGCAGAACCTGATCGCGCAAAACGCGCCGATCGGCGAACTTGAAGGCGAGGCGCGCGCGATCGGCACCCGCTCGCTCCTCGACGCCGGTCTCGAAAAGGTCCAGCTCGGCATCACGACGCTCGAGGAAGTCCTCAAGGTCGCCAGCGAATGACGGGGAGGGGATAGCGTGGTTCTCCGCAATTTCAAGTACGTCGCGCAAAACGCCGACGGGAAGACCGTCCGCGGCCGCATCGAGGCGATCGACCGCCAGGTCGCCGTCAAGTTCCTCAAATCGCGCAACTATTCCGAGCTCCGCCTCGTCGAATACCATAGCGTCATCGCCCGGATGAATCAGATCACGATCGGCAAGACGCTCCAGACGACCCACATGATCTTCTTCCTGCGCCAGCTCGGCAGCCTC